>NZ_CP054043.1:1534511-1841413 GCF_013282725.1 Yersinia mollaretii ATCC 43969 | reverse complement strand
GAAAAAGCCGTGGCGATCGTTGAGCGTATGAGACAAGCCACCGATAGCTGGAAAGAGGAAACCGGCTACGCCTTCAGCCTGTACAGCACGCCAAGTGAAAATCTGTGTGATCGCTTCTGCCGCCTTGATACCGCTGAGTTTGGCGTGGTCGAGGGCGTGACAGACAAAGGTTACTACACCAATAGCTTCCATCTGGATGTCGAGAAGAAAGTGAATCCCTACGACAAACTGGATTTCGAAGCGCCCTATCCGCCATTGGCTAACGGCGGTTTCATCTGTTACGGCGAGTACCCTAACTTGCAGCATAACTTGCGGGCGCTGGAAGATGTCTGGGACTACAGCTACAGCCGAGTCCCCTATTACGGCACCAACACGCCGATTGATGAGTGCTACGAATGCGGCTTTACTGGCGAGTTCTCCTGCACCAGCAAAGGCTTCACCTGCCCGAAATGCGGTAACCACGAGCCGTCGAAAGTGTCAGTCACCCGCCGGGTGTGTGGTTATCTGGGCAGCCCCGATGCACGACCATTCAATGCTGGTAAGCAAGAAGAGGTCAAACGCCGAGTGAAACATTTGGCAAGCGGGCAACTGGGCTGATTCTCGGTGTGAAATTGCTCCCTGTAACACGGAATTACCCAAATTATATGAATTTTCATCAATACTACCCGGTCGACGTCATCAACGGCCCCGGCACTCGCTGCACCCTGTTCGTCTCCGGCTGTGTGCACGAGTGTGTGGGCTGTTATAACAAAAGTACTTGGCGATTGAATTCCGGTAAGCCGTTTACCCCAGAAGTGGAGGATCGGATCATCGCTGATCTGAATGACTCCCGTATCCCGCGTCAGGGGCTATCCCTCTCCGGCGGCGATCCACTACACCCGCAAAATGTGTCCGCTATCTTGCAACTGGTCAAACGCGTGCGTGATGAGTGTGATGGCAAAGATATCTGGGTCTGGACGGGCTATACACTCGATGAACTGACTGACGAGCAACAACAAATAGTTGATCTCATTAACGTGCTTGTCGATGGCAAATTCGTGCAGGATCTAAAAGATCCCTCCCTTATCTGGCGCGGCAGCGGCAATCAGATGATTCACTATTTGCGTTAACAAGTCATTTCGCTAGCAAGTCAGATAGCCTTAAATCAATTGGCAAAGTTATAGGTTAATGTGGCATTAAACCGCCAATCTCGGCGGCTACTGTCACTGGGCAGGTCGCCAATCGGCCTTGCCCCTTCCAGTGATAGCGAATAGTGTTTGTTATCACTAAACGTCACCCCCACGGCATAGGAAGCCAGCTTCTTAGACGGGAAGATAGCCGAGTTGTACCCCGTGTGGGCGGTATCCACGACCACGTAAGGCTGGACGGTTTTCAACCAATTTCCCTTTTCACGATTGTGTATATAGCGCATTTCTACCTGCCCACCATAGCCGTAATCGCCCATCGCTTCGCTGTCTGGATAACCCCGGCCAAACCTGATCCCGCCGAACGTCACCTGCTCAGGTTCCGGCAAATCATTATCCGACCAATCGCCTTCCACCGCCGCACTTAAGCGCCATTTTTCATCCATCAGATAAGCCCCATCGCCAGTGAGTTTCCAGCGGGTAAAACCTAAGTCCCCCCAAGGAACAGAGCTGCCCGCCAGCGCACCATTGACCCCTTGGCGCACACTGGCGCGGGTGCTCCAATAGGCTTTCGTATATTCACGATACCCAGTCAATGCCAATTCGGCGGCTGGATAATGCATTCGCTGATTATTGTCTTCCAAATCGACCAATAAATTATTTTGGCTATTCAGTCTGGCGCGTTGCTTCAGGGTAAAACTTTTTTCCAGATAATCCAGCCCACCACTTACTGTCCATTGCCGTTTACGGGTTAATACCAATGGATAACTTAATACTACGCCGCCGGTATATTGCACCTGCTCAGTGCGAGCGGCTAAGGTGATATTCTCGGGGTAGATAGTCAGTAAATCCGTATAATCTTTCGGGGCCTGCTTATAATAACTGCCACGGGTTTGCAGCAATAAGCCATCACTGCCTAAATATTGTTGGTAGTTTATCCCTAGATATTGATCTCTATTTTTATTATTAAGCGGTAATAGTGTGGCGATACCCAATTGCTCAGCATAGGGGGTAAAACCACTTAAGGTCGCATTAAGCACCCCACTGTATACCCCTTTGCGGCTATCCAGTGCGGTAGTCACATTCCAATAACGCGGATGGTCAGCTTTAATATCCAATAATGTCGCACCATAAATATTATCTGGATTTTTCGCTGTGGCGATCACTTTAGTATCCGGTGTACGAGTCATCAAAATATTGTAGCGCTCGAAGGTATCCAGCGTCAGCGGCTTCTCTGCCATAATGCGCTGGGACAGCTTGGTCAGCCAGCGGCCTATCATCGTATTATCACTTTGAATACGGGTGTTCGCGATATAACCTTCAACCAATCCGACTTTTAATGTGCCATTGGCGAAATTGTCGGAGGGCAAATAAGCATAGGAGAGCACAAAACCGTCTTTCTGATAGCGCTGAGTAATAGACTGCGTTGCCACCAGCAAACTCTTTAATGGCACTTTTTTGCCAATATAAGCATTAAATGGCTCACGAAGCTGTTGAATGTCATATTGGGTGCCACCGATAAACTCAATATTTTTCACATCAATCAGTGTATCGAGTGTTAATTTAGGGCCGGGTGCCGGGGGGGAAATAACCGGTGGTGCGGGTCGAGCGGGTCGGGTGAGTTGTGGTTTCGTGATATCACGAGATATTTTTGAGGGGTTATTGGGATCGATTAACATCGGCACGGTATTCGCCCATGCACTGTATTGCCACCCCAAGAACAATAATAGCCACGCTCTATTATTCATAGAATATTTCCTTAGGCGCACACAATATTATAATTTTAATAGTCTATTTTTATTATCTTTAAATGAGACGCTCCCCTGAGAATAAGCAGGGGAGCTAATCTCGCGATGGCTTAGTAGGTTTTCGGTTTCAATAACCCGCCCAATCCACCACTGGCACTCGCGCTGGCCGAAGCTGAAGCCCCTGCGGTTAATCCGCCAGTGACACCGCCAACCGTGTTATTAACCCCAGACAACAGGCCATTAGAGCCACCTGTTGAGGTGGGTGAAGAGACCAGACCGCCAGTACTCGACACCGCCTGACCCGTGCCTTGCAACACTTGGCCTACCCCCGCTAAAGCCGGTGAGCTGCTACCCACTTGAGTCCCAGTGGCGGTCACACTCCCGCCCACAGTGGTCAGCAAGTTATTCACAGGTGTACCCACCCCGGTGGTGGCACCGACAGATTGTGTAATGCCCTGTACCTGACCCACTACTGGCGTCACGATCCCGGTTGCTGCCGTGGTCAACTTGCTGGTGGTCCCAGTTTGCAGATCTTGCGCCAGTCCATTGCCAATGGCGTTGACTGCGCCTCCGGTCTTATCCACCAAGCCGCCCGCAGTTCCGGTCACACCCGCCAATGGCGTATTGGTGCCGATACCTGAAACTGTGCCGCCTAATCCTGAAACCCCGGTGCCGACATCAGCCACCGCTTTCGGTACTCCGGCTGCGGTCGTCCCTAATGCATTAGGATTATTTCCCAATTGACCGACACCGGTCTGTAATCCGGTCCCGACATCACTGACGGCATTACCCGCGCTATCAACCACGGTGACCAGACCCGTGCCGACCACAGGCAAGCTGCCCACTGGTGTTTGAGTGACCACACCGCTGACGGTATTACCGACACCATCCACCGCATTACCGACGCCACTGACAACATTGCCGACCGGAGAGTTACTGGTTGTCGTACCTCCGCCAGAACCGCCTCCAGTGCCGCCTCCCGTGCCTCCACCAGTACCTCCGCCAGTTCCGCCGCCCGTCCCTGAGTCACCCGTTGTCTGGCCTGAATTCGTCTTCGCCGCATTGTGGGAGCCGCCGCCACTTCCGCTACAAGCTGCAAGAGAGCAAGCAAGCAATATGGCCAGACTTATCTTGCTCAGATGGCTAATATTATTAGGGCGCATAGTATAAACCCTCAGAGAGAACGCCACGGTGGCGTCACTTAATTGTAAGAGATACTTATGTTTCCCTCAAGTTGCATTAATGTTTATTTTATGTTTAATGCAATTAATTGCCGAATGGACATCTATCAGATTGATAATGTGATAAATATTTTTCTTGCAATCAGCTCACTTTTGCGCCCACGAAAACTGCTGTGTCGCCCTAAAAATTCATCGTAGCGCCATCTCCGCTTAACCCTACTGTCATGAAGCAAAGCCAGCATAACGGTGAGATCACTTACTGGTTATCGCCATGACAATCACCTCACTGCTCGCCCGTTGGACGCTCTCTACTGCTTCATCTCATCGGGTCGTCAGGGGTGATGGTGCTGAGAGAGGATATATCTGCCATGAACTTATCTAGACCACCGACCAGTTTCCCCACCCGCTATCAACAAATTGCGGCCCAGCTAGAGCAAGAGCTGCGTGGCACCTACCGCTGTGGTGATTACCTACCTCCTGAGCAGCAACTGGCTGATCGTTATCAGGTTAACCGCCATACTTTGCGTCGTGCCGTTGATGAGTTAGTTGAGCGCGGTTGGCTGCAACGCCGTCAGGGCATCGGCATTTTGGTGTTGATGCGCCCCTATGACTATCCACTTCATGCCAATGCGCGCTTTAGCCAAAACTTACTTGATCAGGGCAGCGACCCCACCAGTGAGCGCTTACTAGCCGTCTTGCGCCCTTGTGTCGAGCATGTCGCTAAAGCACTCTCGCTGGAAGAGGGCACCCCGGTTATCCATTTACGCACCCTACGACGAGTGAATGGCGTGCCAGTCTGCGTGATCGATCACTATCTGCCAGACTTGAGTTGGTGGCCCGCGCTACAGCAGTTCAACTCTGGCTCGCTACATCAATTCATCACGCAGCATCTGCAACACCCGCTAAGCCGCAGCCAGACCCGCATCAGTGCACGCCGTGCGCAGGCCAAAGAGAGCCGCTTGCTGGAAATTGCCACCCATGCGCCGCTGCTGTGTGTGCGCACCTTAAATATCGGTGTCGATAGCCAACAGGTGGCGGAATACTCCGTCAGCCTGACCCGTGCTGACATGATTGAACTGACCATGGAGCACTGAATGGAAAGCACCTCAACCACTCGGCAGGGCTGGATGTCAGTGTTGGCGCACAGCCAACCGGCTGAACTTCTCGCCCACTGGCAGCAACTAAACCTATCCCCGGCGTATCAAGTCATTCGCGCCCCGGAGATTGGCTTGAATCAATTACAGGCCAGAATGGGGGCCACTGGCCGCCGATTTATTCTCGGCGATATGACCATTACCCGCGCAGTCATCAAGCTGAATAACAGCGCCGATATTTATGGCTACAGTTACATTGCCGGGCGCAATAAGCCCCACGCGGAACTCTGCGCACTGCTGGATGCTTTACTGCAAATGTCCACCCTGAATAATAAACCGGCGGGCCTAAGCGAACTGCTGCTAAAAACGGTGGTTTATCCACTGGCGGCGGTCCAGCAGGAGCGGCGACAGCTCCGCGCTCGCGCTATCGCCTCTAGCAAAGTCGATTTTTTCACCTTGGTGCGAGGTGAAGACTGATGAACTTATTTCCCCATTTTGCCCACCCCGTTGACGATGCCCAGCACACTTTTCGCCGCATTCTCAAGGCGCTGAGCGAACCCGGTGTGCTGGTCGCGCTGCCCTCTGTCACTGGCTGGCAGCCGCTGAATCCCGCCACCACCGCGATTCTGCTGACACTGGCGGATCAAGAGACGCCACTCTATCTGGATGGCGCACTGAGCAGTGACGCAGTGCAACACAATCTGCGCTTTCATACCGGAGCACCACTGGCGGCTAGCAGTGCCACAGTCAGCTTTGCACTATTTAGTGAGGCGGTCACCGCAGCGCAACTGGCCGCCTGCCCAGTCGGTGACGAATTCTCACCAGAACACGCCACCACGGTGTTGATTCAAACTGACAGTCTGCATCACGGTACGCCTTTACGGCTGCGCGGGCCGGGCATTGAACACAGCCGCTCGATTGCGCCGCAACTGCCTGCCGTCGTGCTGGAGTACCTGCTTAACCGCCCCGCCATATTCCCTGCGGGCCTCGATTTTCTGTTGACCTGTGGTGAGACCCTGATGGCGATCCCACGAACCACCCATGTGGAGGTGTGCTGATGTACGTTGCAGTCAAAGGGGGCGAAAAAGCCATTGCGGCCGCCCATCAATTGCTGGAACACCAGCGGCGCGGTGATAGCCAGATCCCGGCGATCGATTGCGAGCAAATCGAGCAACAGTTAGGGCTGGCAGTGGATCGGGTGATGACCGAAGGGGGCATCTACGATCGTGAACTGGCCGCATTAGCCATTAAGCAGGCCAGCGGTGATCTGGTCGAAGCCATTTTCTTACTGCGTGCCTACCGCACCACCTTGCCGCGCCTCGCGGTCAGCCTGCCGCTGGCGACAGAAAACATGCGGCTGGAGCGGCGTATCTCGGCGATTTACAAAGATTTGCCCGGTGGTCAGGTGCTCGGCCCGACCTACGATTACACCCATCGGCTGCTGGATTTCACCCTGCTGGCCTCCGGTGATGCACCGCTGGCCCCGCGCGCTGGCGCAGCACAGTCGGATGATTTATTGCGCAATAATTGCGCCCATGTATTTGATTTACTGGCGCAAGAGCAGCTCGCGCACGCTGAGCAAGATGACGGCGCGCCGCCGGAAGATATCACCCGCCATCCGCCCGTTTACCCCTGCAACCGCTCGGCGCGGCTGCAACAACTGGTGCGCGGTGACGAAGGTTTTCTGCTGGCGCTGGGTTACTCCACCCAGCGCGGTTATGGCCGCACCCACCCCTTTGCCGCCGAAATTCGTAGCGGTGACCTGACCATCTCCATCCAGCCGGAAGAGCTGGGATTTGCTATCGACATTGGCGAGATCCTGCTGACCGAATGCGAAATGGTGAATGGTTTTGTCGATCCCGCCGCCGAACCGCCGCACTTTACCCGAGGTTACGGTTTGGTGTTTGGTCGTGGCGAGCGCAAAGCCATGTCGATGGCACTGATGGACCGCGCCCTGCAAAGCCGCGAATATGACGAGAGCGTCACCAGTCCGGCGCAAGATGAGGAGTTTGTGCTGGCCCACGCGGATAATGTCGAAGCCGCCGGATTTGTCTCGCACCTCAAACTGCCCCATTACGTCGATTTTCAGGCGGAGTTGGAGCTGCTGAAACGCCTGCGCCGTGAGCACTTCTCCTGCGCAGAGCCATCTTCCGCCCAAGCAGAGGAGCCGCACCATGACTGAGGTTCTCGCCGGTTACAATCTGGGCTATCTGGATGAGCAGACCAAGCGCACCTTGCGCCGCGCCCTGCTGAAAGCGGTGGCAATCCCCGGTTATCAGGTGCCATTTGCGGGGCGTGAGATGCCGATGCCTTATGGTTGGGGCACTGGCGGCATTCAGCTCACCGCCTGCTTGATTGGCCGTTCGGACGTGCTGAAAGTGATTGATCAAGGGGCTGATGACACCACCAATACGGTGTCGATCCGCCGCTTCTTCCAGCGGGTTAGCGGCGTGGCCACCACGGAAAAAACCACCGATGCCACCCTGATCCAAACCCGACACCGCATTCCTGAAACGCCGCTGGCCGAAGATCAGATTCTGATCTACCAAGTGCCGATCCCTGAACCGCTGCGCTTTATCGAGCCACGGGAAACCGAAACACGGAAAATGCACGCGCTCGAGGAGTACGGCGTGATGCAGGTGAAGCTGTACGAAGATATCGCCCGCTATGGCCATATCGCCACCACCTATGCCTATCCGGTCAAAGTGAATGATCGCTACGTCATGGACCCCTCACCCATCCCGAAATTTGATAATCCCAAAATGCACATGATGCCCGCCCTGCAACTGTTTGGGGCGGGTCGCGAGAAGCGCCTGTATGCCCTGCCGCCCTTTACCAAAGTGGAGAGTCTGGATTTCGACGATCACCCCTTCACCGTGCAGCAGTGGGATCACCCCTGCGCCCTGTGTGGATCGCGTCACAGCTATCTTGATGAGGTGGTGATGGATGATCAGGGCAGCCGGATGTTTGTTTGCTCAGATACCGATTTCTGCCAGCAACAACTGGCGCAGATAGCCGCCCAAGATAGCCCGCCACATGAGGTAAATATCCGATGATCTCAGCACGTGCTGTTTCAGCCCCCGCCGCCCATCCGCTGTTGTCGGTGGAGAATCTCACCCATCTGTATGCACCAGGCAAGGGGTTCAGTGATGTCTCGTTCCAGCTCTATCCTGGCGAAGTTTTGGGGATTGTCGGTGAGTCTGGCTCGGGGAAAACCACCCTGCTGAAGTCCATTTCGGCGCGGCTCGCCCCGCAACAGGGGCAGATTATTTACTGCCCTGACCCGCAGCAATCCCTTGATTTATATCAGATGACCGAGAGTCAGCGTCGCCGTTTACTGCGCACCGAATGGGGTGTGGTGCATCAACATCCCTTGGACGGCTTGCGGCCGCACGTCTCGGCGGGCGGTAATATCGGCGAGCGCTTAATGGCTGTCGGCCAGCGCCATTACGGCGAGATTCGCCAACAAGCCGGCCGCTGGCTGGAAGATGTCGAGATCCCGCTCTCCCGTCTGGATGACCTCCCCACCACCTTCTCCGGCGGCATGCAACAGCGGCTGCAAATTGCCCGCAATTTGGTAACCCACCCGAAGCTGGTGTTTATGGACGAACCCACTGGCGGGCTGGATGTCTCGGTACAAGCACGGCTGCTGGATTTACTGCGCAGTCTGGTGGTGGAGATGCAGCTCGCCGTGGTGATTGTCACCCACGACCTCGGCGTCGCTCGCCTACTGGCCCACCGTCTGCTGGTGATGAAAGAGGGCCAAGTGATCGAAAGCGGCCTCACCGACCGCGTGCTGGACGATCCTCACCACCCCTATACCCAGCTACTGGTTTCATCGGTCTTACAAAACTGAGTGAGAGCTTACTATGACCCCCCTACAACTTAGAGTTGAAAATCTCAGTAAAACCTTCGTGCTGCACCACCAGCACGGCATTCGCCTGCCAGTCCTGCACCAAACCTCCCTTGAGGTGAGCGGCGGCGAATGTGTGGTGTTGCACGGCCATTCCGGCAGCGGTAAGTCCACTCTGCTACGCTCTTTATATGCCAACTATCTGCCTGACAGCGGCCATATCTGGGTCAAACATCAGGGAGAGTGGCTGGATATGGTGGCCGCTGAAGCGCGGCAAATCATGGCCGTGCGCCGTCATACTGTGGGTTGGGTCAGTCAGTTCTTGCGGGTGATCCCACGGATCAGCGCCTTGAATGTGGTGATGCAACCGCTGCTGGAGTTAGGTGTCGATCGCCAAGTTTGCCAGCAACGGGCGCAGGATCTGTTGACGCGCCTGAATGTCCCGCCACGGTTGTGGGATCTGGCCCCCTCCACCTTCTCCGGCGGCGAGCAGCAACGGGTCAATATTGCCCGTGGTTTTATTGTGGATTACCCCATTTTGCTGCTGGATGAACCCACCGCATCACTGGATAGCAGCAACAGCGCGGCGGTTATGAGCCTGATTGATGAAGCCAAGCAGCGCGGTGCCGCCATTGTTGGGATATTCCACGATGAAGGCGTGCGCAACCATGTCAGTGACCGCTTGCTAGTGATGACACCGCCGCCCTCTTATGTCAGCACGGAGATCTCAGCATGATCCTCAACAACGTCAATCTTATTCTGGAAGATCAGGTGGTCAATGGATCACTGGAAATCAAGAGTGGTGTGATCCGCAGCTATAGTGATCGCCCAACCCAACTTTCAGCGGCGATAGATGGACAAAATGGCTGGCTGTTGCCGGGGTTGATCGAGCTGCATACCGATAATTTGGACAAATTCTTCACCCCACGTCCCAATGTCGATTGGCCCGCCCATTCGGCGATGAGCAGTCACGATGCACTGATGATCTCCTGCGGAATCACTACCGTGCTGGATGCAGTTGCGGTCGGTGATGTACGCGATGGAGGCCATCGGCTGGATAACCTGCAAAAAATGATTAATGCGGTGGTGGAGAGCCAGCGGGCGGGGCTTAACCGCGCTGAACACCGGATTCATTTGCGCTGTGAATTACCTCATGAAAGCACTCTGCCACTGTTTGAAGAGTTGATGATGCAGCCGGAGCTGTCACTGGTGTCGCTGATGGATCACTCGCCGGGCCAGCGCCAGTTCGCCTCTCGGGCCAAATATCGAGAGTATTATCAGGGTAAATATCACCTTAACGACCAGAAAATGGCGGAATTTGAGGAGGAGCAAGTCACTCTGTCAGCCCGTTGGTCAGCACCGAATCGAGCCGCCATTGCCGCGCAATGTCGTCAGTTGGGCATCCCGCTCGCCAGCCATGATGATGCAACCGCCGAGCATGTGGCGGAGTCCCAAGCGCTGGGCAGTGTGATCGCCGAGTTTCCGACCACCGAGGCAGCGGCCAGCGCCTCCCACCAACAGGGGTTGCACGTCTTGATGGGTGCGCCGAACATTGTCCGCGGCGGCTCCCATTCAGGCAATGTCGCCGCGCACCAACTGGCATCACTGGGCGTATTGGATATCTTATCGTCTGATTATTACCCCGCCAGCTTGCTGGATGCCGCATTCCGTATCGCGGATGACGAAACAAACCACTTCACCTTGCCGCAAGCCATCAGTCTGGTGACGCGTAATCCCGCGAATGCCCTAGGGCTGGGAGATCGCGGGGTTATTGCGGAAGGTAAACGGGCAGATGTGATTCTGGCGCGTGAGCATCAGGGTGTACAGAGCAAGCATATTTACGTGCAAAACGTCTGGCGTCAGGGAGTACAGGTGTTCTGATGGCGCGATTAATCTATCTGATGGGAGCCTCTGGCGCAGGCAAGGATTGCCTATTGTCAGCGTTGCGGGCGGGAAAACCGACGAATATCATCGTGGCTCACCGCTATATCACCCGCGAGGCCCATGCCGGAGCGGAAAATCATATCGCGCTGAGTGAGCAAGAGTTTCTCCTGCGAGTAGAACAAGGATTGTTCGCCCTGTATTGGCAGGCGCATCAGCACCACTATGGGGTGGGTATTGAGATCGATTTCTGGTTACAGCACGGGCTGGATGTGATGGTGAATGGCTCCAGAGCCTACTTACCGGAGGTCGAGCGGCGCTATCCCGGCCAATTACTGCCCCTGTGCCTGACCGTCTCCCCCCCCATTCTGGCACTGCGATTGCAGCAGCGCGGACGGGAAAACAGTGAGCAAATCAGTGAGCGCTTACAACGGGCACAGCACTACCAGCAGCAATTGCCGGTGAACTGTTTGCAACTCTGCAATGATGGTGAGTTACAGCAGACGCTGGAGCAGTTGCAGCATTTACTGGCCACTCATCCCGCCTCAGGCGATGGCATTGGGGGGCAAAAATGGAGCTAACATTGTTAGGTACGGGATGCGCCCAACAGATACCGGTATTTGGTTGCGACTGTGTGATTTGTGTCAACGCCAGAGCGCAGCCCGCATTGAGGCGAAAACCGTGCAGTGCCATGTTGCGCTATCGGGAGGAAACGACCTTAATTGATGCCGGATTGCCGACACTGGATCAGCAGTTTGCTGCGGGGGAAATTCAGCGTTTTTTGCTTACACATTACCACATGGATCACGTTCAGGGGCTATTTCCGTTGCGTTGGGGGTGCGGAAATTCGATCCCGGTCTACGGGCCGCCCGATCCCGACGGCTGCGATGATCTCTATAAACACCCCGGAATACTGGCATTTCAGCCGCCATTGCGGGCATTTCATTCGGTTCGATTTGGTCAGCTACAGGTGACTCCGGTGCCGCTAAATCACTCCAAAATCACCTTCGGCTACTTGCTACAAAGCCACAACCGGACTCTTGCCTACCTGACCGACACTATCGGGCTACCCGCCGACAGCGCCCTGTTTCTTGCCAGCAAAAACATTGATTTACTGGTGATGGATTGCAGCCATCCACCTCAAATTCCGCCGCCCCGCAATCACAATGACATTACAATGGCACTGGCTATTGGTGATCTATTGATGCCAACCGCCCTGCTGTTGACCCACATCAGTCACCAACTTGATAGGTGGCTACTCGACAACTCACTCCCCGCAGGAGTAACCATCGCCCACGATAATCAGACCATCGCCTTGCCCTAATTAGCGCTGCATCTCGGCTGACGACAAAATCGTCACCCCGGCCTTCGGTGGTGCAAAAGCCTGATCCAATAGGGCTTGCGCCACATGTTTGGCTTTAATCAACCGCCACTTATCGGGCAGTAGCGCAAACAGCGGCGCGCTGAGACTCTCCATTAATCGGGGCTTGGCCCGCTGACCTGCCAGCATCGAGGGGCGAGCAATGGTGAGTTGCGGCCAGCCCTGAGCCTGTAAATCCCGCTCGGCTTCGCCTTTGGTGCGGTTATAAAACAGCCAAGAGTGTGGGTTAGCCCCCATCGCGCTCACCAGCAGAAAATGCCGTGCACCCAAGCGCAGACCCGTTTCGCCCGTCGCCAGCACCAGCCGATAATCCACCTGACGAAATGCCGCCTGACTGCCCGCTTGTTTACGGGTGGTGCCCAGACAACAGAACACCAAATCCACCGGATCATGCAGTGTTTTCAGCACTTCGCCGATATTCTCACCCTGCGGATTGGTCAGTTTATTCATGGCGGGCAATGGCTTGCGGGTAGGTGCAATGATGGATGTCACTCGGGCATCCAAACGTAACAGGCGCAGTAATTCGCCGCCCACCAGGCCACTTGCGCCCAGTAATAGTACCTTCGCCATCTGACCTCCCAATAGAACGCTAACGCCTCCCAACTCGCGGAAGCAATCACCCAATAAATTGTTATTAATAATACATACCAGAAACACTATGACATAGCACCGAAAGAAAAACAGTCACCCTGCCCGAAGTCATTGAAGTGATAGGTAGGCAGCAAGTGAATTCATCCCGATGAGCTTAGATAGCTAAGTGATTCGGGTGAGTGAACGAAGCTAACACCCCTCTTATTTCAAGGACGAAGGAGATGCGTTCCAAAAGAGCTTCTTGCCAAAACCCAGCGTATTATTGGTCATTTTGACCTCCAGCAGATTGAGCTGCCAGAGAGGGGCGGAGGCGACTTTTGCCACCGGGAAACGGCGGCAGTAGCGCTGACGGGCAGCTTGCTCAGCATCGCCACTTAACACGGCGATTTCACCGCGATATTGGATGCCTTTGATGAGGGCAACAGTGCGCGGCTGAGTAGCAATAGTGCCGACCACCTGCGGATTAATCTGCATCAGTTCGCCGTGGCGGGTGTGCTTTTCGGTCATGAGATAAAGCGCCATCTGCACATCATCGAAGACGTAAAAGCAGTTGGCGCACCACATATCTATACCGCTGCCAGCGCACAGCGTCAGCACATGCTGCTGGCGTAAGAAACGGATAATTATTGATAAATCATCAGGCGAATTCACGGCACGCATTATTCACAACACCTTCCAGCATAAAAACTGCCTTGAGTGTACCCCAACTTCGCCTCCACGCGCAGGTCTGCGGCGATGCCCACCACTATTCAGTTAACCTTATTCATGTCGGGGCAGCCCTTGCCGCGTTTTTCCCGCACTTATCGCTGATCAGGGGATCTTTCTCAGCATATCCTCCCTGATAATAGGGTCTATGGCGATAAAGTGCCTAATAACGTGATTTAGCTAACATTTACTGCATAAGATAATTATGAATTTATATGCAAATTTTACGTATAACTGAGGATGTAACAAATAATTATGGATTAACAAATAAAATACAAAATATATTAAGAACCCGCTCTCATTGCTCATGTTGGATAATAATAAGCCGGCCAATGTATCCTTGGTGTTAAATATAACCCGACTGTTTTGCATAACTTACAGTACAGTTTTGAATAAAAACCGTTTAAAACGAATAAAATCGATTATTTATTCATTTTTTAGTCAAAGTGTATTTTAAAATAGAATAAAAACATGACCTGAGTCACAGAATGAATAAGTGTTATGACTAGAATAGCCGCCATCAGCTCGTTTTTTGGCAATCTTGCTTAAAACGAAAACCTTGTTTAAAACCAAAATTTGTTTAAAAAAACAGAGATCTTACGCAAATGGAAAATAACAACAAGAAAATGGCGCATATAAGGCGGACAACGCATTTAATGATGCCAGCACACCGTAGTTATTTTAGCTTTTCCTATTTTCATTTTAGATAATACCCCTCTTGCGATGGCATCCGTTTTTATTGGATAGTCATTGTCTATGCGCAATAGGTGACAAAAACGAAAAGTGATTTTTGAACTTTGCGTGATGTTAACTATTGTCTGCGTTCTCCGAAAAGACTAACACTCAGTAATATTTCTACGCCTAACAGATTGTTGCTAATTATGACTCAATCTCTATTGGCTGGTGTTTTAAGTCTTTCAGCAGAAACATAGCTATCCCGTAAAAAATTAATGTCACCTCTGTCATAAATGCTAAATGACATGAGGATCACTGCGCCTGAAATTTAGTTATTGTTTTACATAATGGCAAAGTGTTGCGCAGAAAAGCAGACGATTTATTAATGAATATTAATTCATTGATACGGGCTGCTATACACAGAATTTATTAAGAAACTAAATCCAACTTGCAAAAATGTTGGACGGGTTTATATACCCTAAATAAAATAAGAGAGAAAAATAAATGAAGAAGTTAAATATTGCTTCCAGCGTTTCAGCGATCCCCTGCTTTGAATCACAGCGCGAAATCGTGGATGTTTTACATACCGACTTTACCGATATTGCCGCTGTCGTACTTTCGGTTCAGGACATTAATAATGGTGTCATTGATAGCATTCATGCATTGGGACTAGAGATCCCAATTTTTGCGGCGGTTTGCTGTGAAGAAGAGCTTAATACTGACGTATTACCCTCATTAAATGGGGTATTTGAACTCTGCGGTGACAACACTGATTTTTATGGAAAACAACTGGAATCAGCGGCAGAAAAATATGAAAAAGATCTGCTGCCGCCGTTCTTCAGCACATTAAAAAAATATGTCGAAATGGGGAATTCTACCTTTGCCTGCCCAGGGCATCAGGGGGGACAATTCTTCCGTAAACATCCTGCGGGTCGCCAATTCTTCGACTTCTACGGCGAAACTATTTTCCGCTCTGATATGTGTAATGCTGACGTCAAATTAGGTGACTTGCTTATTCATGAAGGCGCACCTTGTGATGCACAAAAACATGCAGCCAAAGTCTTTAATGCCGACAAAACCTATTTCGTTCTAAACGGGACTTCAGCCTCGAATAAAGTGGCAACCAATGCGCTGCTGGCCCGGGGTGATCTGGTGCTGTTTGACCGTAATAACCATAAATCCAACCACCATGGCGCACTGATTCAAGCAGGGGCAACTCCGGTCTACCTAGAAACTGCCCGCAACCCGTTTGGCTTTATCGGCGGTATTGACGCCCACTGTTTTGAAGAAAAATACCTGCGTGAACAGATACGTAGCGTCGCACCTGAGCGCGCTAACGAAGCACGTCCATTCCGTCTGGCGATTATCCAACTGGGTACCTATGACGGTACCATTTATAACGCCCGTCAGGTGGTGGATAAAATTGGTCATCTTTGCGACTATATTCTGTTTGACTCCGCGTGGGTGGGCTACGAGCAATTTATTCCAATGATGAAGGATTGCTCACCATTATTACTTGACCTGAATGAAAACGATCCCGGTATTATCGTTACCCAATCAGTCCATAAACAACAAGCGGGCTTCTCACAAACCTCGCAAATTCATAAGAAAGACAAACATATTAAAGGCCAAGATCGCTACTGCAACCATAAGCGTTTTAATAATGCCTTTATGTTGCATGCATCCACCAGCCCATTCTATCCATTATTTGCGGCATTAGATGTCAACGCAAAAATGCATGAAGGAAAGAGTGGTCAACGTATGTGGCTGGATTGCGTTAAGACCGGTATTGAAGCGCGTAAAATGATTTTAAATACCTGTAGCATGATTAAGCCTTTTGTTCCGGTAGAAGTTGACGGTAAACCTTGGCAGCAATATGACACCGATGCCATGGCTCAAGATTTGCGTTTCTTTAATTTTATTCCCGGCGAAAAGTGGCATGCATTTGAAGGCTATGAAGCGTCACAATACTTTGTTGACCCATGTAAACTGCTATTAACCACACCGGGGATTGATACCAATACGGGCGAATATACCGCATCTGGGATTCCTGCCACTATTTTGGCTAACTTCTTGCGCGAAAATGGGATCGTGCCAGAAAAATGCGATTTGAATTCAATTCTGTTTTTATTAACGCCAGCAGAAGACTTGGCGAAAATGCAGCATTTGGTCGCACAAATTGCCCGTTTTGAGCGTTTCATTGAAGAAGATGCCATGTTAAGCGATGTATTGCCGACCGTTTATCGCAATAATGAAACTCGTTACAAAGGTTATACCATCGGTAAATTATGCCAGGAAATGCATGATCTTTATGTCAGCTACGATGTTAAGCAACTGCAAAAAGAGATGTTCCGTAAACAGTATTTCCCTAAAGTGATGATGAATCCGCAAGATGCCAATATTGAATTCGTCCGGGGTCATGCTGAATTAGTACCATTGTGTAAAGCCGAAGGTCGAATTGCCGCTGAAGGTGCCCTGCCTTACCCACCGGGAGTATTGTGTGTGGTCCCTGGTGAAGTTTGGGGCGGCGCAGCTCAACGTTATTTCCTGGCATTAGAAGAGAGTATTAATTTACTGCCAGGCTTCGCCCCTGAATTACAAGGCGTCTATTTGCAAGTCGATGAAGATGGATGGAACCGTGCCTACGGCTACATGATGAAGCAATCAATAAAATAAAATAGCACTTTTTACTTTCACAACACCAATATTCGCTCAATCTGCGGGGGTTAACTATTCCCGCAGTCTCTGAAATTAAAAAAGAGATAATAAAAAATGAGTAAAACAAATAATAAGATGGGAGTCGTACAGCTGACTATTCTGACCGCCGTCAATATGATGGGGTCTGGCATAATTATGCTGCCAACCAAACTCGCCGAAGTGGGGACGATATCTATTGTCTCATGGTTAGTGACCGCTGTCGGTTCTATGGCACTGGCCTATGCCTTCGCCCAATGCGGCATGTTCAGCCGTAAATCTGGCGGGATGGGCGGTTATGCCGAGTATGCTTTCGGTAAGTCCGGTAACTTCATGGCTAACTATACCTATGGTGCTTCGCTGCTGATTGCCAATATCGCCATTGCTATTTCAGCCGTGGGTTACGGCACCGAATTACTGGGTGCGACCCTGACACCACTGGGTATCTGTATCGCGACCATCGGTGTTCTGTGGCTGGCCACAGTGGCTAACTTTGGTGGCGCACGGATTACCGGCCAAATCAGTAGTGTCACCATCTGGGGGGTAATTATCCCGGTAGTCGGCATCTCTATTGTTGGCTGGTTCTGGTTTAGCGGCTCAGCCTATATGGCGGCGTGGAACCCACATGGCGTGCCGACCTTCGAAGCTATCGGTTCTTCTATCTCGATGACACTGTGGGCTTTCTTGGGTTTGGAATCTGCCTGCGCGAATACCGATGCCGTAGAAAACCCTGAACGTAATGTTCCGATCGCCGTATTGGGTGGGACTTTAGGTGCAGCGGTTATCTATATCATCTCAACCAACGTGATTGCCGGTATTGTACCCAATATGGATTTGGCGAACTCTACCGCGCCATTCGGTCTGGCGTTCGCTTATATGTTCACCCCAGCAGTAGGCAAAATCATCATGGCATTGATGATTATGTCTTGTGTCGGCTCTCTGCTCGGCTGGCAGTTCACCATCGCTCAGGTGTTCAAATCCTCTGCCGATGAGGGCTTCTTCCCGAAAATCTTCTCTAAAGTCAGTAAAGCCGATGCGCCCATTAAAGGGATGCTGACTATTGTTGTCATCCAGAGTGTGCTGTCGCTGATGACCATTAGCCCATCACTGAACAAGCAGTTCAATGTGCTGGTGAATCTGGCCGTGGTGACCAATATCATCCCTTATATTCTGTCGATGGCGGCACTGGTGATTATTCAGAAAACCGCTAATGTCGCCCCGGCTAAGGCCCGTAAAGCGAACATCATTGCCTTTATCGGCGCGATGTACAGCTTCTATGCACTCTATAGCTCAGGCCAAGAAGCCATGACGTGGGGGGCGATTGTGACCTTCCTCGGCTGGACTCTGTACGGTTTGGTTTCGCCGCGCTTTGAATTTGCAGCAAAGACAAAGTAATCAGTCAGACGCGTTGATTTAGCAAGATCAGGTGCCAGCAGATAAAAAAGTCAGGATACGGCCCGCAATTCCGGTAATAATGTTCCAAACCGCTACCCCCGGACTGGAATAAGATGATGACGGATGGCCTTTGGTATCTCTATCTGCTGCGCACCGCCTCCGGTATGCTCTATACCGGTATTACCACTGATGTTGTCCGGCGGTTGGCACAGCATCAGGGCGGTAAAGGGGCAAAAGCACTGCGAGGAAAAGGCGAGTTAACACTGGTCTTTCATTGTGAAGCAGGCAGTCGTTCGACGGCATTGAAGCTGGAATATCGGGTAAAGCAGCTCAGTAAGCTGCAAAAAGAGAAGCTGGTGATTAGCCAGCCTTCTTCACTGGTAGCCATGCTGGGTGATCAGCACGCGGCCGATAAGGCGCTAGCGGTTAAAACCGATTGAACGGGGCAGAAAACACCACTTCGCCATCAGCATCATTCAGGGCATCTTCCGCCAAGGCATAGACCTGAAAAGCTTCTTCGGTGCCAGGCCAGCGGCAACTCAGTTGGTGGCGGGCTGCCGGAACAAAACCGAAGCGCTGATAATAGGCCGGATCTCCCAGTACTACGACAGCGGCATAGCCAAACTCATTGAGCGAATCGAGTCCCTCATACACCAATTTTTCCGCCAAACCTTGCCGACGCAGACTCTCCTCCACCGCCAGTGGTGCCAGTGCGACCCATTGACGGTCTTCACCGCCGACTTCTACGGGGCTGAATGCCGCATAACCGACAACACCGCCTTCGTCATCAGTTGCCACGATACCCAGTGTCAGTAAGCCATCTTCGCGCAGTTGCTGCACCAGATCAGCTTCGTCATTGCTCTCGAATGACTGGCGTAATAGTGCGTCGATCCCCGGTGCATCCACCGGAATTTCTACCCTGATCAGCATGATGCTAATGTGCGGGAAGCAGTGGCCGCACCCTCTTGCTGACCCGCCTCAATAAATTCTGCCAGTTGTTGCAGACCCACTCGCAGCAGGGTTGGCATAGACTCCAACTCAATGGCATCCATCAGGTTTTTCACATACAGACCCAATTCGGTATCCCCTTCAATTCGTAACCGGCGCTGGAAAAACAGCGTATCCGGATCTTCTTTACGGGCAGCGATCAAAATCAGATCGTTGGCATCACCACTAAAGCTAACATCCGCTTCAGCCTGTTGGCTCACCACCAGCCTACCGTTTTCCACCGTCATAAACCATTGCAACGCGAGATCGCGCACTTCAATTTTTAACCAGCGGGACTCCAGAAATGCCAGATCGCCATCCAACAATGCCTGACGGAATTGCCACCCCAGCACTTGCTCTAATACCTGACGCTGTAAGGCAAAGGGTGCCAACTTTAACGGCCCTCGCAGCAGCGCTGGCCCTTGACGCACTAGGCGTGCTCGTAGTTCTCCCAACACAGGCTAGACTCCTTTTTGGTGATATACCCTCGTCCTTGAAGCTGCAGGGGTGTTAGCTGCGCGCATGCACCCGAATCACTTACTGATGTAAGCTCATCGGGATGCATTTGCTGGCTGCCTACCTGCAACTCCAATGACTTTGGGTTTAGATCTCGATAATTAGCTATATAGTGCCACATTGGTAAAACATGAAAGCGTACTAAATCAATAAAATTTGCATCAGAACTTGGCTAAATAGCAGAAGAGGACCACCAATGCGAAAGAAACTGCCTTATATCAAGGTCAGCTCAAAGTAGGTTAACTAAAATCCCCACTCGATATACCCTAAATAATTCGAGTTGCAGGAAGGCGGCAAGAGAAAGAATCCCGATGAGCTTACATCAGTAAGTGATTCGGGTGATTGAACGTAGCCAACGTACATGCAGCTTGAAGTATGACGAGTATAAAATATGAACATCATCTTCGGATGGGGAAAACTCTATGGAGCTGCTTTGTCCTGCCGGCAATTTACCCGCATTAAAAGCCGCAATCGACAATGGTGCCGACGCGGTGTATATCGGCTTGAAAGATGATACTAACGCCCGCCATTTTGCTGGCCTTAATTTCACCGATAAAAAGCTACAGGAAGCCGTTAATTACGTTCATAGCCGTAAGCGCAAATTGCATATCGCCATCAACACCTTCGCCCACCCCGACGGCTATTCTCGTTGGCAGCGGGCCGTGGATATGGCGGCACAACTGGGGGCCGACGCCCTGATTTTAGCGGATCTCGCTATGCTGGAGTATGCCGCCGAACGCTATCCTGAAGTGGAGCGCCATGTCTCGGTGCAAGCCTCGGCGACGAACGATGAGGCCATCCGCTTTTACCAGCGCCATTTCGATGTGGCACGGGTGGTTCTCCCGCGCGTGCTCTCAATGCATCAGGTGAAACAGCTATCGCGGACCAGCCCAGTGCCGCTGGAAGTTTTCGCCTTTGGTAGCTTGTGCATCATGGCGGAAGGCCGCTGTTACCTGTCCTCCTATTTGACGGGTGAATCACCCAATACCGTGGGAGCCTGTTCACCCGCGCGCTTTGTCCGCTGGCAGCAGACCCCGCAAGGGATGGAGTCACGCCTCAATGAGGTGCTGATCGACCGTTATGACGACAATGAAAATGCCGGTTATCCCACACTGTGCAAAGGGCGCTATCTGGTGGAGGGTCAGCGCTACCATGCGCTGGAGGAGCCGACCAGCTTGAATACCCTTGAGCTGTTGCCGGAATTATTTGCCGCGAATATTGCCTCGGTAAAAATTGAAGGCCGCCAGCGCAGCCCCGCTTATGTCAGTCAGGTTGCCAAAGTGTGGCGACAGGCGATTGACCGCTATCAGGCCAATCCGGCGCAATTCGCCGCCAAAGCGGAGTGGATGGAACAACTGGGCGCAATGTCCGAAGGGACCCAGACGACACTGGGCGCTTATCATCGCAAGTGGCAGTAGCCGGAGGAAATATGAAATACGCCTTAGGCGCAGTGCTCTATTACTGGCCAAAAACGGATATTGAATCCTTCTATCACGCAGCGGCCAACAGCAGCGCCGACATTATCTATCTCGGCGAGAATGTGTGTACCAAGCGCCGTGAAATGAGAGTCGGCGACTGGCTGGCCTTAGCCAAAGCCGTCGCCGCCAGCGGCAAGCAGGTGGTGATCTCCACACTGGCGCTGTTGCAGGCACCGTCTGAACTGAATGAATTGAAGCGCTATGTGGAGAACGGCGAGTTTTTGCTGGAAGCCAATGATCTGGGTGCGGTGAATATGGCGGCTGAACGCGGTCTGCCTTTTGTCGCGGGCCATGCGCTGAACTGTTACAACGCCTATACACTGCGGATTTTGCACCGTCAGGGCATGATGCGTTGGTGTATGCCGGTGGAGCTTTCCCGCGACTGGCTGAGCAATGTTTTGCAGCAGTGCGAAGAGCTGGGTTTTCGTCATCAGTTTGAGGTGGAAGTGCTGAGTTATGGCCATCTGCCGCTGGCTTACTCCGCCCGCTGCTTTACTGCTCGCTCAGAGGACCGTGCCAAAGATGAGTGTGAAACCTGCTGCATTAAGTATCCACAAGGGCGCAAAGTGTTATCGCAAGAGGGCCAACAAGTCTTCATCTTAAACGGCATTCAGACGCAAAGCGGTTACTGCTATAACCTCGGGAATGACCTGATCTCCATGCAGGGGTTAGTGGATATCATCCGTCTTTCACCGCAAAGCATCGAAACACTGGATGTTATCGATCAATTCCGCGCGAACGAACAGGGGTTGATGCCGCTGGCGCTGACAGATAAAGCGGATTGCAACGGCTATTGGCGGCGACTGGCTGGGCTGGAGTTGGTGTCGTAAACGGCTCTACTTTGTCAGACAATAACAGGGAGGGCATGGCAGCACTCCCTGTTATTCATGCTTATTAATTCTTAATTACAGCGGCATTTTTCCGGTAGAACTTGAACAAAATAGCGATAAATCAAATGGAGTGTCGTATACGTTTGAATAGTGCTCGTAACCCGACACGGTTGCGCAATGCACCAACACTGATGCCTATCAGGGTATAAAGCGCCCCTAACAGCAGTAACATCAGTACATCTCCTCCGACATCTCGCAGTGATAATCCCATCTGATTAACCCCGGCGATAGCTTTAGTGGCCCAAGTTGATGGCAGCATTGAAGAGATGGCCCGCACCCATCTTGGCATGGCTTGTAGCGGCCAAATGGTGCCAGAAATGTAGAAAATCGGCATGGTGACAAAAGAGAGTGTCAGATAGATCATCTCCACACTGCGTAAGCACTCTGTTACCAGCTTGCCCAGCCCCAGCACCGCCAGCAAGAATGGGAAAGTCAGTAGCAATACTTCAGGGATCGAGGCCGTTTGGCGATAGCCCAATACCCACGGCCACAATACGAACAGTACGATGGATAAAAACAGCCAGATCGGCAACAGGGCAGAAAGCCCCCCCAGATAAACCGGGATAGAGGGTTTCCCTGACGGGGCACTCTTCATCGCAATACTGACTCGCACACAGGCAATCAATAGTGAGTGCTGTAATAGCATCACCAGCATGCCGGGAAAAATAATGGCGGCAAAACTGATGCCGGGGTTAAATACATCCTGTATCTGCCCACGAATGGGGGTCAACAACACTTCGGCCTGACGGGGGGTAAAACCGCTGCTCAATAACAAACCACGGTTATATTCCTCCAACAGTTGTTGATAGGCGGCAACCACATCCTGCTGTATCTGCCCGTTGGCAAGGCGGTTAGTCGCATCGCCATAAACCGGAATCACAATGTTCTCGCCATTGAGAACCTTCTTTTCCAGATCCGTCGGCATAATGATGACGGCAAACAGCTTTCGCCATGCCAGATCCCGCTGAGCATCGGGTAAATTGTCATACGTTTTAATGGCAATTTTTGAGGTGGCATCTAACTGACGGATCAACTGACGGCTGGCGGTGCTGTGGTCTTGGTCCACCACCGCGACGGGCAGATCCCACACCGTGTGATTGGCATAGACCATACTCATCACACACAATGAGACCAACAGCAGCATCCACATGGGTTTTTCCAGCATCCCCATCAATACCCGACTGAATGTCTGCCAATAACTCTTTAAGCTACTGTTCATAAAATAGTCTCCTGCTTGTGTAGCCGAATCAGCAGGCGATTGCGGACCAGCAAAGAGGTGACCAGCGGATAGATCAGCAAAATGGCGCAGACACTGAAGATCGCACTGACGGGCACTTGACGCAGGAAGACATCAAACATGGCGTAGAGGGCATGAGTTAGGGGTTCAAGATTGGAAATAATGCGCGCTGGTAATGGCATCGACAGCTCAGGTACTGCCATACCGGAAAAGGTTAATGCGATACTCACGATGATCCCAATCAGGCTGTAAGCGGTGATGGCACTACTGGTAAAAGTAAATAACAACACACCAATACTTTGAGCCGCCATCACGTAAAAGAAACCAATCAGCGGTATAAATAGCGGATTGCCACTAACTCGTGCGCCAAAGAACCCCGCTAACATCGCCATCTCTACCACCAGCAGTGTGGTGAAAAACAAGGTATAGGGGGCGAGTTTACCCAATAGGGCCAGGCTGAAAGGTTTCGCCGTCAACAACGCCTTGCTACGAGCTAATACATAAATCATCCAAGTGATAACGAATAACTGCAATAAATGGATAGTCGCGGCAAACTGCTGGTAATAAATATAACTGCCGCTGGCATTGAATAAGCTGCCATAAGAGAGTGTGACATTTGCCAATCGTGGCAAGGTTTCCCCCATCTCACCGGCAATAATAGTGCGGAAAGTGCTATTGGTTTCTGTTATCAATCCACTGAAATCTTGTGTAGCGTATAAACCAGCTCCATAAAACAATGCGTTATAATACAAAAGAATACTTGGCTGCCGGCCCGCCAGAGCATCGGCTTCAAAGTCAGTTGGAATATAAAGTAAGGCATAATCCTGTGAGCTGCGTAGACGGCGCAATGCCTCATCTATTCCCCCTTCATAGGCCACAACGTGCGCATGAGATCCCGCATCCAGCTTACGAATTAATGACTTGGACAATGGCGAGTGGTCGTTATCTACCACAGAAACGGGTAAATCCAGCAAGGTTCCTTCAGAAAAGTTGCTGCTGATTAAAATGAATAGCAACAATGGGAAGCACCAACTTAGCCAATGGAACACTGGGCTGCGAAACGCCGAGCGTGTTTCTCGACCAAAATAGCGGCTAAAACAGCGCCAGCCAGTGCGTGTTCTGTCAAAAAACCTGCTTTTGATCTTTTTCATTTACTCTTTCCACTGCCAAAGTGCACTCATCCCCGGCCGTAAGTTATCGACAGGCTGCATCGGATAGAGGCGAACCTCGAAAGTTTTTAGATCAAAATCCCCGGTGGCGCGGGTTGCTCGTTTGGTCGCATAATCACCTAATGGGGCGATATACCGCACTTCAGCCATGATCTCTTGCTCTTTTAGCGCCGGGACCCGCAGGGTAATTTTGTCCCCTTTGCGTACACTGGCCAGAATGTCTTCACGCAGATTAAACACAAAATAGACCTGTGGTAGGCGAATGAGAGTCAGCAAGGGGCTGGAAGCATTAAGTAATTCTCCGACTTCTGCCGGGATCGGCCCCACTTCACCCGCAACGGGGGCGCGCACTTGTAAATCATCCGTTTGGGCTTTCAACTGTGCTAAATCTTGTTCAGCCTGACGAACCGCTGCGGCATATTTATCACGCAACTCCAAACGGTCGCCATGAAAACCTTGATCCAGATTAGCCTGAGCAGCCTGAACTTGCTGATAGGCAGTATCTTTGGCACGGCGTGAGTTTTCCAACTCCGACGCTGAGATAAACCCTTTAGCCGCCACACTATTATTGCGATTATAAGTGTGGAGCGCATTTTCATATTCTGCTTGAGCCTGTGCCAGAGTGGCTTTTAGATTGCGTATACTCTCTTCCCGCGTGCCATGCAGCGATTCATCTAACTGCGCCTGTGCCTGATCGCGAGCCGCTTCCAGCCCGGCTAATTGAGCCATCAGCTCCGGGCTTTCCAATGTCATCAACAATTGTCCGGCTTTGACATCATCACCACGTTCCACATGGCGTTCAATCACCCGACCTTTAGCTTTAGACGACACAATCACTTCCGGCGCATCCACTTCACCCTGCAATAACAGGTCTTGGTTATGGGCACGGAACAGCACCGCCATGGCAATAACCACCACCACTAATAACAGGGTAAATAAGGTTTTCTTCTTCATAGGTTCACTAGTCCTTTAATCGCCGCATTTATTACCGCTTCAGTAACTGTTATTTAGATTATGCTGCTAAGGGTAATAGCCTTGCATTTTCTGCCATTTTTTGTGGGTAAATTAATGCGGTTATCACTTGAATAGATCCTCAAAGTCGTTGGAGTTGCAGCTCGTTAGTTAGCACCGCTGCGGCTTCAAGTACCAAGAGGATAATGCGTTCGCCCTTCAAGCGACTCGACATAAGGTTAAGATGGACGATTCTATGACTGATCAAACTGTTTCTATCACTGATAAAAATACAATCCCCCTGTCGGTGCTCGACCTATCACCGATAGCGCTGGGTAAAACTGCGCGGGATGCCTTCCATGCTTCGTTAGATTTAGCACAACATGCTGAAAAATGGGGATATCACCGTTACTGGCTCGCCGAACACCACAATATGACAGGCATTGCCAGTGCGGCGACCTCGGTGCTGATTGGCTATATAGCCGGTGGCACTCACACCATCCGCGTGGGTTCTGGTGGTGTTATGCTGCCTAACCATTCGCCACTGGTGATTGCCGAGCAGTTTGGCACCCTCGCCTCCCTCTACCCTGATCGTATCGACCTCGGTCTGGGCCGTGCGCCCGGCAGTGATCAGCGCACCATGATGGCACTGCGCCGTCATCTGTCTGGTGAGGTGGATAACTTCCCATCTGATGTGCGCGAGTTGCAAAATTACTTTGCTGAAGTGCAGCCAGGGCAAGGGGTACAAGCCGTACCGGGCCAAGGTTTACATGTCCCGTTGTGGCTGCTGGGTTCAAGCCTGTACAGTGCGCAACTCGCCGCCGCCATGGGCCTACCGTTTGCCTTCGCCTCCCACTTCGCGCCCGACATGCTATTTCAAGCACTCTCCCTCTATCGGGAGAACTTTAAGCCATCAGCACAATGCTCAAAACCTTACGCCATTGTGTGTGTCAACGTGGTGGCCGCAGACAGTGAGCGTGATGCCCGCTTCCTGTTTACCTCAATGCAGCAGCAGTTTGTCAGCCTGCGCCGTGGTACGCCGGGCCAGTTACCGCCGCCAGTGGAAGAGATGGAGAAAATTTGCTCGCCAGCGGAACTGTTTGGTGTCGATCAGGCGCTGCGCTTATCCATCATTGGCGATAAAAGCAAAGTACGGCATGGGCTACAGTCCCTATTGCGGGAGACTCAAGCCGATGAGTTGATGATCAATGGTCAAATTTTTGATCATCAAGCACGGCTACACTCCTTCGAGATAGTCGCAGGTTTACAGCAAGACTTGCAGCCGGTTGACCGCTTGTAACCCACTCTCTGGCAAGGAATTGCAGACATAAAAAAACCAGCCCGAGGGCTGGTTTTTACGTTTAATCATCAGGGATGACTAAGAGTTATGCATCACCGAAACGACGACGTGCTGGCGCTGCGGCAGGTGCAGCAGCATCATCACGACGTGGTGCAGCTGAACGCTGACCATCACGGCTACCACGACGTTCACCACCACCATTACCAGCTGGAGCACGGTCGCTGCCGAATGAACGACGAGGAGGAGCACCTGCGCCATCACGACGTTCACCACCTGCAGCACGAGGACCGCCACGACGCTCACCACCGTTACCGCCGGCTGGACGCTCACGACGTTCGTGTGGCTGTGCATCACCCAACAGCTGCATGTTCAGCGGCTTGTTCAGGATACGGGTACGGGTGAAGTGAGATAACATTTCGCCCGGCATACCTTTTGGCAGCTCGATAGTTGAGTGAGAAGCAAACAGCTTGATGTTACCGATATAACGGCTGCTGATATCACCTTCGTTAGCGATAGCGCCAACGATATGACGAACTTCAACACCATCATCACGGCCCACTTCAATGCGGTACAGCTCCATCTCACCAACATCACGGCGTTCGCGACGTGCTGGACGCTCGCCACCATCACGGCTATCAGCGCGAGGCTCACGACGGCTGTCACCACGGTCACGGCCACGATCATTACCACGATCGCTCCCACGGTCATCACGAGAATTGAATTCACGTTGCGGACGACGAGGTGCTTCTGGTGGCAGAATCAGAGGACGTTCGCCCTGTGCCATTTTCAGCAGCGCAGCAGCCAGCGTTTCGAGATCAAACTCTTCTTCTGGTTGCAGTTTAGCCAGCAATGCACGGTACAGATCCAAATCACTGCTTTCCAGCTGTTGGCCAACTTTAGCAGCAAACTGCGCTAAGCGACGTTCGCCCAGCAGTTCGGCATTCGGCAACTGAACTTCTGGGATAGTCAGTTTCATGGTGCGTTCAATGTTCTGCAACAGGCGACGTTCGCGGTTCTCAACGAACAGCAACGCACGACCCGCACGGCCCGCACGACCGGTACGGCCGATACGGTGAACATAAGACTCTGAATCCATAGGGATATCATAGTTTACTACCAAGCTGATGCGCTCTACGTCCAAACCACGAGCCGCAACGTCAGTGGCGATCAGAATATCCAGACGGCCATCTTTCAGGCGATCCAGTGTCTGCTCACGTAAAGACTGGTTCATGTCGCCGTTCAGTGCGGCACTGCTATAACCGCTGCGTTCCAAGGCTTCTGCAACTTCCAGCGTCGCGTTTTTGGTACGCACGAAGATGATGGCTGCGTCGAAATCTTCAGATTCCAAGAAACGAACCAACGCTTCTTTTTTGTTATAACCGCCACCCACTCTCCAGAAACTCTGGCTGATGTCCGGGCGGGTAGTGACACTGGACTGAATGCGCACTTCCTGTGGATCTTTCATGAAGCGACGGGTAATACGGCGAATCGCTTCTGGCATAGTTGCAGAGAACAGCGCGGTCTGATGTTCAGCCGGGATCTGCGCCATGATAGTTTCAACGTCTTCGATAAAGCCCATGCGCAGCATTTCATCTGCTTCATCCAACACTAAACCGCTCAGGTTGGACAAGTTAAGGGTGCCGCGTTTCAGGTGGTCAAGCAGACGACCTGGGGTGCCAACAACAATTTGTGGACCTTGGCGCAAAGCGCGTAATTGAACGTCATAACGCTGGCCACCGTACAGGGCCACTACGTTGACGCCATTAATGTCTTTAGAGAAGCTAGAGAGTGCTTCGGCGACCTGAATAGCCAACTCACGGGTCGGTGCTAATACCAGAACCTGTGGGGCTTTCAGCTCAGCTTTAATATTGTGTAACAGCGGCAGACCAAACGCGGCTGTTTTGCCACTGCCTGTTTGTGCCATGCCGAGAACATCACGGCCGTTTAACAGGTGTGGGATACATTCTAACTGGATTGGCGATGGTTTTTCATAACCAAGGCTAGTTAGAGCGGAAAGAATAGGAGCGGACAGCCCCAGATCAGCAAAAGAGGTTTCAAGCTCAGTAGTCATGTACACGTGCCTCATTAATAATGGCAGCCAGTCTACATAACTCGTCGAGAAAATTTTCAGTCATTTTCATTGAAAAGTGTGAACCGGCTCAAATTAGATTATAAAACGAACAAAAAGGCCATCACCTGTTAGGGTGATTAACGTTGGTAAAAACCAAGGTATATCAGGCTGATAGTTGTTCGTCAGCTATTGCTGGTCCGATTCCGATAGGTCGTCTTGTTCTTGGCCCAAAAGCGCCAATTCCAACAATGCATAGCGGTGCTCAACAAAGTTATGAACGTTGTTAGCTACCGTCAGTTTGAACAGCGCCGAAGCGGTGTCCTTGTCCCCCAGACTTAGGTAATGTTTACCTAAATAGAAGTCAGTTTCACTGAGATGCTCAGCGAGCGAAGTGTTATCCATTGCATCTGCTTTGAGCCTTTCCATCAGCGTTTTTTCGCTGATCGTGCCCAAGTAGAATTCGACAATATTCCATCCCCATTGCCCTCTGTCCGATTTTTCATAGCGTTGTTGTAACGCTACTGCCGCTGTCTTGGGATCGATTTCTCTTTCCACCAGATACAGCCACAACGAACGGAAGGGATCATTTGGATCGTCTTGATAAAACGCCTGCAGATCATCCTGCGCCAACGGGAGTCGACCGCCATAATAAAGAGCGATACCCCGGTTTAAACGCGCGTAATTGTAAGTTGGATCAAGCTCTAGTACAGAATCAAACGCTTCATAGGCAGCATCAAAATTGCCTGCCTGCGTTAAATAAATGCCCAGATAGTTAAAAACTTCTGGCATATCAGGACGAATAGCTAACGCTTGCGAAAAATCATTTCGCGCTAGTGCCCGTAGCCCGAGGCTATCATACAGCACTCCGCGCTCATATAAAAGCTGTGCGCGCTCATCATCCGTAAGTGCCCGACTTGCAAGGATTTGTTCCATGCGTGCCAGAATCACTTCCTGCTGCAACGTCGGTTGCAACGGGATAGCCAACACCTCGTCTTTACGCCAATCATGGTTGCTGCATCCTGCCAGCATGAGTGCTGTCGCAACGTAACACCAGCGCAAGAAAGGCTTCATTTCCTACTCCCGAAGACAAACATTGGATAAATATCCTTTCATCCATTTGTTTAACACAAGGGCATCCGGCCCTTGAGATAACATAGCCCCTCACTCATAAGTCAGGGGCTATGGAATACTTTATTACTCTGCTGCTTCTGGTGCCGGAGCTTCTGCGTCAGGAGTAGTGGCTTCTTTGATGCTCAGGCGGATACGACCCTGGCGATCAACTTCCATTACTTTAACTGGCACTTCCTGGCCCATTTGCAGGTAATCTGTCACTTTCTCGACGCGCTTGTCAGCGATTTGAGAAATATGAACCAGACCTTCTTTACCGCCGCCGATTGCCACAAATGCACCGAAATCAACGATACGCGTCACTTTACCCGCATAGATACGGTTCACTTCGATTTCAGCGGTAATTTCTTCAATGCGACGAATAGCGTGTTTTGCTTTGTCGCCGTCGGTTGCTGCAATCTTAATGGTACCATCATCTTCGATTTCAATCGTGGTGCCTGTTTCATCAGTCAGCGCACGAATCACAGAACCACCTTTGCCGATCACATCCTTGATTTTCTCAGGATTGATTTTCATGGTGTAGATACGTGGAGCAAACTCAGAGATATCACCACGAGGTGTGCTGATAGCCTGTTCCATCACACCCAGAATGTGCAGACGCGCACCCTTGGCCTGATTCAGAGCCACCTGCATGATTTCGCGGGTGATACCTTCAATTTTAATGTCCATCTGCAGTGCGGTGATACCGTCACGGCTACCGGCTACTTTAAAGTCCATGTCGCCCAAGTGATCTTCGTCACCCAGAATGTCAGACAGGACCACAAAGTTTTCATTTTCTTTAACCAGACCCATCGCGATACCCGCAACAGCGGCTTTAATTGGCACGCCTGCATCCATCAGGGCCAGAGAAGCACCACAAACAGAAGCCATTGAGGAAGAACCGTTAGACTCGGTGATTTCAGAAACCACACGAACAGTATAAGGGAACTCGCTCGGGCTTGGCATGACTGCCAACACACCACGTTTCGCCAGACGGCCATGGCCAATCTCACGACGCTTAGGTGAGCCAACCATACCGGTTTCACCAACACAATATGGAGGGAAATTATAGTGTAGCAGGAATGAGTCAGTACGCTCACCCATCAGCTCATCAATATTTTGCGCATCACGTGCAGTACCCAGTGTGGCCGTAACCAGTGCCTGAGTTTCACCACGGGTGAACAATGCAGAACCATGAGTGCGTGGTAATACGCCAGTACGCACATCCAGACCACGGATCATATCTTTTTCGCGGCCATCGATACGCGGTTCGCCACGCAATACTCGGCTACGAACGACATTTTTCTCAACATCGCCCAGAATGTCCTGAATTTCAGAAGCATTCAAAGATTCGTCTTGTGCCAGCAATGCTTCAGTCACATCAGCTTTGATCGCATCAACTTGAGTATAGCGCTCTTGTTTCTCAGTAATGCGGTATGCATCACCCAGACGAGCTTCAGCCAGCTCAGCAACACGCGCGTGCAGCGCTTCGTTAACTGGCTCAGCATGCCAATCCCACTTAGGTTTACCGGCTTCGGCAACCAGAGCGTTGATATTTTCAATCACAACTTGTTGTTGTTCATGGCCGAAGACAACCGCGCCCAACATTTGATCTTCAGACAGAATATCTGCTTCAGATTCAACCATCAATACTGCGCCCGCAGTACCAGCAACAACCAAGTCCAGACGGCTCTCTTTCAGTTCGTCGGTCGTTGGGTTCAGCACATACTGGTCGTTGATGAAACCAACGCGAGCAGCACCGATTGGGCCGTTGAATGGAATACCTGACAGGCTCAATGCAGCTGAAGCACCAATCAGTGCCACGATGTCTGGGTTAACTTGTGGGTTAACAGAAACAACAGTCGCGATCACCTGAACTTCGTTCAGGAAGCTGTCTGGGAACAGTGGACGAATTGGACGGTCAATCAGACGTGAAGTCAGTGTTTCGCCTTCACTTGGGCGGCCTTCACGACGGAAGAAGCTGCCTGGGATACGGCCAGCAGCGTAAGTACGCTCCTGATAGTTAACCGTCAGCGGGAAGAAGCTCTGGCCTGGTTTAGCTTTCTTTTGGCCAACAACAGTCACGAATACTGCGGTGTCGTCCATGCTTACCATAACAGCAGCAGTTGCCTGACGAGCCATCATGCCCGTTTCGATGGTGACGGTATGTTGGCCGTACTGGAATTTACGAATAATCGGAGTCAGCAAAATAGTATCCTTATACTATGCGGTGCCGGATCGTATTGACGATCTCATCCACCTGTCACTATTACCTTCACACTGCATCCTCGCGACTAATGACAATCCTTAACCCTCATTGAGTTAAAGTCTCTCATTAGCCGCGCGAACCTCTGCACCGGAAGATCCTATTTTTAAATCTTATATAATAATAACAATATACTAACGTATTTTATCATTGCTTCTTAGAAAAAAGGGGCCTATTGGCCCCTTTTTCCCGAAACTCGCAGACTTAGCGACGCAGACCCAGACGCTCGATCAGGGAAGCATAACGTGCTACATCTTCACGCTTCAGGTAGTCCAGCAGCTTACGACGCGTGGATACCATACGCAGCAGACCACGACGGCTATGGTGATCTTTTTTGTGCTCGGAGAAGTGACCTTGCAAATGGTTAATTTGAGCAGTCAACAGAGCAACCTGAACTTCGCTTGAACCGGTGTCATTTTCACCGCGACCGAAGTCAGCAACAATTTTAGCTTTCGCTTCAACACTTAGAGACATGATACAACTCCAAATATATAGATAAATTAAGACAGGCGCCGATCTCTAATTCAGCAACCCAATATGTAAGCCGCACTATTCTACTCTTTGAGCCACGGGATCGCAAGAAAGGCCGCTAGACCCTACTCGGTGTATTCCACAACCAAACGTTTCGGTGCAACTCGACCATCTTCTGCGATAGTGCCAATACCAATAAAATTGCGCTCTTCGCCTTCAGTGATACGGACCATTCCTTCATCAGGAGCGCCAGATACATGCACCGGTTGCCCCTGTTTAACATAGGCAGCTACTGCGGGTAACAGATTGACTTCAGGGAAGTTTAATACTGCACTGTCCATCGGGAGCAGCAGAATATCCAGTTCTGGATTTGGTGAACGCTCCTCTGCCTGAGCCGTTTCAACCATGGCTTTTAGCTGTTCTAAAGTCACCATGCGGTCACTCGGGTAAGTGGCCACTTGCAACCGACGCAGATAACTGACATGTGCGCCGCAACCTAACAACTCACCCAAATCATCAATGATGGTGCGAATATAAGTGCCTTTGGAACAGTGAATTTCCAGCTCAAGATCGTTGCCTTCCCAGCGGATAAAGAGCAATTCGTACACTGTAATACTGCGGGCTTCACGCTCTACTTCAATCCCCTGACGGGCATATTCATACAACGGTTTACCTTGGTGCTTGAGCGCAGAATACATAGATGGAATTTGCTGACTATCGCCACGGAAACTCTCCAGAGCAGCATCCATCTGAGCCTGAGTCACGTTGACCTCTCGCTCGCTGATTAACGCACCTTCGGCATCCGAAGTATCAGTACGTTGCCCTAAACGAGCGACTACGCGGTAGCGTTTATCTGAATCCAGCAAAAATTGGGAAAATTTGGTCGCTTCGCCCAGACAGATAGGCAGCATACCGGTTGCCAGTGGATCAAGCGCACCTGTATGCCCTGCGCGGTTCGCGCTAAAGAGGCGTTTTACTTTCTGTAAAACGTCATTAGAGGAGAGGCCCAGCGGCTTATCCAATAACAGAACGCCGTTAATGTCACGGCCGCGACGACGTGGACGACCCATTACTTCTCCTCGTCGCTACCTGGATTAACCTGACGTTCTACATCATTTTTGATAACGTTCGTCACCAAGTTAGACATCCGCATCCCTTCAATCAGAGAGTTGTCATAAGCGAAGGTCAGTTCTGGCACGATACGCAGACGCATCGCTTTACCCAGCAAAGTGCGGATATAACCGGAGGCATCTTGCAGTGCTTTAATGCCATTTTTTACCGTATCCGGATCTGCGTTATCGGTTAATACGTTCAAAAAGGTCACAAAAACTTTAGCGTAAGCCAAATCACGCGACAGCTCGATACCTGATACGGTAGCCATGCCAACACGCGGGTCTTTGATTTCACGCTGTAAGATGAGTGCGATCTCTTTTTGCATTTCCTGCGAAACACGCTGAGAACGGCTGAATTCTTTTGCCATTTGGATTCTCCAGACAAGTTGGGGGGCCAAGGCCCCCCAAATGGATATAAGCAGATCTGAGGCGATTAATCGATAGTACGTTTGATTTCGATAATTTCGAAGACTTCGATTACATCACCAGTACGGACGTCGTTGTAGTTCTTAACGCCGATACCACATTCCATGCCATTACGCACTTCGTTAACGTCATCTTTGAAGCGGCGCAGAGATTCCAGCTCGCCTTCATAGATAACTACGTTGTCACGCAGAACACGGATTGGATTATTACGCTTAATCACACCTTCAGTAACCATACAGCCTGCAATAGCACCGAATTTCGGTGATTTAAACACATCACGTACTTCAGCCAAGCCAATGATTTGCTGTTTGTACTCAGGTGCCAGCATACCGCTCATCGCCTGTTTAACTTCATCAATCAGGCTATAAATGACTGAGTAGTAACGCAGATCCAGACCTTCGGTTTCTACCACACGGCGCGCTGAAGCATCAGCACGAACGTTAAAGCCAAGGATAATCGCGCCAGAAGCAGCAGCCAGTGTTGCATCAGTTTCTGTGATACCACCCACGCCTGAACCGACAATGCGGACTTTCACTTCATCGGTAGACAGTTTTTCCAGTGAGTCGCAGATAGCCTCACAAGAGCCCTGAACGTCAGACTTGATTACGATGTTCAGTTCAGAAACTTCGCCTTCGGTCATGTTAGCAAACATGTTTTCCAGCTTGGATTTCTGTTGACGAGCCAGCTTAACTTCACGGAATTTGCCCTGACGATACAGTGCAACTTCACGGGCTTTTTTCTCGTCACGAACAACAGTCACTTCATCACCCGCAGCAGGAACACTGGACAGGCCCAGAATCTCAACGGGGATAGATGGACCCGCAGACGTGATATCACGGCCTAACTCATCACGCATCGCACGTACACGGCCATACTCGAAGCCACACAGTACGATATCGCCTTTGTTCAATGTACCTTGTTGAACCAGCACGGTAGCAACAGGGCCACGGCCTTTATCCAAGAAGGATTCGATAACAACACCGTTTGCCATGCCAGTACGAACCGCTTTCAGCTCCAGAACTTCAGCTTGCAACAGGATCGCGTTCAGCAACTCATCAATACCGATACCGGCTTTCGCAGATACGTTGATGAACTGAGAGTCACCGCCCCACTCTTCTGGCTGGATACCGTACTGAGACAGTTCGGTTTTAACGCGGTCTGGATCAGCTTCTGGTTTATCGATCTTGTTCACTGCAACCACAACCGGCACTTTCGCCGCTTTGGCATGCTGAATAGCTTCGATAGTTTGTGGCATCACGCCATCGTCAGCTGCAACAACCAGTACCACGATGTCCGTTGCCTGGGCACCACGGGCACGCATTGAAGTAAACGCGGCGTGTCCTGGGGTATCCAGGAAGGTGATCATGCCGTTTTCAGTTTCAACGTGATAAGCACCGATGTGCTGAGTAATACCGCCAGCTTCACCTGACGCCACTTTCGTGGAGCGGATGTAGTCCAGCAGAGAGGTTTTACCGTGGTCAACGTGGCCCATGATGGTTACGACGGGTGCGCGGTGCTCGGCAGTAGCTTCAATGCCAGTATCACGGTCACTCATCAGTGCTTCTTCCAGCTCGTTTTCACGACGCAGGATGACTTTGTGGCCCATTTCTTCAGCAACCATCTGTGCTGTTTCTTGGTCGATAACCTGATTAATGGTTGCCATTGCGCCCAGTTTCATCATCGCTTTGATGACCTGAGAGCCTTTTACAGCCATTTTATTCGCCAATTCAGCGACAGTTACAGTCTCGCCAATGACTACATCGCGGTTAACCGCAACAACAGGCTTGTTGAAGCTCTGCTGCAATGTGCTTGGTTTACGTTTGCCTTTACGGCCAACAGCACGAGCTTCTTCGCGGTCTGCTTTAGACTCTGAGAGTTTATTGCCTTTTTTCTGCTTGGTTGCCTTTCCACCACGAGTACGGCTACGGCGATCACCTTCAACTTTGGCGTCGTTTTCATCTTCTGCGGCGCGTGCATGTTGTGAGGTGGTGACATGGTAGTCAGCAGATTCGGTTTGTTCTGCCACAGGTTCTGGCCATTTACCTTCGTTTTCGGCTGCCATCTTACGGGCTTCCTCAGCAACGCGTTTAGCGTCTTCCTCGACCTTACGGCGTGTCTCTTCTTCTACTGAGCGTTTCAGCTCGGCAGCTTCAGCTTCACGGCGTGCTTTATCAGTCTGAGCTGGCTTGGTTTTTTCGTCGGTTTGTTGATTCGTCACTTTTTCTTTTTCCGCTGCTTGGCGTTTAGCTTTTTCAGCGGCCTCACGTTTGGCTTGTTCTTCGGCCGCACGTTTAGCTTTTTCTTCAGCGATTTTCTGCGCTGCTGCTTCCGCTTCACGTTGTGCCTGCTCTTCCGCTTCACGCTGTGCCTGCTCTTCCGCTTTCGCTTGTTCAGCTTCCGGCGTATTTACATAAGTGCGTTTCTTGCGGACCTCGATTTGCACCGATTTACTTTTTCCGCCGGTGCTCGGAATATTCAAGGTGCTACGCGTTTTGCGTTGCAACGTGAGTTTATTAGGCGCACTGCCGTGTTCACGGTTTAAGTGCGCCAGCAATGTTTCTTTTTCTTGCTGGGTAACTGAGTCTACTTCAGATTTGTTGATCCCTGCATCAGCAAATTGCTGTACCAGGCGATCAACTGGTGTCTGAATCTCAGCGGCCAGTGATTTTACGGTTACATCTGTCATGCTGTTCCTTCCTGCTACAGTTTATTACGCGTTATCGCCAAACCAACAGATATTACGTGCGGCCATAATCAGCTCGCCGGCTTGCTCATCGCTAAGCCCTTCAATATCTGCTAGATCGTCGATACCCTGCTCGGCAAGATCTTCCAGCGTACACACACCGCGCGCAGCCAATTTGAATGCCATGCTACGTTCCAGACCCGCCAAGTTCAGCAGATCATCAGCGGGTTTTTGGTCGCCAAGACTTTCTTCTTGTGCCAGGGCCAGCGTGGTCAATGCAGCTTTGGCGCGATCACGCAGCGCTTCAACCGTATCTTCGTCAAGACCATCGATTTCCAGAAGTTCTTTCATTGGCACGTAAGCCAACTCTTCCAGAGAAGAGAAACCTTCCTCTACCAACACAGTGGCAAAGTCCTCATCGATATCAAGATATTTGGTGAAGGTATCAATAGCGGCATGAGCCTCGGCCTGATGTTTCGCCTGAAGATCGTCCGCCGTCATTACGTTCAGTTCCCAGCCACTCAATTGTGCTGCTAAACGTACGTTCTGGCCGTTACGGCCAATTGCCTGTGCCAGGTTACTGGCTTCAACGGCAACATCCATCGTGTGTCTGTCTTCATCAACAACAATAGACGCAACATCAGCTGGCGCCATGGCGTTAATAACAAACTGGGCTGGATTATCATCCCACAATACAATATCAATGCGCTCGCCGCCAAGTTCGCTAGAAACAGCCTGAACACGGGCACCACGCATCCCGACGCAAGCACCGACAGGGTCGATACGTTTGTCGTTGGTTTTGACCGCAATTTTAGCACGCGAACCCGGATCACGGGCAGCCGCTTTAATTTCGATCAATTCTTCGCCGATTTCCGGCACTTCAATACGGAACAGTTCGATCAGCATTTCAGGACGTGAACGGCTGACAAATAACTGAGCACCGCGAGCTTCTGGACGTACATCATACAGAACGCCACGGATACGGTCACCTGGACGGAAGTTTTCACGCGGCAGCATGTCTTCACGGCCAATAACGGCTTCAGCGTTGTTACCCAGATCCAGCGCAATACTGTCACGGTTAACTTTTTTCACTATACCCGTGACAATCTCGCCCAAGTACTGACGGAACTGCTCAACAACCATGGCCCGTTCAGCTTCACGTACTTTTTGTACGATAACTTGTTTGGCGGTTTGAGTGGTAATGCGGTCAAAAGTCACAGATTCAATCTGGTCTTCGACATAATCGCCCAACTGGAGCGATGGGTCTTCGTACTGAGCCGCTTCTAACGTAATTTCACGTGTTGGCATCGTGACTTCGTTAACAGCGACCCAACGACGGAAAGTGTCGAAATCACCGGTTTTACGGTCAATGCTGACGCGAACTTCAATTTCTTGTTCGTATTTTTTCTTGGTCGCTGTCGCTAGAGCGGTTTCCAACGCCTCAAAAATCTTCTCGCGCGGAAGGGATTTCTCATTGGAAACTGCTTCTACAACAGCCAGAATCTCTTTGTTCATCCTAGTTGCCTCATCCAAACTTTAAAAGTGGGGTACCAGATTCGCTTTCTGGATGTTGCTCAGCGCGAACACTTCATCTTTTCCATCCACAGTAACCGTGATCATTTCACCATCAACGGCTTTGATAATGCCCTGCCATTTACGGCGGTTCTGCATTGCCATACGCAAAACCAGAGTGACTTCTTCACCGAGGTAACGAGTATAGTGTTCAGCAGTGAACATGGGGCGATCAAGGCCCGGAGAGGAAACTTCTAAGTTGTAAGCTACTGTAATGGGATCTTCTACGTCCAAGACAGCGCTGACCTGGTGGCTGACATCAGCACAAGCATCAACAGTGATTCCGTCGTCACTATCAATATAGATTCGTAGCGTCGATTGGCGCCCCCGGATGAACTCGATGCCGACTAATTCGTAGCCTAAGGCCTCAACCGGTGCTGAAATTATCTCTGTTAACTTTTGTTCTAATGTGGACAAGCCCACCCCCAAGACATAAAAAAAGGGCCTAATAGCCCAGTGATTTTGCTGTCAAATAACAAAAAACCCCGAAATTCGGGGCTTTATGCAACTGGACCCTGTTTGCCGCAAAGCGGCTTCGGTGCAACTTTCTGACAAGTATTTTTTTCAAATTGAAATCGAAAGTATCTGAGGTCTACCGAATACAACATTTGAAAAAAAACACTTTAGGAAAGTGGTTGCGGGGGCCGGATTTGAACCGACGACCTTCGGGTTATGAGCCCGACGAGCTACCAGGCTGCTCCACCCCGCGTCCGAAAACGTGGCAAATATTACGTTGATCAAGACTAAAAAGCAAGTTATCTGACTTATTTGGTACCGAGGACGGGACTTGAACCCGTAAGCCCAATCGGGCACTACCACCTCAAGGTAGCGTGTCTACCAATTCCACCACCCCGGCACTGATTTAAATGGTTGTTTTTACAATTTAAGTCGTTGCAACCATCTTAAAACTTTCTTTTTGTCTTTTACTACTGACTGCTTTTAAAAAACTATTTCGGGATATCGCTACTCGGCGTGATTGGTGCTGCCGGAGCTGTAGTCTGCTCAGTTTTTGCTGGCTGACCCAGGTTTTCCCACTCGCTGCCTTTTTGGCCCTGGTTGGTGCTCATATTGCCCAAAATCAAGCTAATGACGAAGAATAACGCCGCCAATACAGCCGTCATACGGGTCATAAAGTTACCGGAACCATTCGAACCGAACAGAGTTGCAGATGCACCCGCTCCGAATGAGGCTCCCATATCCGCGCCTTTACCTTGCTGCAACATGATCAGAGCGACTAGCCCAATCGAAATCAGCAAGAAAAATACCAGAAGAGCTTCGTACATAGTTGTACCTGTATCCTTGCGGGTTCACCGCATGCTAAATGCTTCTCACCCATCAGCGGGGGACTTATTCACCCACTTAAGCGGGTGTGAATACTAACCAAAGCGTCTAGTACACGCAAGGGCAATTTCATTACACCGTTCTATTTGCAGAAAAAAGCGTCAAGTTATTCAACCTCGACCTATTTTTCAGGGGGAAGAATAACCCCTCCCCCAAAAAATTGATTAACCTGCCGCTTTCACAGCATCAGCAATTCGGTTAGCCATTTCGGCAATCAGTGACTCTTCGGCATCGCCTTCAACCATAACTCGGATTAATGGCTCGGTCCCTGATTTGCGCAGTAACACTCGGCCACGATCACCCAGTTCTTTTTCAACTTGGCGAGTAACTTCTTCAACGCTATCTGATTTTAGTGGGTTATGCTCACCAGAGAAACGCACATTCACCAAGATTTGTGGCAATAACTTCATGCCGCTGCACAAATCATGCAGGCTCATATGGTTGCGTACCATCGCGGTAAGCACTTGCAAACCAGCAACAATACCGTCGCCAGTAGTCGTTTTATCCAACAGGATCACATGACCTGAGTTTTCAGCGCCAATGCGCCAGCCTTTTTCCTGCATCGCTTCAAGTACATAGCGGTCGCCCACTTTGGCACGAACAAATGGAATGCCTAGCTCTTTCAGCGCCAGTTGCAGGCCCATATTGCTCATCAGTGTGCCAACTGCACCACCTTTAAGCTGCCCTTGGCGTAAACCTTCACGGGCAATAATATAGAGAATTTGGTCGCCATCGACTTTGTTACCTAAGTGATCGACCATCATCAGCCGATCACCATCACCGTCAAATGCCAGACCAACATGCGCGCTTTCGGCAAGAACACGCTGTTGTAGCAAGCGGACATCAGTGGCACCACACTCTTCATTGATGTTCATGCCATCCGGCTCACAACCAATAGTGATCACTGTCGCACCGAGTTCACGTAGTACACTTGGTGCGATGTGATAAGTTGCCCCATTAGCGCAATCGACCACGATCTTCAACTCATTCAAACTGAGTTCGCTTGGGAATGTTCCCTTACAGAATTCGATGTAACGGCCAGCGGCATCAACGATACGGTTTGCTTTACCTAATTCAGCGGATTCTACGCAGGTTAATGGTTTCTCCATTTCTGCTTCAATCGCCTCTTCAACATCATCAGGCAGCTTAGTGCCATCAATTGAAAAGAATTTGATGCCGTTGTCATAGAAAGGGTTATGGGAAGCTGAAATGACGATCCCCGCTTCAGCACGGAAGGTTCGGGTTAGATAAGCAACCGCAGGCGTTGGCATCGGGCCGGTGAATGATGCTGATAACCCGGCTGCTGCCAAGCCAGCCTCAAGCGCTGACTCCAGCATATAGCCTGAAATACGCGTATCTTTACCGATAATAATCTTACGAGAACCATGTCGAGCCAGAACCTTGCCGGCAGCCCAGCCAAGCTTTAATACAAAATCAGGCGTAATTGGACTCTCACCCACTTTGCCGCGAATGCCATCTGTGCCAAAGTATTTACGGTCGCTCATAATATATCTCTATCCCTTCGCTGAAAGTGTTGCCTCGACGATACGCATCGCCTCGACGGTTTCTTTGACATCATGCACTCTGACAATTTGCGCGCCCTGCATTGCTGCAATGACAGCGCAAGCGACACTCCCGATAACCCGCTGTTGTGGCGGAACATTGAGTAGTTGGCCCACCATCGATTTTCGCGACATTCCCACCAACAATGGCAATTCAAAATGATGAAGTTCTGCTAAACGTGCCAAGAGTTGGTAATTATGCGCCAGATTTTTACCGAAACCGAAGCCTGGGTCGAGTAACAATTTGTTTTTTGCGATACCGGCCGCAACACAACGTTCAATATGGTGCTCAAAGAACTGATTTATATCGGCCAGTAAGTCGTCGTAATAGGGTGATTGTTGCATACTTTGCGGTTGCCCTTGCATATGCATTAGGCATATCGGTAACCCACTCTGGGCCGCCGCTTCAAGTGCACCGGGTTCTTGTAATGAACGAATATCATTGATCAAGTGAGCACCAGCACGAGCTGATTCTGTTATTACCGCAGCTTTCGATGTATCGACAGATAGCCAAACATCAAAGCGGTTCGCCAGTGCTTCGACTACAGGCACAACTCGCTCAAGCTCTTCTTGCTCACTGACTTCCACAGCACCAGGGCGCGTGGACTCACCACCAATATCAATCAGCGTAGCACCTGCTGATAACATCAGTTGAGCATGTTGTAATGCTTTATCGAGATTGTTGTGATATCCGCCATCCGAAAACGAATCTGGAGTGACATTCAAGATACCCATAACTTGTGGGTGAGAGAGATCCAAAACTCGATCTCTGGCAGTTAAATGCATGCGTTCACGCCTTAAAAGTGGCAATTCACTTTGGTGGTATATCGATAAAATAAAGAATAACCGATAGAAAAAGAAAAACCCCGGGCAAGCCCGAGGTTTATATTAATCACAACGCTTTTAGATGCCAACTGTTGACTTATTTATCGCCCAACTGCTCTGGCATACTATTTGTATTGCCTGACGTCGTATTGCCCGACGTTGGCGTACGAGGTTCTTCAACCGCCGTAGGTGCCTTTGGCGTAGTGTCGTTGTCAGATGATTTAGTTTTGGCTGCATCGTCCCAACCCGCTGGCGGGCGAACGTCTTTGCGATTCATCAAGTCATCAATCTGTGGTGCATCAATCGTTTCATACTTCATCAGCGCATCTTTCATGGAATGCAGAACATCCATGTTTTCTAACAGCAGCTTACGTGCGCGCTGGTAGTTACGCTCGATGAGCAATTTAACTTCCTGATCGATAATACGCGCTGTTTCATCGGACATATGCTTGGCTTTTGCCACAGAACGGCCAAGGAATATTTCGCCCTCTTCTTCAGCATACAGCAATGGCCCCAGCTTCTCGGAGAAGCCCCACTGTGTCACCATGTTACGCGCGATAGACGTCGCAACCTTGATATCATTCGATGCACCGGTAGATACTTTTTCCGGGCCATAAATGATCTCTTCAGCAAGTCGGCCACCATACAAGGTAGAAATCTGGCTTTCCAATTTCTGACGGCTAGCACTAATCGCATCACCTTCTGGTAAGAAGAAGGTCACACCCAGCGCACGACCACGCGGAATAATGGTCACTTTATGCACTGGGTCATGTTCAGGAACCAGACGACCAATGATCGCGTGTCCTGCTTCATGGTATGCCGTAGATTCTTTCTGTGCTTCTGTCATTACCATGGAGCGACGTTCCGCACCCATCATAATTTTGTCTTTCGCTTTCTCAAACTCAACCATTGAAACAACGCGCTTGTTCCCTCGAGCGGCAAACAATGCAGCTTCGTTGACCAAGTTCGCCAGATCAGCACCAGAGAAACCAGGTGTACCACGAGCGATAACGGAAGCATCAATATCGGTATCTAATGGCACTCGGCGCATGTGGACTTTCAGAATCTGTTCACGACCACGGACATCCGGTAAACCAACCACAACCTGACGGTCGAAACGGCCTGGACGCAGCAAAGCTGGGTCAAGAACGTCTGGACGGTTAGTTGCCGCGATGACGATGATGCCCTCGTTACCTTCAAAGCCATCCATCTCAACCAGCATTTGGTTCAGGGTTTGTTCACGTTCGTCATGACCACCACCCAGACCCGCACCACGTTGACGGCCTACCGCATCGATTTCATCGATAAAGATGATACAAGGCGCGGCTTTCTTAGCCTGCTCAAACATGTCACGGACACGGGATGCGCCCACACCAACAAACATCTCTACAAAGTCAGAACCGGAAATGGTGAAGAATGGCACTTTAGCTTCGCCCGCAATAGCTTTCGCCAGCAAGGTTTTACCTGTCCCTGGAGGACCGACCATCAACACGCCTTTCGGAATCTTACCGCCCAATTTCTGGAAACGGCTTGGTTCACGCAGATATTCAACCAGTTCACTGACTTCTTCTTTTGCTTCGTCACAACCAGCCACGTCAGCAAAAGACGTTTTTATCTGATCTTCGGTCAGCATTCGGGCTTTGCTCTTGCCAAAGGACATTGCCCCTTTGCCACCGCCGCCCTGCATTTGACGCATAAAGAAGATCCAGACCCCAATCAACAACAGCATTGGGAACCAAGAAATAAAGATAGAGGCCAGCAAGCTCGGCTCTTCCGGTGGCTCACCAACAACTTTCACATTTTTAGTCAATAAGGTATCTAACAGCTTTGGATCGTTGACTGGAATGAAAGTCGTATATTTGCTGTTATCTTTTTTACTGACGTTGATTTCTCGTCCGTTGATACGTGCTTCACGAACCTGCTCTTGGGTTACGTCGGACATGAAAGTAGAGTAATCCACTTTACGGCCATTCGATTCGCTGGGTCCAAAGCTCTGGAATACAGACATCAGTACGACTGCAATAACTAACCAGAGAATTAGGTTTTTCGCCATGTCACTCAAGGGATTAACCTCATATTACAACTGTGTTAACAAACAGCGTTAGGGTACTACAGTTTCCGCCCTGTCGCTACAATGTACACTTCACGCGATCGCGCACGAGAAGCGTCTGGCTTACGAATCTTAACTTTCGTAAATAGGGAGCGAATTTCCCGTAGGTATTCATCAAAGCCATCTCCCTGGAACACCTTCACCAGGAAACTTCCACCTGGTGCAAGTACATCACGACACATTTCTAAAGCTAATTCAACCAGATACATTGATTTAGGTATATCGACTGCCGGAGTACCACTCATATTCGGGGCCATATCACACATGACCACCTGAACTTTTTTATCCCCAACACGCTCAAGTAAAGCTTTCAGGACCAGTTCATCACGAAAGTCGCCCTGAAGGAAATCGACACCAACGATAGGATCCATTGGTAGAAGATCACATGCGATGACCCGCCCTTTAGCACCAATCTGAGTTACAGCATATTGGGACCAACCACCGGGTGCAGCGCCTAAATCGACAACTGTCATACCGGGCTTAAAAAGTTTATCGTTCTGTTGTATTTCATCAAGTTTAAACCAGGCGCGGGAGCGTAGCCCCTTTTTCTGTGCCTGAATGACGTATTTATCGCTAAAGTGTTCTTGCAACCAGCGACTGGAGCTACCCGAACGCTTTTTATTAGACATCTATTTTTCCAACTATCTTAATTAAGAGCCCGCGCATCTATTGCTTAGCTCGCGTAAACTCCCCATCGACGTAGACCGATTTGGTGATACACATGAGATGGCGGTAGAATGAACCGTTTTCAATCCCAACTTAAGCAAAAAAGACGATGAATCTGAATAACAAACAAAAACAGCACCTGAAAAGCTTGGCCCATCCGTTAAAACCAGTAGTGATGCTGGGCAATAACGGATTAACCGAAGGTGTGCTGGCTGAAATCGAACAAACGCTGGAACATCATGAACTTATTAAGGTGAAGATCACTGCTGAAGAGCGTGAAACCAAAGCCCTAATTGCTGATGCCATCGTGCGTGAAACCGGTGCCGTTAACGTCCAAATCATCGGTAATATTTTAGTGCTTTATCGCCCAGCGAAAGAGCGCAAAATTATTTTACCGCGTTAATGACGCTTGTTTTAGAGAAAAGGTGCCATGCACTTTGTTCTGATAAAAGGCCGCATGCGGCCTTTTACTTTTCTTTACAACTTCATTTTTGAGAAATAATGCGTAATGTCTGCTCAGATGAACAAGTATTACACATAATCCACGCTAAGAATTTCATATTCCACTTCGCCGCCTGGAGTTCGAATAACAACGACGTCATCGACTTCTTTACCAATCAGGCCACGAGCGATAGGTGAATTAACTGAAATAAGATTTTGTTTAAAATCAGCTTCGTCATCACCCACAATCCGGTATTGCTGCTCTTCTTCGATATCCACATTGAGTACACGTACAGTGGCACCAAAAATAACACGGCCATTATTTGGCATTTTGGTGATATCAATCACCTGCGCATTAGAGAGCTTTGCTTCAATTTCTTGAATACGACCTTCACAGAACCCTTGTTGTTCGCGGGCTGCGTGATATTCCGCATTTTCTTTCAAGTCGCCATGCTCACGGGCAGTAGCAATATCAGAAATAATTTTAGGGCGACGAACGCCTTTTAAAAAATCCAGTTCTTCGCGCAGTTTATCTGCGCCACGTACCGTCATCGGAATCTGTTTCATCTTTTAAATACCTCTAAATCTATCCTGTTCAAAAACCGTCATCCTAACGTCATCGAATGAAAATACGGTTAGCTTGATATCCTACCCGCCTCTAGGTGACAAACAAAAACAATCACCCCTGAAGCAAAAAAACCAGGTTAGGATCAATTTTGCATTTTGATATGCATTTTAACGTAGAGTTCCTTTAGGGTCATCGTTTACTTTCGCCCTCGTTGCACCGTAGTATGGCAACACATTATCCATCAGTTATACCGAAATCATGCATTTTTCACGAATTGTCAGTGGATTGGCCTGTGCTATTGCGCTCAATATCAGCATATCTAACGCCAATGCGGCTCAGGTCGAAAATTACACACAGTACCTGCCTGATGGGGCAAATCTTGCACTAATTGTACAAAAAATCGGGGCTACCAGCCCGGCAATAGACTATCACGCCCAGCAGATGGCATTGCCTGCCAGTACACAAAAAGTACTGACGGCCTTGGCCGCGTTATTACAACTCGGCCCAGACTTTCGCTTTGTTACTACGTTGGAAAGTCATGGCACGATAACTGATGGTGTCTTGCGGGGTAATTTAATTGCCCGTTTTGATGGCGATCCGACATTAACACGCCAACAGTTGCGAAATATGGTTGCTACCCTAAGAAAAGCGGGTATTAAGCAAGTTGCTGGTGATTTGATTATCGATACCTCCGTTTTTGCGAGTCATGATAAAGCGCCGGGCTGGCCTTGGAACGATATGACGCAATGCTTTAGTGCGCCACCTGCCGCAGCTATCGTCGATCGTAACTGCTTTTCAGTTTCGCTTTACAGTGCGCCAACTCCAGGCGACATGGCATTTATTCGAGTTGCCTCCTATTATCCGGTACAGATGTTCAGTGAAGTCCGCACCTTAGCCAAAGGCTCGCCTGATGCACAATATTGCGAATTAGACGTCGTTCCTGGCGAATTAAACCGCTTCACACTGACCGGCTGCCTAACCCAGCGCAGTGAACCGCTGCCACTGGCCTTCGCAGTACAAAATGGGGCCAGCTATGCCGGTGCTATTTTGAAAGACGAGTTGAAGAAGGCCGATATCCAGATTGATGGCAGTCTACGCCGTCAAACAACACCGAGTCCGGCTGGAAGTGTGTTAGCACAAACGCAATCAGCGCCACTGCATGATTTACTAAAAATCATGCTAAAAAAATCAGACAATATGATTGCCGATACTGTTTTCAGGACAATTGGTCATCAACGTTTTGGGGTGCCAGGCACATGGCGTGCGGGTGCCGATGCAGTGCGGCAGGTTTTACGCCAGAAAGCGGGGGTAGATCTGGGAAACAGTATTGTCGTGGATGGATCAGGCTTATCACGCCACAATCTGATTTCACCGGCAACCATGATGCAGGCGTTACAGTATATTGCTCAGCATGATCAAGAGCTTAATTTTATTTCAATGCTGCCGCTGTCTGGCTATGACGGCACACTACGCTATCGTGGCGGACTGCATGAAGCAGGCGTTGACGGCAAAGTGTCGGCAAAAACAGGTGCACTACAAGGCGTGTATAATCTAGCCGGATTTATCACCACTGCCAGTGGGCAACGCATGGCATTTGTACAATTCTTGTCTGGTTATGCGGTCCCACCAGAAGATCAAAAAAATCGTCGGGCGCCATTGGTTCGCTTCGAAAGTCGCCTGTATAAAGACATTTATCAGAATAACTGAGAACCATGAAACTACTGATTGTTGAAGATGATGAACTGCTGCAACGAGGCATCGCGATGGCACTGACCAACGAGGGCTACGCTTGTGACTGTACTGGCACGGCAGCAGAAGCGCAGAGTTTGTTACAAAGCAGTCAGTACAGTATGGTCATCCTCGATCTCGGCTTGCCAGATCAAGATGGTGCCGTATTGCTACGCCAATGGCGTCGCCAGCATGTCACCCTGCCAGTGCTGATACTCACCGCTCGTGATGCTCTCGAAGACAGAGTTGACGGGCTGGATGCCGGAGCGGACGATTATCTGATCAAACCATTCGCGCTCGCTGAGTTACTCGCCCGAGTCCGTGCACTGATTCGCCGCTATCAAGGGCAGAGCGACAATCTGGTACAACAAGATGACCTGAGCCTCAACTTGTCTACCCAGCAAGTCTGTTTGCAGGACCAGCCACTCGAAATCACACCCAAAGAGTTTGCGATCCTCTCACGCTTAATCATGCGGGCCGGTCAAACTGTCAATCGTGAATTGTTGCAGCAGGATCTCTACACTTGGAATGATGATCTCGGCTCCAATACGTTGGAAGTGCATATCCATAATCTACGCCGTAAATTGGGTAAAGATCGTATCCGCACAGTCCGTGGCATCGGCTATCGCTTGGAAGCGCAATCATGATCAGTATGCGCCGTCGGTTGATCTTAATGCTGGCATTAATATTACTGGTGACTCAGTTGATCAGCGCATTCTGGCTATGGCATGAAAGTCAGGAACAAATAAGTTTTCTGGTAGATGAAACCCTGAGTGCCAAAGTGCGTAATGAGCGGGTTGATACCGAGATAGCGGAAGCCATTGCTTCACTCCTTGCCCCCTCGCTTATCATGATGACCATCACTTTGTTGCTCTCTTTTTGGGCAATCAGTTGGATTATCCGCCCGCTCGATCAGTTGCAGCAGAAATTGGCGGAACGTTCGGCTGATAATCTCACCCCCGTGGTGGTTAACAGTGATATGCAAGAAATTGTCGCGGTAACATCGACACTGAATCAGTTGTTATCCCGCCTCGCCAATACCATTCAGCAGGAGCGCCTGTTCACCGCAGATGCGGCACATGAACTACGTACGCCGCTTGCGGGCATCCGCCTGCATCTTGAGTTGATGGAACAACAGGGAATCACAGAAAGTCAGTCGCTCATTAACCGCATCGACTTGTTAATGCATACCATTGAACAACTACTGATGCTGTCCAGAGCGGGGCAGAATTTTGCCAGCGGCCTGTACCAGACTCTGGATTGGATTGAAAATGTGGTGCAACCACTGCAAGAGGAGCTGGAGGAGATGTGTGCGCTTCGCCAACAAACCATCGTGTGGGAGCTCCCTCCCAGTGCCAAAACACAGGGTGATGCCACCTTGCTGCGTTTGATGTTGCGCAATTTGGTGGAAAATGCGCATCGTTATAGTCCGGTAGGCAGCCAAATTTTGGTCAAACTCGCAGCTGAAACTCAAGGCGCTGTGTTACAAGTCATTGATGAAGGGCCAGGAATAAAGCAAGAACAAGCTGGCGAGTTGACTCAAGCGTTCCGTCGCATGGATCAGCGCTACGGAGGCAGCGGCTTAGGGCTAAATATCGTGATCCGCACGGTTCAGTTGCACCAAGGCAGGCTGACACTGGAGAACCGCACCGACCGTTCCGGGTTAAAAGCGCAATGTTGGATACCTGCAACCACGCATAACACCGTGTTGCCTCAGTTCAGTTAGTACCAGCCAAACAAAAGGGCCACCATCAAATGGCAGCCCTTGTACGAATCATGTGGTATTACCGAATAATACTGGGGAACATAATTAACGCTCGTAGATGAACTCTACGCCGTCATCATCTTCTTCATCCCAATCATCATCGTCCTCTTCTGCTTTCGCTTCTGCTTCCACTTCAGCAAGTTGTTCACGGTGATAATCATCCCACATGAATTCAACTTTTTCTGGCGCGCTTTCAGCAATCGCCATCTCTTTTGGTTGCGAATTAATGAAGTTCATTACATCCCAGCACAGCGCATTCACATTTTCGCGATTCGCGGCAGAGATCATATAATACTTATCTTCCCATCCCAGTGCTTCTACAATGGCTTTGGCGCGAGTTTCAGCTTCTTCTGGGTCTATCAGGTCAATCTTATTGAAAACGAGCCAGCGTGGCTTCTTAGCGAGGTTTTCACTGTATTGCTGCAACTCATTGATAATGACTTGGGCATTTTTGACCGGATCAGATTCATCAATCGGTGCCAAATCCACTAAATGCAACAGTACGCGGCAACGTTCCAAATGCTTCAGGAAGCGAATACCCAGACCAGCACCCTCTGAAGCGCCTTCAATCAAACCAGGAATATCGGCAACCACGAAGCTCTGCTCGTAATCCATACGAACGACACCCAAACTTGGAATCAGGGTAGTAAATGGATAGTCAGCAACTTTAGGTTTAGCGGCAGAAACAGCGCGGATAAAGGTAGATTTACCGGCATTAGGTAGCCCCAACATCCCGACATCAGCCAGCAGCAACAGCTCTAACGTCAGATCACGGGTCTCACCTTCAGTACCCATCGTTTTCTGGCGCGGGGCGCGGTTAACTGAGGATTTGAAACGAGCATTACCTAATCCGTGGAACCCCCCTTTTGCGACCATCAGACGCTGACCATGGCGGGTCATATCACCCACAATCTCACCGGTTCCCTGATCCAGTATGCGTGTACCGACAGGGACTTTAATGGTGATATCTTTACCTCGTTTACCGGTACAGTCACGGCTTTGGCCATTCTGCCCACGTTCAGCACGGAAAGATTTCACAAAATGGTAATCGATCAGTGTATTGAGGTTTTCATCGGCCAGCAGATAAATATCGCCACCGTCGCCACCGTCGCCACCATCAGGGCCACCATTTGGGATATATTTTTCACGACGGAAGCTAACACAACCGTTACCACCGTCACCGGCTACAACCAAAATTGTAGCTTCATCTACAAACTTCATTGACTCTCTCCGTAAAAAACCAATAGATTTTATCTACTTGTTTTACATTAACTTTATCGGTTCTTTTCGGCGTATTTTCTAGCTCTCGTGATACACCAAGCGTACACAGCATATCGAAAAAACACGAACGCACCAGAACCGGCACGAACAAGGGCGCGTATTATACTCGCTTCTATAGGAAATTTCATCTGTATTAAAAATAGACAATAAACCCGAAAAAAGCATTTTCTCGCTGGATGGCGGATCTCAACCTATTGATACATCAACAGATAGGGCAAACCGGTGAACGTTTCGCGGCTACTTTTGCGGCGTAACCAGACTTATTTCTGCCCGACGTGGCCACCAACGGTGCCCAATGGCAGAGAACATGGCACCTGCCACCACGACAAATGCGCCGACATATCCCACGAGGTTGAGAGACGGGGCGACAAAATTATCGGGCCAAATCAGCGCCAATAAAATTGAAAAAAACAGGGTAAACAGCGGTGTTAATGTAACTAGCGCGCTCACCTGCGCGGCCTGCCAGCGCGCCATAGCTTCCGCTAAAGCGCCATAACCCACCAGAGTATTAACCCCACAAAAAAGCAAGCAGGCAAACTGCCACCCATTTAGCTGGAAAATAACAGCTGGCTTCGCCATTGGGAACAATGCAAGTGCACATAACGCGTACAGTAACAGTAATATTTGTTGCGACGCCATACGCCTTAACAACACCTTTTGGGCAACGCCATAACTGACCCAGACAACAGCGGCACAGACGCCCAATACCACGCCAAGAGTATAATCAGTCAGGCGGGTAAAAATTTCGTGCAGACTGGTATTAAAAAACAACAACAGACCGCAAATCAGCATACCCGCGCCAATAACCTGAGTGACGCGCATCCGCTCTTTTAAAATTAGCACGCTGGCAATCATCATCCCTACCGGTGAGAGTTGCCCAATAACCTGAGATGTCGTCGGACTTAGGTATTGTAATGATGAGCTGAAAAAGATGAAGTTCCCCAACAGACCACAGGTCGCGACGATCAGTAATAGCAGCCAGCGACGTTGGCGGAAAAGTTTAAGGGAGGGCAATTGGCGACGCGAAGCCAGAATAATCCCCAAGCCGATTGCCGCCATCGTAAAGCGATACCAGACAATGGTGAAAGGCTCCATTACCTCGAGTACTTGCTTCATGGCTATTGGCAGCGCACCCCAGAATACGGCAGTGGTTAGTGCCAAAAAAATACCTAAACCAGCCTGCTGTTTCGTATCCATTTTTTACCGGGTGGGGAACCTGAAATGTAAAAAGCCCCGCAAAAAAATTGCAGGGCTTATATCTATTACAAGACGCGAAAGACTTATTCAGCTTCGATGCTGATAAACTTACGGTTTTTCGGGCCTTTAACTTCGAACTTGACTTTACCGTCAGATAAAGCAAACAGAGTATGGTCTTTGCCGCAACCTACGTTGGTGCCTGGGTGGAATTTAGTTCCACGCTGACGAACGATGATGCTGCCTGCCAATACTGCTTCGCCGCCAAAACGTTTTACGCCAAGACGTTTACTTTCGGAGTCACGACCGTTACGAGTCGAGCCACCAGCCTTTTTATGTGCCATTTATCCGCTCTCCTAAATCTTAAGCGCTGATGCCGGTGATTTTAACATCAGTGAACCACTGACGATGACCTTGCTGCTTACGGTAATGCTTACGACGACGGAATTTAACAATCTTAATCTTCTCGCCACGACCGTGAGCTACCACTTCAGCTTTGATCTTGCCACCATCGACTAAAGGAGCGCCGATATTGATTTCTTCACCGTTAGCAATCATCAGAACTTGGTCAAACTCAACAGTTTCACCAGTTGCGATGTCCAGCTTTTCCAGGCGAATGGTTTGACCTTCGCTTACTCGGTGTTGTTTACCACCACTTTGGAAAACCGCGTACATATAAAACTCCGCTTTCCGCACACTCCACTTTTGTAGTCCAGAGCGCACTATAAATATTCACAATAGGGCGCGAATTCTACGCAAAAACGTAGTGAATGACAAGTATATAATCAGCACAAGAGAAGAAAAAAAGCACAGTTTCTTACATCTCGTTTATTTGATGGTTTTTTCAAGTACAATCATAGTCTCAGGGAGCGTCATGTAATAATGTGGGCGGTAATCTCATCGCAGTTAAAGAGAAAAACAGCTGAATATAACAATGAACCTAGAAAAGATTATCGAGTTAACCGCGCCAGATATGGCGGCAGTAAACACAACAATCCTCGAGCAATTGAACTCTGATGTTGTCCTTATCAATCAATTGGGCCATTACATTATCAGTGGTGGTGGGAAACGAATTCGCCCCATGATCGCCGTTTTGGTCGCTCGAGCACTGCACTATCAAGGTACTAAGCATATCACCGTCGCGGCATTGATTGAATTTATCCACACCGCAACACTGCTGCATGATGATGTGGTTGATGAATCCGATATGCGCCGTGGTAAGGCGACGGCAAATGCGGCATTTGGTAATGCTGCCAGCGTGTTGGTGGGCGACTATATCTATACCCGCTCATTCCAGATGATGACAGGCCTGGAGTCGCTGCGAGTGCTTACATTGATGTCAGAAGCAACAAATGTCATTGCTGAAGGTGAAGTATTACAGCTAATGAACTGCAATAATCCTGATATCACTGAAGAAAATTACATGCAGGTCATTTACAGCAAAACAGCCCGTTTGTTCGAAGCTGCATCCCAATCAGCCGCTGTCCTAGCGAATGCCAGTGAAGAGCAGGAGTTGGCATTGCAGAATTATGGCCGCTATCTGGGGACCGCTTTCCAGTTGATTGATGATCTGCTGGATTACAGTTCAGATGGTACCACATTGGGTAAAAACACGGGTGATGACCTGAACGAAGGCAAGCCGACACTTCCATTGCTGCATGCGATGCGTAATGGCACTTCTGAGCAAGAAGCGATGATTCGGCAAGCCATTGAGCAGGGTAATGGTCGCCATCTGCTTGAGCCCGTCTTAGCCGCAATGCAGCAGTGTGGCTCACTGGATTACACTCGCCAGCGTGCTGAAGAGGAAGCGGATAAAGCTATTGCTGCATTACAGATTCTACCTGAAAGTGAGTATCGACTAGCACTAGAAGGATTGGCACACATTGCTGTCCAACGCGCATTTTAAGAAATTATTTAGAAACTCGGGACATTACTGCCCGAGTTCATTTCGACCCCGCTGATTCACTTTCAAACCAAGCGTTTCATGAGTGCCCCAACACCTTCTCGTAGCAAAAATGCGATGGCTTGTGCACGTTCCGCTTCCGTAAGTTGGTAATAGGCTTCTATCCAAATGTTCACTGGATCCTGCCGTACCGGCGTATATTGTGCTGGTTCTTCCCTTAGCTGCAATGAATTCAGTATCGTACTGGGTAAGCTTTCAACATGGTATTCCACCGCCTTTCCCTGAACACCACGGCGACGACGCTGCTCCCATCCCTCACGTTTGGCCATGAGGTTGATTCCTTGTGGTGATGACGGTAACCCCTCAAGACCTGCCAGTTCCTTAGCGGCAAACCACTCTTTTTTCATGGCGTTGCTTCCTAGTATGCGTTATGACACAAAAAAGGAATATTTAGAAAACATTTGAAATCTTTTTAGAAATAAATGATATGATCTTTCTAAATGGTCACTTTATGTTCACGTTCCGATTAACAATGTACCGTTATTTATATCACTAACGCGTCAGCTGCTTAGAAAAAAAAAGGATTAAAGATGATTTTAAGGAAATCTGATTGGCACCCAGCCGACATCATTGCTGCACTACGTAAAGAAGGCACAACTCTGGCCGCACTTTCTCGCAAAGCAGGATTAAGTTCATCCACGCTTGCCAATGCATTGACTCGCCCCTGGCCAAAGGGGGAATGGTTGATTGCAGAGTGTCTGAACATTCATCCTTCAGAAATCTGGCCAACACGCTATTTTGACGCAAAAACAGGAGCACTTCTCGACCGAAAAGTGAGGATACGGCAGACTATTATTTCGGCATAAAAAAACCGTCGGCGATCTGCTCCGGCGGTTGATAATGCCATATTAGGGGCAGTGCTGTCCCCGACTTCTACATAGTGTTACCTATACCCAAAGTCATTGGCGTTGCAATAAAGCGGTAACTCCCCCCAACAAACTGACTCAACTCAGTGAATCGGTAAGCGGGGGTCATTTGCACCTCTGCAACGCCAAGTAAGGTATATTAGTTATTGACGAATTTTTCGCCCAACACAATATCTTGGTGTAACACATCAAGCATACTTTCCAGCGCTTGCTGCTCAAAAGCACTCAGTTTGCCGATATCTTTACGTTCTGCAACGCCGTTTTTGCCCAACAAGATGGGTTGAGCGAAGAAGCGAGCATACTTGCCATCACCTTCAACGTAAGAACATTCAACAACATTGCTTTCGCCTTGCAAAGCACGCACCAAAGAAAGACCAAAACGCGCCGCAGCCTGCCCCATGGAGAGTGTCGCTGACCCGCCACCGGCTTTTGCTTCAACAACTTCAGTCCCTGCATTCTGAATGCGCTTAGTCAGAGAGGCAACTTCCTGCTCTGTAAAGCTAATGCCGGGAACTTGCGACAGCAATGGCAGAATAGTCACCCCAGAGTGACCACCGATCACTGGCACTTCGATATCCTGAGGCTGCTTACCCTTTAATTCAGCAACGAAGGTGTTAGAGCGAATGGTATCCAGTGTCGTAATACCAAATAATTTGTTTTTATCGTAAACACCGGCTTTTTTCAGCACTTCTGCTGCGATCGCGACAGTCGTGTTAACTGGGTTGGTAATGATGCCAATTAAAGCGTTAGGGCAAGTACGCGCAATTTGCTCAACCAGATTACGAACGATACCAGCATTAACATTGAACAGATCTGAACGATCCATACCTGGTTTGCGAGCTACGCCAGCAGAAATCAGAACAATATCGGCCCCTTGTAGTGCTGGGGTAGCATCTTCACCACTGAAACCTTTGATATTAACAGCGGTCGGGATATGGCTCAGATCAACCGCAACACCAGGGGTGACTGGCGCGATATCATATAAAGAGAGGTCTGAACCTGAAGGAAGCTGGGTCTTGAGTAGAAGAGCGAGGGCCTGGCCGATACCACCAGCAGCACCGAGAACTGCAACTTTCATCCTATACTCCTTATTATATTTAATTTAAATTTGCCGTGAATTCATCTAGTTACGCACCTTAATTTATTGTAATTTTAAACACAATCTATTAACAGTCAGATTGAGATATCACGCATCAAAAAGGCGCATAGGGCTTATGTATTTTAGATTAAATCGCTTATTCGTTAATGATATAGCGCACATTATTCTAAAATTTACTGGAGCATTCATGACAGGTTAATTCGCGGTTACATTACACCCTTCTGTAACATCAAAACAACATCATTTTAATAACATTTTGGTTACTTAGGCCGAATCTCTATACATGCTGATTTAGCATAACTGTAACAGTATGATGATGTTAAAACTTCGCCATACCTTGATATCAATGCTTTTATCGCTAATACTCCACAGTCATGTTGAATAAAAATTCATTTATATGCATAATAATCCTATTCACTATTGACTACTCAGGGCATAGCAAATGCGTAATCCCGCAAAACAAGAAGATCTTATCAAGGCGTTCAAAGCGTTATTGAAAGAAGAGAAATTCAGTTCTCAAGGTGAGATCGTTTTGGCCTTGCAGGAAGAAGGTTTTGAAAATATTAACCAATCCAAAGTGTCACGCATGCTGACCAAGTTCGGCGCAGTCAGGACGCGTAATGCAAAAATGGAGATGGTTTACTGCTTACCCGCAGAGCTAGGTGTGCCGACAACGAGCAGCCCGCTGAAGAACCTGGTATTAGATGTTGATTATAATGATTCCGTGGTTGTGATTAATACCAGCCCTGGTGCAGCTCAGCTGATCGCCCGCCTGCTGGACTCATTAGGCAAGGCTGAGGGTATTCTCGGCAGTATTGCCGGCGACGATACCATCTTCACGACACCAGCCAGAGGTTTCACCGTTAAGCAACTGCATGAAGCTATCCTCGGGCTATTCGATCAAGAGCTTTAATCCCACTTTTTAATATCTGGTGTATATAGATGCGGCATATCTGCCGCATTATTTCTTTTTAGGTCTCTTTACCAGCTACGGTTCCTGACTCCTCACACTCAACTTTCTAAAGCCAAGCAGGGCATTTCACTGCCTACTCTTTTTAAAATGGCAATAAAACACCACGTTAACTCTATTCATGGTCAAACCCATCGTATCCATTCGCACTTTTAGTCAAAAACACTTATCCGATTGAAAATAGTAGACTTTAACTAAAACATGCTGTTTTTTAGCCATTTTTTATTCCTTTTCGTTCTTAAAAAATAGTAACCATCGGAAAAGTGACCATAAATATTATTAGCGCGCTATTAATATTCTCAGTTACTAGATGTATACTCATTTTCGTGACGTAAATCACACTTCCTTTGAAGTGATAAAAGAATAAATAGAGGCAATAACATGAACATTAAAACTACTATCGCAACAATGAGCGTTCTATCTGCACTGTCATTCGGCGTGTTTGCAGCTGATTCTATCAATGACACTCAAGCCGCTAACATGCAGCCAATGGGCACCATTACCGTCAGTGGCCTTAACGGCGCACCTTCTGATATCCGTCAGGCACTGTCTGATAAAGCAGATGCAATGGGCGCTAAAGCTTATAAAGTGATTGAAGTGCGTGAAGAAAATAACTGGCACGCCACAGCTAAAGCTTACAAATAAGATTACACGCTAAGTATGAAAGTATGCCCCGTTTGAAGGGGCATACTTTCAAGTTTGATGGTTTATTCAATCGGTTGAGAATAGAGAAAAATCATTTTCAGCATATTGAATAGAGTATTGATTGAATCGATGAGCTAAGAGAGCACCACGCTGAATAATCCCTCGTCGTCTATCCGACGAACCCTTTTACCCCCGCTCTGCGGGGGATTTTTTTGTCTAACCTAATCCTGAGACTCAGCTTCTAGCGCAGATTTTTTACTCAGTGAACTCAAGAGCTTGTCATGAATCCCACCAAAGCCGCCATTACTCATCACCAAGATGTGATCGCCGGGTTGGGCTGTTTTCACAATCATATCGACTAACGTATCGATATCAGCACTCCAATGCGCAGGTTGAATGCAAGCTTCGGCCACTTCCACCACTTGCCAAGGGATATGCTGCGGTTGGAACAGGAACACTTCATCCGCACGGCCCAATGAAGGTGCCAGCTCGTTCTTGCATAACCCCAATTTCATGGTGTTAGAACGCGGCTCCAAAACGGCCAAAATCCGAGCGGTTCCACCGACTTTGCTGCGCAGTGCCGCCAAAGTCGCCAGTATTGCGGTTGGATGGTGGGCGAAATCATCATAAACCGTGACACCATGGGCTTCGCCGCGCAACTCCAACCGACGGCGGGCATTAATAAAATCACCCAGTACCCGGCAAGCATCTGCTGGCAAAACTCCCACATGACGGGCAGCGGCGATAGCCATCAAGCCGTTATGCATATTGTGTTCACCCACCAGTGACCAACTGACCTCGCCCACTAATTCATTATCGAGAAACACTTCATAGACGCTGGCATCGGTCGAGACTTTACGTGCAAGCCAACTGCCTGTTTCGCCTACCAACTCTTGCTCGCTCCAGCACCCCATCGCCATCACTTGCTTCAAGTGATTATCATTATCTGGCACGATGATTTTGCCTTTGCCGGGAACTAAGCGCACCAGATGGTGGAATTGCTTCTGAATCGCCTTAAGATCGTCAAAGATATCAGCATGATCGAACTCAAGATTATTCATCACTAGCGTTCTTGGGCTGTAGTGGACAAATTTAGAGCGCTTATCAAAGAAGGCACAATCATATTCATCCGCTTCTATCACAAAGAATGGACTGTTACCTAGACGGGCTGAGACATCGAAATTGCCCGGCACCCCGCCAATCACAAAACCGGGTTCATAACCACAGGCTTCCAGTATCCAGGCCACCATTCCGGCAGTGGTCGTTTTGCCGTGAGTACCGGCTATCGCCAATACCCAGCGCTCTGGCAACACATGGTCATGTAGCCATTGCGGCCCTGAAACATAAGGAATACCTTGCTCTAATACGGCTTCGACGCAGGGGTTACCACGGGTCATGGCATTGCCGATAATGACCAAATCCGGTGCAGGATTCAGTTGAGCCGGATCATATCCCTGGATCAAATCGATCCCTTGATTCTCCAGCAGTGTGCTCATCGGTGGATACACGTTAGCATCCGCTCCCGTCACTTCATGACCTAATGAACGGGCAAGCATCGCCAGACCGCCCATAAAAGTGCCGCAGATACCTAATATGTGAATGCGCATAAATTTTCCGTATTAATAAGCTTCGAGTTTGCAGCCATTCTACCGCTCAGAATCAAAGAGAAGAAACGGAATTGCCTATGAATCATTCTTATCTTTGGGCTACACTGCTGCCATCAGGTGAGTTGTTCGTTAATAAATCGATATTTAACCGTAGATCCAGGGATTGAGTCATGAAAACGTTAGGCGAATTCATCGTTGAGAAACAGCTAGACTTCTCTCACGCCACCGGCGAATTAACTGCATTACTTTCAGCAATCAAACTCGGCGCAAAGATTATTCATCGTGATATCAACAAAGCAGGTTTGGTTGATATTTTAGGTGCCAGCGGTGTTTCCAATATTCAGGGCGAAGACCAGATGAAACTGGATCTGTTTGCCAATGAAAAATTGAAAGCGGCCCTAAAAGCACGCGGTGAAGTTGCCGGTATCGCCTCGGAAGAGGAAGATGACATTGTTATCTTTGATGGCGGGCGGGCAGAAAATGCCAAATATGTGGTTCTGATGGACCCTCTGGATGGATCTTCAAATATTGACGTGAATGTGTCCGTCGGTACTATTTTCTCCATCTATCGTCGCATCACCCCATTTGGCACGCCAATTACTGAAGCTGACTTCTTGCAACCGGGCACCAAGCAAGTGGCGGCAGGTTACGTGGTCTACGGTTCTTCAACAATGTTGGTGTATACCACAGGTTATGGCGTTCATACTTTCACTTATGATCCGTCACTGGGTGTTTTCTGTTTATCCGGCGAAAAAGTACGCTATCCCGCAACCGGTTGCATGTACTCCATCAATGAAGGGAACTACATTAAATTCCCACTGGGTGTGAAGAAATACATCAAGTATTGCCAAGAGCAGGATGAAGCGACCCAGCGGCCATATACTTCGCGCTATATTGGGTCATTGGTGGCCGACTTCCATCGTAACCTGTTGAAAGGCGGTATCTATATTTACCCAAGCACCGCCAGCCATCCACAAGGGAAACTGCGTTTACTGTACGAATGCAACCCAATGGCATTCCTCGCGGAACAAGCCGGTGGTAAAGCAACCGATGGGGTTAACCGCATTCTGGATATCGTGCCGGAGAAATTGCATCAGCGCGCACCGTTCTTTGTCGGGACAAAATCCATGGTTGAAGACGCGGAAGGCTTTATTGCCAAATTCCCGGATGAAGAAGCCAAGTAATTAGCCCGATAGCGACAGAAAACAGCGGCCCCTAAGCCGCTGTTTTTTTTATACTTCGAGCGCCAGTTTATCCCCCTGCAATTTAAATACCGCCATGCTGGCTGATAATGCATCGGCTTGCTCTTCTAATGAGCGCGTTGCGGCTGCGGCCTGTTCCACCAATGTGGCATTCTGCTGAGCAACCTGATCCATTTGTGCAATAGCCACATTCACTTGCTCAATGCCGCTACTTTGCTCATAACTTGCCGCTGATATTTCGCGCATCAATGCCGTTACCCGACTGACTTCGCTGGCGATCTCATGCATGGTTTTACCCGCAGATTCCGCCATATCCGCACCTTCCCGCACTCGATTTTGCGACTCCACAATGAGATCTTTGATCTCTTTAGCCGATTGCGCACTGCGCTGGGCCAAATTACGGACCTCGCCAGCGACCACCGCAAAACCGCGCCCCTGCTCACCCGCTCTGGCGGCTTCAACCGCAGCATTCAACGCCAGAATATTGGTCTGAAATGCAATACCGTCAATCACGGCAATGATATCGGAAATACGCCGTGAACTGGAGGTAATGGCCTGCATCTTATCAACCACATGGCTGACGGCCTCACTGCCTTTATTGGCAATATCCGATACACTCATCGCCAAGCGATTTGCCTGATCAGAGTTTTCAGCATTCATTTTTACGGTCGAGGTCAATTGCTCCATGCTAGCCGCAGTTTGCTCTAGTGAAGAGGCCGACTCTTCGGTACGTTCCGCTAAATGAGTATTACCTGCTGCTAACTCCCGCGAACCAACACCAATCTGCCCGCCCACATCACGGACATTGCTCACTGACACCACCAGCGATTGCTGCATGACCTGCAACGCTTTGGCGAGCCGCGCCAGTTCCGTATTGCCCTCACTGTTGATACTGTGGGTCAAATCACCAGAGGCTATAAATTCCAACTGATGAATTGATTGCTCTAAAGGCTGTAAAATAATGTATTTGAGTGCAAACCATGCCAGCAACGCTGAGATCAAAGTGATCACACCCGCCGCGACAATGATCGCCAACTTGATTTTGGCGGCACTGTTAGCTCCATCGATTTGCCGTTGGCCCGCATCCAGCGCATAGCTACGAAAGGTCGCAACGTCATTATTAAACGCTTTGCTGATATCAGTAATACTCTTTTCCAGCACCTCGTAATACTCATCGGCATAACCCGCCTTGATGGCAGCCAGCATCGGCAACACACCTTTATCTACATAATTTTTATAACTTTTTTGAATGTTAATTGCCAGTTCCTGCCCATCTCCCCGGTCAGATACTGCGCTGACAAAACGTGCCATCTCTTTTTGCGATAATGCCAGCGAGCCTTCCGCCTGCTTTGCAGTTTGTAACGACTCATCAATCAGGCCAATCTCTAGTTGATGGATCGCCAGTGCAGCTTCAGTTCTGGCACTCAATGTGGCAGTAAAGCTATTCGACAAAGATCCCAGCTCCTCCCCCTGAATTTGATTGATGATTTGTAATGAACGTGAGCTTTCCTGAATGGAATTAATTCCGATCACGCTAACAATTAATAAGATCAATGACATAAGGCATAACTGAGCAATAAGCCCATTCTTAATGGTAATCTTTTTTAACATCGGTATTTTTCCGGTTGTGTGCAAATGATTAAGATTACAAAGTGTTAGCAGTACAGCGGACTCTCTTATTGTTTGATTAAGTTATCGGCTACACGCGGGTCAGCTTGAACCATCACCGGAAAAACAGCTTAAAATAGATACATTTAGCGAATGACGGGATTTTATCTCAATGAAATGGCCCTGACTCAGGCAATCTCACCGCCGTATAGCAGTGAAAAGGGCGGGAATTCACATAAGACTTGGCTATAATAGCCAGCACTCCATTTCTGGTTTGATAAAAGGAAACCGACATGAGCTTGAACGACGTACCCGCAGGTAAAGACCTGCCAGAAGATATTTATGTTGTGATCGAAATCCCAGCGAATGCTGACCCGATTAAATATGAAATCGATAAAGAGACTGGCTCTCTGTTTGTAGACCGTTTCATGTCTACCGCTATGTTCTACCCATGCAACTACGGTTACATCAACAACACCTTGTCATTAGATGGGGACCCGGTTGATGTGTTGGTGCCAACACCTTATCCATTGCAGCCGGGCGCAGTGATTCGTTGCCGCCCAGTTGGCGTGTTGAAAATGACTGATGAAGCTGGCGAAGATGCCAAGTTGGTGGCGGTTCCACACAGCAAACTGACCAAAGAGTACGATCACGTTAAAGACGTGCAAGACCTGCCAGAACTGCTGAAAGCGCAGATCAAACACTTCTTTGAACATTATAAAGATCTGGAAACCGGCAAGTGGGTGAAAGTTGACGGCTGGGAAGATGCCGCAGCCGCTAAAGCTGAGATCCTCTCTTCTTTCGAGCGCGCGAAGAAGTAATTCTTTGTTTTGCCGATAAAAAAACACCACTCAATTGGGCGGTGTTTTTTTTATTTCGAACGCGTGTTTATTTTAAATTTGCACTTAGCACACTCTAAGGTGACGGCTTATCATTTTCTTCATGGCGTTTGAGCCAATCGCCGCTGTAGATCCGTGGTACCCCTTCGATCGGTAAACGATAAAGATATATCCACGCACTGCCATAAGGCGTCTGAATCAATTCACGCCGATAATCCTTGGTATTACTTTTAAGCTCATCTAACTCATTCATAATCGACGAGTTAATTCGATAAACTTCACAATGCACTGTGCCGTCTCCGGGGATAACCGCCGGATAGTGACCTAAATTGTACATTTCATAGCCTTCGAGATCATGTTCGCCCAGCAACTGAGCGTCCGTCATCCAATGACTATTACCTTGTTTGCGTCGTAAACTACCGTAGACAATAATTCTCATTGTTAGAACTCAAACTGATAAAGCACATCTAATGCCTGATCAATACCAGACACCGCTTCCAGATACAACCTTGGCATCAACCGATAACGTAATGTTAACGTTGCCAGCGAGTCAAAGATACCCACGCCATATTTGACTTGCAGATCTTTGGTGACATAGCCGCTCACGACCACTTGTGAGCTATCGCCAACTCCCTGAGTATCTAGAGCTAAGTTGCTGACCCCAAATGCCTCGCCGATTTTACCCACAAGTTTACCACTTTGCGCAACCCCCATGCCGACTAACATTGAGGTCATCAAGCCACTGTCTGCTCCTGAATTGCCCAGCCCCTGCCCACGTAGCAGGTAAGATAGCGCCTCTTGCTGTGACATCGCCGGATCTGAGAATATCTCTAGCCGTGGCGAGTCTGCCATCCCAGTCACCCGCACACCCGCAGTCACACCATCAGCGGTCGCATCAGGATTTCGTATTGCTTCAATATTGAGTAACGGCTGGTCCGGCGGGCCGGAGAACAGCAATACCCCTTTATTGACGATCAAATCCTGCCCATAAGCGCGGAAGCTACCGGATGGAATGTTAATTTGCCCGTTCAGACCTAATCCGCGCTGATCTTGAACCATTTTCAAATCGCCCTGCAAGCGGGCTTTCAGGCCAAAAGCATTCAGGCGAACATCATTACCCACTCGAATGACCAGATTACTGTTGATGGGAATACTGGTCGAGCGGGGCGAAATCGGCTTCAGATCGTTGTTAAGCATCACTTCATCTGGCGAGACACCGACCGCCGTTTCTGGCACTTCCTGCACAGTGATACGTGCCCACGGGATATCCACCGACCCATTGAGAGTAAACAGTTGTGGAGTCGCTTCAAACACAATATCTGGGGAGACATCTATTCGCACCATCGGTGGAATAGTGACACGCAACTTGTTGCCTTTGGCCGCGATACGGGCGCGCCAAGCATTGATATCACGCCAATCGGCATCGCCGGACAGATTGAGCTGCCCCTGAGAGGTGCGAATCAAGCCATCCAGTGTTGAGGTCATACCGTCGAAATTCATCGCCAGCCGCCCTTCGGTAATATCAAATGGCATCCAACTGCCATCGACATCCACATTATCCAAAGCTAACCGACCGAAAACTAAAGGATTTTTTGCATTACCCCCGAGCCGTAAATTGGCATTTAACAGGCCAGCGGCTTTTTCGCCGTCACTGAGAATCGGGTTAATCATTGCCAGCGAGAGATTACTGATAGCAATATTACCGGATAAATTACGCCGCCCTTCGGGATCGGCGACCTGCACCTGTCCTGAGAACTGGCCGTTATTCACCAGCTTGATAAGCCAGTCAGCCCGCACTTGCCCATTGGTCAGTCCGCCATTAAGATTCAGCGTTTCAAAAGCAATTGGCAGCGGATTACCCTGTACCACTTGTTGCACTTTGACGCCATTACCGCTGAGTGATACCCGCACATCCGGCAAGCTACCCCCCGCTTTCCAACTGACATCAGCCCGCCCAGTAAACACCCCGCTCAGGGTAGTATCCGGGCCTAGGAAAGGTTTTATCATGGCTAAATCAAAGCGGTTGAGCACCACACTCGCCTGCCCGCTCGGGCCAGCTTCAATCGCCCTTGGGATACACAGTTCCGCATTCGGATTAAGCCAGCAATGCGGCCCGACAGTGACCCGCTGTAGCGTATTTTGGTAATCCAAGGCAATAGCACGACTCAAACGCCATTCACCTATCGGCGTATCAAAGCGCGTATTATTGAGGGTGCCACGCCAGCGCTCCTGCTGACGATCAAAACTCCCCTCCAGCGCCAGCTGACCAGAAACCGGTTCACCCTGCATGTTTAGCCGCAACTGATGCTGTTTTTCACTGCCACGGGCATCCAGCGTCAATAGGCTGACCACGAAATCAGCTTGCTTGAGCTGCTCAACGCGGATGGCGAGTTGGCCTTGAATTTGATCTGTTGAGCGAACGTCACCCTCGATCCTCACTCGATTGATACTCAACTCTTGCCATTGCAGGCGGTTGGCGGTGAGATCGGCCAGTAGTTGTGGGGCATTGAGGTTACCGCGTAATCTCAACGCGCCTTTCACCACCCCGGCCAATCCGGGCAAGGCACCATCAAGCTGTGGTGCATCGACATTGGCATCAAGCAGCCATTGATCAGTAAGATCGCCTTTCACATCCAGCGTATTACGACCCAACGCCAGATTGATGCCAGGAATATGCCACTGACCCGCCGCATTCCCCGTCAATGAACCACGGGCCGTCACACGATTCTGTTTTACATTGCCGTCAAGTGTCAGCTCCGGCACCTGTAACTGCCAGCTACCGCCGTAGACACTGCCGCGCGTCACGATCTTGCCATTCAGTTTTGCTGGCCACTCCGGCCACTGCTTCGCGGTGTTAATGCCCGATAGAGTCAATACCGAATTCCAACTGATCGCCTTACTCCAATCCACCACACCGCTCAGGTCAGTATTGCCTTGCAGCGCCGCCAGCCGTAAACGGGTCAGATTGAATTGCTCGACATTTCCTTTACCATCCAGCGTCAATACCGCAGGCGGCAAATCAATACCTTTCAAATCAGAGCGAATTGAGAGCGCGTAATCGGTCGCCTGCCCATTGAGACGCATTCTGAGATTATCAATTTGGTACTCAGGTTCACCCGCCAGCGGCCAGCGCAACTGCTTGCTTTGTAGGGTTAACGCCACGGGTAAACCCGCCTGCCCCAGTGAGGTTTCCGCGTCCAATTGCACACTCACCGGGCCAGATAAATTCAGCGCCACGGTGAGTTGCTCGCGCAACGCGCCGCCGATGGTCAACTTCACTTTTTCGCCTTTCAGCGGCTCAATATTCAGCGAGCTGTTGACGACCAGACTCAGCGGCCACTTATCGGCCAGCGTCGCCTCACCTTGGGCTGACAACCCGCCCTGTGGCGATTTGATCTCTAATTTATCCAGTGCGATGCGCTGATCTTGCGTGCTAGCTTGCAATAAAAGGCTGTTGATCACGACCTCGGTGTCGCCCGTCAACCTGAGTTGCTGCCCCGAGATCGATTTAATTTGTAAATCCAGCGGCAAACGGAAGTCCGGCAACTCCGGCAGTAACGGCTTGGCAAACAAGGCTTTTAAACTTTCACCCAGCGGGGTTTCTGGCACAGAGGGAGCAGCGGCTTGTTGTTCAACCGCTTCTTTAACAGCAAGGGCAGTTTCAACCGCAGGTTTAGCGGCATCAGGGACGACGGTTGGCACGGTTTTCGGCAATGCTATCAATAACCCACTGATTTTAGTTGGCATTAAGTTCAGCACGCGCTGCTGCCAATGTGCGCCAGTGCGGAATTCATCCAGCGAAATCGCCGTCTCATCAATAGTAACTTTGACATTATTCAGCGACAGCATACGTAAAGTGATGGGATACGGGGTACTTAGCTCACCCATCGGCTCAGTGCTGGCGGGGGTTTCAGCCGCAGGAGGCATGGCTTTGGTATCCACCACCACATCCACATCTTGCGCGGTCAGCGCATTAACGCATAGCTCGCTACGTTTAAGGCAAGAGAGCTGCAACGAGAGATGAAATTGGCCCGCTTTCACGGTGACACCCGGCATTTGGTACTGAATGCCTTTTAGCGTGAGGTCGCGCCAGCCGCCAGTGACACTGGCAATATCCAAGCCCGGCACCCAACGCGCAGCGCTGTTGATCAGAAAATGCAAACCACTGGTAGTGCCAAGCAAACCCGCCAGCGCCCCAACCAGCAGCAGGATAATGAGCAAAAATGCGATGCTGAGTCTCTTTACCCACCTCATAGTTCAGGCCCCAAACCGATGTAAAATTGCACGCCATGTGCGGTGTTGTCACCAATAGGTTTCGCGATATCCAACTTGATCGGGCCGACCGGAGAAGCCCAACGCACCCCCACTCCGGCACCGGTTTTGAAATCACTCTTGCGAATGTCATTCACCGCTTCACCCGAATCGACGAATACCGCGCCCCACCATCGGCCAGTCACGTTATATTGATATTCGAGCGTTCCGGTGGCCAGTTTAGAGGCACCGGTCAGCTTACCTTCGCTGTCACGCGGCGAGATATCGCGGAATTTGTAGCCACGAATGCTGCGGTCCCCCCCAGCGAAGAAGCGCAGTGAGGGGGGTACTCGGTCGAAGTTATTGGTTTCAATCCACCCTAAATTGCCCCGCACCACAAAGCGATTTTTCTCACCCAGTGTCCGAATCCATACGTTTTGCGCCTGGAATATGCCGAAATCGACATCAGATCCCCATGTGGTATCAGACCAATCAATAGAGTAATTCTGACTATCCCCCCAGACTGGCATCGCCCCGCCTCGTTGACGGGTACGGCTAATATTCACCCCCGGATAGAGCAGCATGGTGGTATCAGTGACGCTACCTTGGGTAAAGTGATCGAGGCTCCAACGCAGGTTAACTGAGCGCTTCCAACCACTGGAGAGATCCCAGAATCGGGCCACGTTCAGCGTGGTGGTATCAGAATTGGTGTCATTGAGATCCGTGCGCTTAAACCCGCCTTGTAGCAGATAGTACTGCTCAAGTGGGTTTTTTCGCAGCGGGATACGATAGCTGAAATCCAGTGTCTGCTCAGGTGCGGAAAGTGTGGTACTGGTGGTCAAACTGTGTCCGTAAGAGTTCATCCACGGCTTGCGCCAACTACCGGTCAGGCGCGGACCAACATCCGTGGCATAGCCGCCCCCCAGTTCGATAGTGTTTTCTGTTCGCGGGGTGACAACGGCATCAAGTGGCAAGATTTTGGTTTCTCTCGCATCACGGAAATCGGGTGAAACCACCACGGAGTTAAACCAGTTCGTCGCCGCCAGACGGCGGTTTAGTTCGGCCAGTTCATCCGAGGTATAGTATTCACCCTCATGAAAAGGCACTAAATTTTGTAGAAAATCCTCGCGGATTTGTGACCCTTGGAAAACAACTTTGCCAAAACGGTAGCGCTCTCCGCTGTCGAAATCGATATCCCAGAATGCCTTGCGCAGTTCGGCAGCAACACCCAACTCACTTTTGATCATATTGGCGTCGAAGTAACCTCGGCGCAGTGCCAAGCCAGTCAGCGAACTTTTGAAATTATCAAAATCGCCATGGTTGAGGATTGAGCCTATTTTGGGGGTATCGCGGCGCACCAGTGCCAGATAGTCGGGGTCTGTTTTCGCCCCACCTTGCAGATCGATATCAACACCGGCAATTAAAACCGGCTCGCCGGGCACCACTTTGGCAATTAAAACGGAGCGGGCAGGCGCGGGACGCGACTGTAAATCAAAGGTAATTGTGGGGTCGTAATAGCCTAAAGCTCGCAGACCCTGCCGAATAGCTTCATCCACCCGTGAGCGGAAACGGCCATCAGCTGTGACTTCATCAGTGCCAATTGTGGATAAACGTGCCCTGACGTTTCTCTCTAAATCCCCGCTAAGACCTTCAACCTGCAACCGCACATTGGCAGCATAGGCGAGAGGTGTGGCGAGCAATACACACAAAAAACAGAGGATTGGGTATCGTGGCACGCGCGCTCCTAATTAATTTTATCCCCTTAATCTTTCAGGTTGCGGAGTGTTGGCAGCTCTTGTTTACCGCCTTCCCGCATCTTGAAACCTATTGGGTATACTTTCCTGTAAACCATCTCACGGACGTTTCATCACTGACACAATCATCCCGCACTTAAAGTGCGATTTAAGCGCGTTATACCTAAAACTCCACCTTAATTCGCTACATTAATGCAGAATGGTTCTTATTGTGTGCAAACTCGCCGTCAGATACAACCGTCTATAGCCATTCACTGTAAACATCTTGTTAGCAATTTACTGTAAACTTAGGATTCACTGTACACATCGGAGCCTATTTTGGTGCAAAATTTTGATAAATCTGCCGTCATTGATGCGGCGAATGCTTTGCCGGGGCGACTGACACCTATGCCGGTCGCAACTCTCCATGTGGTGAATGGTCACTCTATGACGCATGTCCCCGAGGGGATGGAGGTTGCCATCTTCGCCATGGGCTGCTTCTGGGGGGTCGAGCGTCTATTTTGGCAACAGCCGGGCGTCTATAGCACAGGTGCGGGCTATAGCGGTGGCTACACGCCAAACCCAACCTATCATGAGGTTTGTAGTGGCCGCACGGCACATGCCGAGGTGGTTCGCGTGGTCTTTGATCCGGCTATCATCAGCTATCAGCAACTATTACAGATTTTCTGGGAAAATCACGATCCAGCTCAGGGAATGCGTCAGGGGGGTGATGTCGGAACCCAATACCGTTCAGCGATTTACGTTTTAACTCCCGAGCAAGAAGCGCAAGCTAAAGAGAGCAAAACCCAGTTCCAACAAGCGATGGCGCAAGCCGGTGATCACCGCGCGATTACCAGTGAGATTGCGGTTGCCTTGCCGTTTTACTATGCCGAGGATGACCACCAGCAATATTTGTACAAAAATCCACATGGATATTGTGGACTAGGCGGCATTGGCGTTTGTATGCCGCCCAATCTGTAAGGCTGGCGGCGCTCTTACCGCTACTGCTATACTCTTTTCGGGCTGTTCACTCGGCCCGAAAACGGTTTTCTGCCGTTATTTTGAATTCAACAATGAACCCATTGAATTAAACAGTATGGCCCTTCCTTACGATCGCCGGCGCATCGTCGGTACGACACGGATAGATTATGTTAAACAGTATCTTACTGATTCTTTTTTTAATTGCGGTGAGCGCCTTTTTCTCGTTATCAGAGATTTCATTGGCCGCTTCGCGCAAAATTAAGTTAAAACTTCTGGCCGACGACGGCGATATCAATGCTGCGCGGGTCCTTAAATTGCAAGAGACGCCGGGGATTTTCTTCACCGTCGTTCAAATTGGGCTGAATGCCGTCGCCATCCTCGGGGGTATCGTCGGTGATGCCGCGTTCTCACCCTCTTTCAGAGTGGTGTTTGAGCGCTTTATGTCACCTGAGCTTGCCGATCAGGTCAGCTTTATCTGCTCATTTGTTCTGGTCACTAGCTTATTTATTCTGTTTGCCGACTTAACCCCGAAACGCATCGGTATGATTTCACCTGAAGCGGTTGCCGTTCGGATCGTCAACCCGATGCGCTTCTGTCTGATGATTTGTCGCCCATTAGTTTGGTTCTTCAATGGGATGGCGAATCTGATCTTTCGCCTATTCAAACTGCCAATGGTTCGTAATGACGACATCACATCAGATGATATCTATGCCGTCGTGGAGGCCGGTGCATTGGCAGGTGTACTGCGCAAGCAAGAGCATGAGCTGATTGAAAACGTCTTCGAGCTGGAGTCACGCACGGTGCCCTCCTCAATGACCTCGCGCGAAAGTGTGATCTATTTTGATCTGCGGGAGAGCGAAGACAGCATCAAAGAGAAGATTTCAACTCATCCACACTCTAAATTCCTAGTCTGCGATGGTCATATTGACCAAGTGGTAGGCTATGTTGACTCCAAAGATTTGCTGAACCGGGTGTTGGGCAACCAAAGTCTGGTGCTGAGCAGTGGGGTGCAAATCCGCTCCGCACTGATTGTCCCAGATACCCTGACACTTTCTGAGGCGCTTGAAAGCTTTAAAACCGCCGGGGAAGATTTTGCCGTTATTCTCAACGAATATGCATTAGTGGTTGGGATAATTACCCTGAATGACGTGATGACCACGCTGATGGGGGATTTGGTTGGTCAAGGGCAGGAGGAACAGATTGTCGCCCGTGATGAAAGCTCATGGCTGATTGAGGGTGGCACTCCCATTGAGGACGTCATGCGCGTGCTGCATATCGATGAATTCCCGCAATCGGGCAATTATGAAACCATCGGCGGTTTTATGATGTATATGCTGCGTAAAATCCCAAAACGCACTGATTTCGTTAAATATGCGGGCTACAAGTTTGAAGTGGTGGATATCGATAGCTACAAAATCGATCAGTTACTGGTGACCAAACTCAGTGATTTACCCGCACCGATCCTGCCCAAAGCCCCACACGAAAGCAGTGATGCGTAGATTCATAGCTTGAATGAGTGATGCTTTAAAACATTTGCGGCCCCAATAAAGGGGCCGCAATTAATTTTGTTCAAGATAATGTCATACCCAACATCATTGGAGTGACAGAGAGGCAGCACTTCTGCCGCTAACAACCCTGCCACTGCAATTAAGCAGGGTGTCAGCCCATTTCAGACTGCAAACGCATCACTTGCCGGTTAACTTCCGACATCACCTCAAAGTGGCGTTTATCCCTAACTTTCGGGATTAAAATCTTGCCCTTGTCAAACTCAAAAGCCCCCATATCTTTGATATACAGACGGCCACGGAATAACGTTTTAACATACATCGCGACTTTTGCCGGGTTGTAACGTTGGAAGATCCTCATTGTTTTACTTTCCTCCATAACACCAATGCACACACCTTCTGACGCCTTAGCGACCAAGATCACAGGTAGCGTAAGATAATTGCAGAGAAGTAGACCTAGAGTATGGGCTTAAGTTCCCCCATAATTAGTCATTGATGCTGGGTTTACATAAAATTACAGTGAGAGATGGATTAAATGAGAGTCATTAACAGAATAACCATCTAGTTACTGACGGAAACATTTTTTTTCAACTAACAGGACAGACCACTGATCAGCACCTATTATTGGAAAACTTACCTGTAGTCTGCATTCAGGGATAAGTCGAGACTCCCCATAAGATCCCCAAGGACATCACATGATAAAAAATAGCCTGCTGATATTGTCGCTACTATTCACACCGCTACTGGTCAGCGCCCATTCTATTCAGAATAACCAACGAGTCCCCCCGGTGGGCGTCAGCGATAAAGGTGAACTAAATTATGATAAGGCTGCTGATCAGTTTAGCTATAAAAGCTGGAATAGCTCGCAGCTCCCCGGCAAAGTGCGAGTCGTCCAGCATATTGCTGGGCGGACTTCGGCAAAAGAGCTGAATGCGCCCTTAATCGAGGCCATCAAGCACGCTAATCTGCCACACGAACATTACCAAACGACGACAATCGTCAATACCGATGACGCCATTATCGGGACAGCTATGTTTGTGCGTAATAGTATTGAAAGCAATAAGCGCGAATTCCCTTGGTCGCAGTTTGTGGTCGACAGCAACGGGAATGTCAAAAAGGCTTGGGGCTTAGCGGATAAAAGCTCCACCATCGTGGTGCTGGATCAGCAAGGGAATGTCAATTTTGTCAAAGATGGCGCGCTGACAGCAGAAGAGGTGCAGCAGGTCATCGACCAACTGCACCAGCTTGTTAAGCAGTAAACTAGAATAGCGACACTCTAAAGCCGGGGTTCAGGAATGATTCACGCGGGGTATATGAGAGTGGCTTACCCTGCCAATCGTGAACCTGTGCTCCGGCGGCAAGAGCAACAGCATGTCCCGCTGCGGTATCCCATACATTGGTTGGCCCGAAGCGGGGATAGAGCTGAGCTTTTCCTTCGGCCACCAAACAAAACTTGAGTGACGAGCCGACCGATACCGTCTGATGCTCGCCCAGTTGCGCCAGATAATCCTCCAGCTCAGCATCGCTATGAGAACGGCTCACAACCACCAGCGGCGGAATGGCATCACGCACCTGAATCTGCATACGCCGACCACCCTCCTCTTTCCACGCCTGACCCTTTTCTGCACTGTACATCACCTCCGTGACCGGGGTGTAGACGACACCCAGCACTGGCTCACCATGATCGATCAACGCAATATTCACGGTAAACTCGCCATTGCGATTCAGAAATTCTTTAGTGCCATCCAGCGGATCAACCAGCCAGTAGCGCTGCCAATGCTGACGTACCGCCCAAGTCGGTGGGTCCTCTTCAGACAACAGCGGAATATCGGGAGTTAATGCAGCTAATCCGGCTTTGATAATTTGGTGAGCCGCCAGATCAGCGGCAGTCACAGGTGAATCATCTTTTTTATGGGCCACATCAAGGGGCTTTTCACCCTGATAGACCGCCATAATCGCCACGCCTGCCTCGCGGGCTAACTGGCAAATTTGCTCTAACATCATCCACCCCTTGGTATTGAATATTGAGAGTCAGAATACACTTTATCGACAGTGGCTTCTAAAAGATTGAAAGTGGCTCCCGGAAGTTTCCTCTTGTCTTATATTCATTTTAGAACGTAAAGCATGACTCATCTAAAGACTTACCACTCGCCAGAAGACTAATAACATTCCTGATAAATAGCCATATCCGCCAGAAAACTGCTTATAAAATCAGTGGCATTGACCTGTGACAACTGTGAGCCTCTGCGCGGTATCCAGCCTTATTTTCTGCCAAACTTCACACTTTGTTTTAGCAATTATTTAAAGTTACATATTATTTTGCGATACATGTCTATACCTAATAGATTTCAAGTTGCAGGTAGGCGGCAACTGAATGAACCCAAGGAGTTAGATAACTCAATGACTTGGGTGAGTGATGGCAGCCAACAACCCTGCAACGTGAAAGATGACAGGTATAATAGTTCTTAATGGAGAAAGCCATGATCAAGCGTCCCCTGACGTTATCCCTCATTGCCAGCCTGATTACAGTCGCGACATCGGCGTCCGTAGCCGCGACCCTAGACTTGCGTGTTCTGGAAACCACCGATCTGCACAGCAATATGATGGATTTCGATTACTACAAAGATAAACCTACCAAGAAGTTCGGTCTGGTGCGCACCGCAAGTCTGATTGAAGCGGCTCGCCAGCAGGCGACCAACAGCGTACTGGTGGATAATGGTGATCTGATTCAGGGCAGCCCGCTTGGCGACTATATGGCGGCTAAAGGATTGAAAGCGGGTGAGATTCATCCCGTCTATAAGGCGATGAATACACTGGATTATGCGGTGGGTAACATCGGTAATCACGAGTTTAATTACGGTTTGGATTATCTGAAAAAATCACTGGCGGGCGCAAAATTCCCCTATGTGAACGCCAATGTGATTGATGTAAAAACCGGTAAGCCGCTCTTTCAGCCCTATTTGATTGTCAACACACCAGTAAAAGATCGTGAGGGGAAAACCCATAACCTGCGCATCGGCTATATCGGTTTTGTGCCTCCGCAAGTGATGATTTGGGACAAAGCGAACCTAACCGGTAAAGTTACCGTCAACGACATCACCGAAACCGCTAAAAAATGGGTGCCGGAGATGCGCAAGCAAGGGGCTGATTTGGTGATTGCTATCCCGCACTCTGGCCTCTCCAGCGATCCCTATAAGACGATGGCTGAGAATTCGGTTTACTATCTCAGCCAAGTTCCGGGCATTGATGCCATCATGTTCGGTCACGCCCATGCTGTGTTCCCCAGCAAAGATTTTGCCGCCATTAAAGGTGCGGATATCGCTCAGGGCACATTAAACGGTGTTCCAGCGGTGATGCCCGGCCAATGGGGTGATCATCTGGGGGTGGTCGATTTGGTGCTGAATAATGACCAAGGCTCATGGCAGGTGACTCAGGCCAAGGCTGAAGCTCGCCCTATTTTCGATAAAGCGACGCAAAAGTCGCTGGCGGAAGAGAATGCAAATCTGGTCAAAGTGCTGGCAGCAGATCATCAGGGCACCCGTGATTTCGTTAGCCAACCGATCGGCAAAGCATCAGACAATATGTACAGTTATTTGGCACTAATCCAAGATGACCCAACAGTTCAGATAGTGAATAATGCCCAGCGCGCCTATACCGAACACTATATCCAAGGCGATCCTGATTTAGCCGAATTGCCGGTGCTCTCTGCCGCCGCGCCGTTTAAAGCCGGTGGACGTAAAAATGATCCCGCCAGTTTTGTAGAAGTCGAAAAAGGTGAATTGACCTTCCGCAATGCCGCTGATCTCTACCTTTACCCGAACACGCTGGTGGTGGTGAAAGCTAGTGGTGCTGAGGTGAAACAGTGGCTGGAGTGCTCCGCTGCGCAATTCAATCAAATTGACGTGAACAGCAGCAAGCCACAATCGCTGATCAACTGGGATGGCTTCCGCACCTATAATTTCGATGTCATTGATGGCGTTAAATATGAGATCGATGTCAGCCAGCCCGCGCGCTATGACGGCGAATGTACGCTGATCAACGATAAAGCTGAGCGTATCAAAAATCTGACGTTTAATGGTAAGCCTATCGATCCAAAGGCAACATTCCTGATCGCCACCAATAATTACCGTGCTTACAGTGGCAAATTTGCCGGAACGGGTGATAGCCATATTGCTTTCGCGTCACCGGATGAAAACCGAGCCGTACTGTCGGCTTATATTAGCGCTGAAACAAAAAAACAGGGGCAGGTGACGCCACAAGCCGATAACAATTGGCGTCTGGCCACGCTGGAGAGCAAGCAGCCACTGGATATCCGTTTTGAAACCTCGCCAAGCACCAAAGCGGCTGAATTTATTAAGCAAAAAGCACAGTACCCGATGACAGCACAGGGTACTGATGAGATTGGATTTGAAGTTTATCGTATCGATTTGCAGAAGAAATAATCTCTGACTACAGCGCCTTAACGGGCGCTTTAGTGACTTCCAATACCTCTTTGTGGTTATATCGCAATCTATAACATGCATTTATTATACATGTTATAGATATTTAATTACTCAATGAGGTGTCATTATGGATTACCGCAATCAATCTCTGGGTGCGCTGGCTATCGCCATTCCTCGCGCTACAAAGCTATTTCGCCATTATCAACTCGATTTCTGCTGTGGTGGTAAGCAAACACTATTACGCGCAGCGAATAAGTTAGAACTAGATATTGATGAGTTGGAGGCGCAGTTGAGTGCATTGCAAGCCGAGCCGCCATCATCGGAAGATTGGCAACGGCAACCACTGACAAACCTGATTGATTTTATTATCAGCCGCTACCATAACCGCCATCGCGAGCAGTTGCCGGAGCTGATTCTGATGGCTGAGAAAGTTGAACGGGTACACGGCGAAAAACCAGCCTGCCCACGCGGGCTAGCCGCAGAGCTCACAGCGATTCTAGAGGAGCTAACCCAACATATGTATAAAGAGGAGCAAATCCTGTTCCCGATGATCCAGCGTGGCATGGGTTCTCAGGCGGGTGGCCCGATATTTGTGATGGAAGCAGAACACGATGCGGTTGGGCAACAGTTGGAAGTGGTAAAACAGCTAACGCAAAATATGACCCCGCCAGAGGGCGCTTGTAATACTTGGCGCGCGCTCTACACCGGCATCAATGAATTTATGACTGACCTGATGGAACATATTCATCTGGAGAACAATTTGCTGTTTCCCCGCGCATTAAAGGGTGAATAATTTAGCTGGCAGTGATTATCACAGAAAATAAAAAGCAGAAGGGCGACATTGCGTCGCCCTTCGTCATAACCTTGCCCGCAGAACTTACAGAATTTCCAGCAGTTCTACTTCAAACATCAATGCGCTGAATGGAGGAATAGTTGCACCCGCACCACGCTCACCATAGGCCAGATTGTGTGGGATGTATAACTTCCATTTAGAACCCACTGGCATCATGGATAGCGCTTCGATCCAGCCAGGGATAACACCACTGACAGGGAACTCAGCTGGCTGACCACGCTCAACCGAGCTATCAAACACGGTACCATCAACCAAACGCCCGGTGTAATGCACACGTACGCGGTCCTGACGGGATGGAATCGGGCCATCGCCAGCCTGCAACACGGAGAACTGCAAACCAGACTCAGTGGTGGTCACATCATCACGCTTGGCATTCTCTTCGAGGAAGGTTTTCCCCTCTTCTACCAACGCCTGCTGGCGCTCAACACGGACTTTATCCGCTTTTTCATGCACTTCTTGTAATGCACGATGTATCACATCAACAGGGACGGTCGGTGTATTCCCTTCCATCGCGTCACGCAAACCTGCCAACAGTGCTTCTGGCAATAAACCTTCCAGCCCGGACTCTTGCAATTGCTGCCCGATCTGTAAACCAATCCCGTAGCTCGCTTGCGCTTCAACGCTATCAAAAGAAGGGGTTGTCATGGATTTTCCTTTAGTCGCTTATTCATGTCGAAGCCGCAAGCATAACAGCAGCAGGGGAGCGCGGTAAAATCTTGCGTCGTGAATGATGACTTTTGTCGAAGAAAAAGAAACAATGGCAGCAGGCTAACGGGAAATACCCCTTTTAGGTATTATAATCTTCTGCCTTTTGGCATCAGGCAGTTAGCAACGCGGCAACTTCGGGTAGGAAGGGTATATACTTAGAAGACTACAAGATTCACCGCCATATTATTATTTATGTCGTTTTACGCCGTTGAAGAGAGGTCACCATGGGCAGAATCGCGCCCAGGAGAAGGAAGAGTAATCGGGTTTATCAGCCATTGCTGCACACGTGGCTAACGATTAGGCAGAAGATCTTGCCAGCTCCCAAAGCAGCTGATGAGCAAAACCTGATGTCCGAAGTGAGTGCATCCGAACACATTTCCCCTGTTGAGGAGAGTGCTGCTACGGAAAAGAGTACGACTAAGGAAAATAGTATTGCCTCTGAAGCGGTAGCGACGGCCATACCGGAAACCGGTATTAAAGGGCTGCTGCTGAAAATCTGGCATTTGCCGGACAGTTTTCAGTGGATGGAGCCATTGCCGCTCTTCCACCGTCGCTGGATCATTATCGTCACCGCTGTGCTGCTACTGGCACTCTTGTGGCCCGTGTCACGCGATAATACCGACCGTTCATTCCCCATTAGCGCACCGTCTACTGACGTGCCTCTACAGGCTCAATTGCAGGACAATCTTGATGCTCCGCCACCGCCAACGGTGGCTCCCCCAGTTATTCCCAATACTTTACAGGGAAACTGGCAGAGTTATCAGATTGAATCAGGAAAAACACTGGCGCAGCTATTCCGTGACAATAATCTACCGGTTAATGAGGTCTTCGCGATGGCGCAGGTTGAAGGTAGCGATAAGCCACTGAGTAACCTGAAAGCGGGGCAAGAAGTCAAAATCATGCTCGATGCACAAGGTGTGGTTGCCGCACTGGCCATTGAAACCACCGCTAACACAGAAGTGCTGTTTACTCGGCAAAGTGATGGCAGTTATCGCCGTGACCGTTAACCAGCACACCCCATAGCCACTTCTGTTTCTCCCCTAAGCTTCTTTGATATTGTCACGCTGTCTCTCTCGAATTAGGTTGTTTGCTGGATGGTTAACGCCATCCATCAACGGATCGCCACCTTATATAATGAGAGGGAGTAATCATGATATGAAATGTAAATTACCTTTTGTGTTGCTACTGACCCCATTTAGCGTATTCGCTACACTCCACTGTCCAGCGATTGACACCATTAAACAGATGAATGGAATTTATACTGCCCCAGCGATGGGGGGAGAGGAGTGGATTGGGACTTTGCAAGGAAATACTAATCAGCATGGTGCTATTCAAGACTTTAGCGAAGCGCTTTTGATTATCGATAACAATGGCGATAAAGATGGCATCAGCAAGCAGGGAAAGTTTCAAAAGTGCACCTATAACTTAGAGGCGCAGGGTAGGAAGCTAGATATGTACTACGGAAATTCGACCTGGATGGCATCCATTAGTGGAAAACCCCACTGGAAGCACCAACAGACCGCCTTCTTTAATATCTACCAATGCTCAGGCGTCGCTGCCGAGGAGTGCAAATTTGAACTATTGGAACCGGGCTCTTCGTTCTAACGCTTCCGTGTGATGACCTTCATGGGTGATCAGTTTCCTTATCTGCCAAAAAGCAAAACGCCAGCACAAGGCTGGCGTTTTAGCAGGTTAACAACAGCGTAACTTACGCTTCTGCAACCACGATCACGTTCAGTTTTGCGAATACGTCGCTGTGTACCTGGAAGTGAACTTCATGCTCACCTGTGGTACGCAGAACGCCATTCGGCAAACGAACTTCGCTCTTAGCCACGTCAACACCAGCCGCTGTTACAGCGTCAGCGATGTCACGAGTACCGATAGAGCCGAACAGTTTGCCTTCATCGCCAGATTTAGAAGCGATGGTGACACTGACCAGTTCGTTAATTTTATTTGCGCGAGCTTGTGCAGCAGCCAGAACGTCAGCCAATTTGGCTTCCAATTCTGCACGGCGTGCTTCAAAGAACTCTACGTTTTTCTTCGTTGCCGGAACAGCTTTACCTTGTGGAACCAGGAAGTTACGAGCGTAGCCCGCTTTAACGTTCACTTGGTCACCCAGGCTGCCCAGGTTTGCTACTTTATCAAGCAGAATAACTTGCATTACCTTATCCTCTCAAAGTCGTTAATGGACAGTGGCCGATTACTGATGACGATCAGTGTACGGCAACAAAGACAGGTAGCGAGCGCGCTTGATACAACGAGCGAGCTGACGCTGGAATTTTGCACGAGTACCGGTAATACGGCTCGGAACAATTTTACCACTTTCAGTGATATAGTTTTTCAGCGTAGCGATGTCTTTATAATCAATCTCTACAACGCCTTCCGCGGTGAAACGGCAGAACTTGCGACGACGGAAATAACGTGCCATTAGGCTAGTCTCCAGAATCTATAAATTCAATCTGCTCGGCATGCAGAACCAGTTTGTTCAGCCCATTGCGACCTTGATGGCAGCTAATGAAGCCTTCAACGGTTAACTGACTGCCGACCGTTATACTGTGAGTTAATGCTTGTGACGTTTGTCCGCTAACAACGATGGGCATTCTGCACCATGTTTGTCGGCTAAATCCGGCTTCCTGCTGTGTTGATCGATGCTCAAGCACAAATTGACAATGCGGGATACCAGAAGGACTGACTTTTCGAACCGGGGTCTTGCACACAGTGCCAGAGAGTACCAGACGATTAGTGGTCACCACGGCAATTACTCTTCAGAATCCCCAGCTTCGGAATCATCATTGGCTTCTGACGCGAAGTCGTGACGCTCACGGCGTTCGTCTTTCGCTTTAACCATTGGTGATGCTTCAGTTACCGCGTGCTTAACGCGCATAACCATGCTACGGATAACGGCGTCGTTGAAGCGGAAGTTTGTTTCCAGCTCATCGATCGCTTCCTGCGGGGCTTCAACGTTCAGCAGAACGTAGTGGGCTTTGTGCAGTTTATTGATCGGGTAAGCCAGTTGACGGCGGCCCCAGTCTTCCAGACGGTGGATCGTACCAGCAGCATTAGTGATGGTTGCACTATAGCGCTCGATCATGCCCGGAACCTGTTCGCTTTGGTCAGGATGGACCATAAAAACGATTTCGTAATGACGCATCGATTATTGCTCCTTACGGATTATTCAGCCTCCTGATAGGGTCAACCGCGGCCCATGGAGGCAAGGAACGTGTTTGTGTGCGGCTGAAAAATGACGCGTAACTATACTTGCGGGCCGCTGGAAACTCAAGGACTGACGGGGATTTATTCTTATTCTGGCCATGACTTCGCAAAAACCGCACTTTTTGTTCATTAATTAATCAATGGCTATCTATCCATTAGTTAACTAAATCTTTCAATGAAATCATTAGCTCAGCATAAATGTTATTCATTTTTTTTGATTAAGTGAATCAATCTTCACGTATTTTTAAATTAACAAAAGCGACTAGAATTATTTACATCCACCGCATAACAAGCGGCGAAGCAAACCGAAAGTTATTCAAAGTATATAAACATACCCTAAATCATTTGAGTTGCACGAAGGCAGCCAACACACCTGCAGCGTGAAGGATGACGGGTATAAGAGATTGGAGTCACCTATGAAACACACACTCGCCATCGCAGCCGTACTCGGCTTGGTATTATCCACCAGCACATTCGCCGCCACAGAAATCACCGCTCAACAAGCTATGCAGCAACAGCGTGTCAGTGTCGGTGCACTATCACTGGGTCACAATGTGATCTCTCCTGATGATGCGACTGCACAAGTCAGCAAATTAGCCGATGAACGCGGTGCCAGCTCTTACCAGATTATTGCGATGCATGAACCCGGCGATAATAGCTCCATGCACGTTAATGCCATTCTCTATCGCTAAGATTCAATAGATAAATACAACACCAGAGAAATACCGATAAAAATAGATCGTCCTCGCATCCTTTCCCCCCGCTTGTCGGGGGTTTTTTATAGATATTTGCTGAAAAAGTCGGTTCCCGCAGCCAAGGCCGTTGGCGTGATCTTATGACCAATCCCCGTTTCCGTCAGATACGTCAAGTGCTGATCACGCCCACTCTCCCTCAATGCCTGAACTAACCGCTCACTCTCGGCAGCTGGCACCACGTCATCCGCCTCCCCATGCCAAACCAATAGTGGCCGATCGGCGATGGCTTCCAACTGATGAGTGAGATCATAATCTGCCAGCGGTGCTAAACGGCGCTCAAATGCCGCCGGGCTGACCTCCCGCCCCGCCTCCAGTGGGGGAAACAGGCTGCGGGCCAGTGAGGTGAAGTAACCTGAGCCCATAAAGTCAGCGGCGACACTCACCCACGGATAGCGAGCAAACGCCCCCAATGTGGTCATTCCCCCCATTGAGGCTCCCGCCACGCCGATACGACCGCCCTCAATCAATCCCGCCTGCTGATAATGCTGTTTAAGCGCCGGCAGCTCATCAATGTTTGATTTTAGAATCTCCCAAAAGTGGGATAACCGCTGAGTTTCATTGCCGTTAAAGCGCGCACCGTGCTTATCCGCATCGGGTAAAATGGTGCGAAAGCCCGCTTGGGCGAAGGCATAGGCGAAATAGGAGTAAACCTCTTTTGACGAGGTGTAGCCATGATAGAAGAAAATGGTCGGTAGCGGTTGCTGACGCTGACCCGCAGGGGCAGAATGTATCACCTCAATACCATTAATGTTTTCCAGCGACATCTCAATCATGGCGGCAATCCTATATTTATCAGGCGGAGTATTTGTCAGGCGCAATGTAAGCCCGAAAACAGGCTTATACTGGATAAATGCAGTGTGCCCAAATCAGGTTATAAAGTCTTAAATCAATTTCTTCCAAGATATAATGGGCTAAGAGGCAATAATGAAGATAAAAACGGTGATGAGCGTGTTGCTGCTGACTTTAGGGCTATCGGCTTGCAGTGCTTTTCATGTCACGCCGGTTCCCCCACCTGCACTCCAGCCTTATGCGCAGGAAATTACTCGCGCCCAGAGCCTCAACTTACAAAAAGTGGGCACGGTTTCAGCTCAAGTATTTGGTAGCCCAATGGATGTAGAAGCAGAAATTAAGCGTAGGGCCAACGCCAGTGGCGCGCCCTACTATTTGATTATCATGATGTCCGACGGCATTTATCCCGGCAGTTGGTATGCTAACGCGCTGTTATACAAATAGTGGTGGCATCCATAAATGTTATACCGATAGCCCCGTCGCACGGCTTAGCAACGGCGCACAAATGGCTTCTGGTAACATATATTGGTCACGATGATCGAGTGTCATGCGGCACCAAGCATCAGCCAGCGGCGGTGAGGCGAAACGCAGTAATTGCGCCGCGCAGCACAGATCAAATAGCTGTTGGGTGAGCGCTCGCCCCTGCTCTTCCTTAGGGTTTTTCAGCCGCTGTTGCAACTGCCGCCATGCGCGATCAAACAACCGATTCTGCCCGCGCACCGGATAGAACTCCTGCTGTAGCATCTCGATTGCCATGGGCAGCTTGCGAAATGTCCGCAGCACATCAAGACACATAATGTTGCCGGAGCCTTCCCAAATGCTGTTGACCGGCATTTCACGATAAAGCCGGGGCAGTTCGCTCTGCTCGCAATAACCAATCCCGCCCAGCACCTCCATCGCCTCGGCCACAAAGGCGCTGCCCTGCCCGCAGACTCGGTACTTTGCCGCTGGGGTTAGCAGGCGGCTGAATATCTGCTCGTGAGCCTCATTGGGCTTTTCCCATGCGCGGGCTAAACGCATCAGCAGTGCCGTATGCCCCTCCAGACGCAATGCCATGCGGCTCAGTACTTGCCGCATCAAGGGTTGGTCTACCAATGGCTTGCCGAAAGCCTGCCGCTGCCAGGCGTGATACAGCGCGACAGAGAAGGCGCGGCGCATCAGGCCATGACTGCCCAGCGCGCAATCAAAGCGGGTATAGCCGCCCATTTTCAGGATTTGGCGAATGCCGTCGCCCTCATCCCCCAACAGCCATGCGGTGGCTTGATCAAATTCAACTTCACTGCTGGCATTCGATCGGTTGCCAAGCTTATCTTTCAGCCGCTCTAATCGAATGGCGTTATAGGTGCCATCAGGCAATATTTTAGGTAAGAAGAAGCAAGACAAGCCTCCCTCGGCCTGCGCCAATACAAGGTGTGCATCACTTTGCGGCACCGAGAAAAACCACTTATGACCCACCAGACGATAAGCCTCACCATTACCGCGCATACCCAATGGCTCCGCGCGGGTAGTATTGCTGAGCACATCAGACCCGCCCTGTTTTTCCGTCATGCCCATGCCAATCAGCAAACCCCGCTTCTGACTCCCGACGGTCTGGTGGGAGTCATAGCGATCTGAAAGCAGCGGCGGTAGCCAGTTTTTAAATAGTGGCGGGAGAGTCTGTTGCAACAACGGAATGGCACCAAATGTCATGGTAATGGGGCAGAGCGACCCTGCTTCTACCTGTGCATGGAGGATAAAACGTGCTGCTCGCGCCACAAAGGAGCCGATACGGGCATCTTCTTGCCAAGGTAGATTATGCACCCGATGCTTGACCAACTCCTGCATCAACACATACCACGCAGGGTGAAATCGCACCTGATCCAATCGCTGACCAGCGGCGTCGTAACGCAATAATTCAGGTGGGTTATTGTTTGCCAACCGCCCTAACTCCAGTGACTCCTGCGAACCCAGTTGTAGCCCCATCAGAGAGAGTGCCTCTCCATCCCAACCCGCGTGCTCTCGTACCACAGCTTCCCGCAATGCCATATCAGACAGAAATAAGTTGCTGTTCGATAAGGGTTCAGGCTGATTGAAAACCAAGTGAGTCTGCCACTCCATACCTTCCTCCATTTAGGTACTATGCCCTGCGTATTTGGCGCTACAGAGGGGGTAAGCGATCGGTAGCGCCAGTGATCTTAGGTATGAATGTTTAATCGGCATTCATAAATCAGGGTTAAGTATGGTGCAGGTGGTTTTTTTTGCTGACAGACTCATCACAAACAGGAATCAAATACCGACATCTCACTGATAATTTGGATTAATTCCCAAGATTAAAAATAAAAAAGCCAACATCCGTGAATGTTGGCTTTTTGACTCAGCTTAACGAAAGTGAGATTACGCTTTCAGCGATCGCTGGCGCACAGCTTCAAATAAGCAGACTCCAGTGGCAACCGAGACGTTCAGCGAAGAGACGGTTCCCGCCATCGGAATGCTGATAAGCTCATCGCAGTGTTCACGAGTCAAACGGCGCATACCTTCGCCTTCCGCCCCCATCACCAGTGCCATCGGCCCAGTCATTTTGCTCTGATACAGTGTGTGGTCCGCTTCACCCGCTGTGCCCACAATCCAGACATTGTGCTCTTGTAGCACGCGCAGGGTGCGCGCCAGATTGGTCACTTTAATCAATGGCACGTTTTCGGCAGCACCACTGGCCACTTTTTTAGCAATCGCATTGAGCTGGGCGGAACGATCACGAGGCACGATGACAGCGTGGACGCCAGCAGCATCCGCGCTACGTAAACAGGCACCCAAATTATGGGGGTCAGTCACGCCATCCAGCACCAACAGGAAAGGCATCTCCACGCTTTTCAGCAAGGCCGGCAGATCATTTTCCTGATACTGACGCCCTTCACGTACTCGCGCGACGATCCCCTGATGGACACCCCCCTCCACCTGCGCGTCCAACCACTGGCGGTTGGCAACCTGAATCACTAACCCGGCCGCTTCCAGCTCCGCGACCAATGGCTGTAGGCGACGATCGTCACGGCCTTTCAGAATAAAAACTTCCAGAAAACGTTGTGGGTCGTTGTCTAGCAGGGCTTTGACGGCGTGAATGCCGTAAATAATTTCGCTCATGATGCTCTTTTACATGTGTTGGCAGGGTCGGATTGGCCTGCCAATGATTAAATTAATGCGGGTGACCGAAGCCACCCGGCAACAGCGGTCACGACTGATCGCTACTGGTTTTCTTCTTCGCGCGCTTGGCCTTGGTGGCGGCGGCAATTTTTTTCGTTTTAGCGGAAGCTCTTTTTGCTTTCGCTTTGGCTTTTTTCTCAGCGATCGCTTTATCATCCAGCGGCGCGGCGGCCTCTACCGGGCGGAAAGCACTGTCCGGTTCGAAGTTCGCGGGCTTTTTAGCGCGACGAGGCCGTTTTTGCCCCGCCCCCGCCGGTGCCCGATCGCCTGTTGGCGCACGATCACGACGCGGCGCACCGGATGCACTGCCACGACCACCACGGCTTGATGAGGTGTCACGCATGCTGCGTTGACCATCGGCTTTCTTCGCCTTATCACGGGCGGTTTTACCTTCACCACGCGGCTTACGCGCACTGGAGACCAGAGCAAAATCAATTTTGCGCTCATCCATATGCACCGCTTCCACGCGAATTTCTACGGTGTCACCCAACCGGTAAACCATACCGGAAGATTCGCCGATCAGACGCTGGCCAATATTGTCATAGCGGTAGTAGTCATTGTCCAGGCTGGAAACATGCACCAGCCCATCAATAAACAGATCATCGAGGCGCACGAAGAAGCCAAAGCCAGTGACACTGGCGATAATACCGGTGAACTCTTTGCCCACCTGATCCTGCATAAAGTCACACTTCAGCCAGTCCGCCACATTGCGGGTAGCTTCATCCGCGCGGCGCTCAGTCATTGAGCAGTGTTCGCCCAATTGCAGCATCTCTTCGTACTCACTGTGCCAGCCGCCGGTCGGTGTCCAGCGCTCTTTCACATTGCCCTGCTCTTTGGCGAGCTGGTACTTGATAGCCCGATGCATCGCCAAGTCAGGATAGCGGCGAATTGGCGAGGTGAAGTGACCATAGGAGGCCAGCGCCAAACCAAAGTGCCCCCGGTTTTCCGGATCGTAAATCGCTTGTTTCATTGAGCGTAGCAGCATGGTTTGCAGCATCTCATGATCCGGGCGGTCGGCGACTTCATCCATCAACACCGCATAATCTTTCGGCTCAGGTTTCAGGCCACCACCGAGTGTCAGACCCAGCTCATTGAGCACACTACGCAGCGCTGAGATATGGTCGTCACTTGGGCGATCATGCACGCGGAACAGGGCCGGCTCGTTGTGTTTCTCAACAAAACGCGCGGCGGCGATGTTCGCCAAAATCATGCACTCTTCAATCAATTTATGCGCGTCATTACGCACCGTCGATTCGATGCGTTCAATGCGCCGTTCGGCATTGAAAATGAACTTGGCTTCTTCGGTTTCGAACGCAATACCGCCCCGCTCAGCACGGGCCTGATCCAGCGCCTTGTACATGGTATGCAGCTCTAGCAGATGCGGCACCAGCGGCTTATATTGCTCACGCAGCGACTCTTCGCCATCAATGATGCGCCACACTTTAGTGTAGGTCAGGCGTGCATGGGAGCTCATCACCGCTTCATAGAACTTGGAGGATGAAAGCTTGCCCTGTGCGGAGATGGTCATCTCACACACCATACACAGGCGGTCTACCTGCGGATTTAGGGAACAGAGGCCGTTTGACAGCACTTCCGGCAGCATCGGGATCACTTGCGACGGGAAGTAGACTGAGTTACCACGGCTGCGGGCTTCATCATCCAGTGCCGTGCGCGGTCGCACATAGTAGCTGACATCCGCAATGGCAACCCACAAACGCCAGCCGCCACCGCGTTTTTTCTCGCAATACACGGCGTCATCGAAGTCACGGGCATCTTCGCCATCAATCGTGACCAGTGGCAGGTTGCGTAAATCCACCCGCCCTTTTTTCGCCTCTTCCGGCACTTGTTCTTTCAGGTCTGCGACCTGTTTTTCTACCTGAGGCGGCCACGTGTGCGGGATTTCATGAGTACGCAGCGCGATATCCACCGCCATGCTGGTGCCCATGTTCTCGCCGAGGACTTCAACAATCTTACCGACGGCTTTGGTGCGGCGAGTTGGGCGTTGGGTCAGCTCCACCACTACCATATAACCCATCCGCGCACCATTGATAGACTCGGGTGGGATCAGAATATCGAAACTCAAGCGACCATCATCGGGCACCACAAAACCCGTACCCGCGTCGGTAAAGTAGCGGCCCACGATTTGGCTGGTTTTCGGTACCAATACTCGCACGATACGCGCTTCACGGCGGCCTTTGCGATCAGCACCAACGGCTTGGGCCAATACCACATCGCCATGAATCGCGGTTTTCATCTGTTCAGCAGAGAGATAGAGATCGTCTTTGCTGCCTTCAACCCGTAAAAAACCGAAACCATCACGGTGACCAATAACAGTACCGCGTAATAAGTCCAGACGCTCCGGCAAGGCGTAGCACTGGCGACGGGTGAAGATTAACTGCCCATCACGCTCCATCGCGCGCAGGCGGCGACGCAGAGCCTCTAGAGCCTCTTCGCCAGTTAAATTGAGTTCATTGGCCAGCTCTTCACGGCTGGCAGGTGTTTCGCGCTTGGCGAGATGAGTCAAAATGAATTCCCGGCTCGGGATCGGTGACTCATATTTCTCTGCTTCTCGTTCCAAGAATGGATCTTGTGACATTGCGGTTCCTCCGTTGTCAGCAGCAGGCTGTATCCCTTTCGGACTTAAAGTTGCAGGGGGTTGCTGCACCTTGCAAATCTATTGGGCATACACATGTTTTATTATAAAAACTACTCAACAAGTAATAGTTTATAGAGCGGGGCATTATCTTGGACCATGTCAGCCAAAGTATAGTTATCCAGCTCGTTAAGGAAACTCTGTACCGCCTGATTAAGCACTTGTTTCAAGCGGCAAGCGGGTGTTATGTGGCAAAAATCGCTACTGCAATTCACCAAAGAGAGTGGCTCAAGCTGGCGCACAACGTCACCAATTCGAATCTGCTCGGCAGGCTTACCCAGCCGTATCCCGCCATTTTTGCCCCGCACCGCCGTTACCAACCCGACACGGCTCAACTGATTGATTATTTTAACCATATGATTGCGAGACACGCCATAGACTTCAGTGACCTGAGAAATGCTGGTCATTTGGCCTTCAGGCAGCGAGGCCATATAAGTAAGCGCCCGCAAACCATAATCAGTAAAACTTGTTAACTGCACGTATACCCCTGAGTATCAGTTTACCCGGCTTAAACCCATCTAAGATGACACATTTTTGATCGGTCATAAGTGCGATTCTAGGTGCTATTTAGAAACTTATATCCTAAATAATTCGAGTTACAGGAAAGCGGCCACCGAGCGACAAATTGGTTGTAAACCATTTTGAACAGCACAAGTGCTGGCCCGTAGGGTGAGCCTCTAATGAGGCTCATAATTCCCAAGAGCTTACATCAGTGAACGAAGGCAGCCAACGCACATGCAACTTGAAGTATGACTGATATATACCTTGAATGATAAACCAGCCATAAAGCTTGCGGCTAATCATTTAGGTGGCGGGTGAGTTTTTTGATGTAAAACGGCATATTGGGGGCAATTTCAGCCTAGATTTCATCCCCAAATTCATTGGCGTTGTAGACCTGCAGCAAATGCAAGAAGAGCACAAACAATAAAGCCGGACGCAAGCCCGGCTATTACTTCAAACACGCACATCTGAATGCTGATTTTTGGCGGTTAGCCAATCAATCATCAATTATGCATCAAATGGGTCGCGCAGGATCATGGTTTCATCACGATCAGGACCGGTAGAGATGATATCAACCGGAACGCCTGTCAGCTCTTCTACACGTGCAATGTAGTTCAGGGCTGCCTGTGGCAACTTGCTGTGTTCTTTCACACCAAAGGTGGTTTCTGACCAGCCTGGCATGGTTTCGTAGATAGGCTCGATACCTTCCCAGCCTTCAGCAGCCAGTGGGGTGGTATCCACTTCGCGGCCATCTGGCATGCGGTAGCCAACACAGAGCTTCACTTCTTGCAGACCATCCAGCACGTCCAGTTTGGTCATGCAGAAACCAGATAGGGAGTTGATCTGCACAGCACGGCGCACGGCAACGATATCCAACCAGCCAGTACGACGGCTACGGCCAGTGGTCGCGCCATATTCGTTACCTTGCTTACGCAGGAATTCGCCTGTTTCGTCGTTCAGTTCAGTCGGGAATGGACCTGCACCTACACGAGTAGAATAAGCTTTAACGATACCCAGTACATAATCAACATAACGTGGGCCCAAGCCAGAACCTGTCGCTACGCCGCCCGCAGTGGTGTTAGATGAGGTGACATACGGATAAGTACCGTGGTCGATGTCCAGTAAGGTGCCTTGTGCGCCTTCGAACATGATGAGCTCGCCTTGCTTGCGGGCATTATCCAGCAATTCAGAAACGTCAACCACCATGGCGGTCAGAATATCGGCAATAGCCAATACATCATCCAGCACCGTTTGGTAGTCAACTGCGTCTTCTTTGTAGTAATGCACCAACTGGAAGTTGTGGTAATCCACAATCTCTTTCAGCTTGATCGCGAAGGTTTCTTTGTTGAACAAATCACCTACACGCAGACCGCGACGGGCAACTTTATCTTCATAGGCAGGACCGATACCACGACCGGTAGTCCCAATGGCTTTTGCACCACGTGCTTTTTCACGCGCATTATCCAGTGCCACATGATAAGGCAGGATTAATGGGCATGCTTCGGAGAGTAACAGTCGCTCACGAACAGGGATACCGCGCGCTTCAAGTTCTGTCATCTCTTTCATTAAAGCGTCAGGTGCCAGTACAACACCGTTGCCGATGATGCTGGTTACGTTTTCACGCAGAATACCTGAGGGAATTAAATGAAGAACGGTTTTCTCACCGTTGATAACCAAAGTGTGGCCAGCGTTGTGACCACCTTGATAGCGCACAACATATTTAGCCCGTTCAGTCAGCAGGTCAACGACCTTGCCCTTACCTTCGTCACCCCATTGGGTGCCCAGTACGACGACGTTCTTACCCATCTCAAAAATCACCAGGTTGCTTAAAAAAGGATTCTAACATCTCATACGGCGGCTTTCAGTACTTTTTAACACATAACTGAACAATTTTTGTGCTTACATTTAGCCACCCATGCGGCTACGCAACATGTAGTAGATAACGACGCCTGCAACCACTAATCCACCGCCAAAACGGCGTAATGTGGTATCCGGTAATTGGGTCATTGCCTGAATCATTTTGCGCCAGGCTTTGGGATAAAGCATCGGGCCAAGACCTTCCAGCACCAAAACCAGTGCCAATGCTAACAAAATGGTTGAATTCATTGTCTGTCTCAAAAGATAAAAACGGGCTCAAATAGAAAAGGCCCGCGTGAACGGGCCTTGCTGTTTCGGTCAAAACGCGCTGTAACAACAGCCGTTATGGACGTTTGCTGGAGTTATCCGGTGATCTCATGTAGCGGAAGAAATCACTGTCCGGGCTAAGCACCATCACATCATTGCCGCTGTTGAAGCTATTTTCATACGCACGCAAGCTACGAATGAAGGCATAGAAGTCTGGGTCTTTGCTGAATGCATCAGCAAACAGACGAGCCGCTTCTGCATCACCGCCGCCGCGAGTAATACGCGCCTGACGTTCTGCTTCTGCCAGTGTACGTGTCACTTCATAGTCAGCCGTTGCACGCAACTTCTCTGCTTCTTCCTGACCCTGTGAACGGTGACGACGGGCTACCGCTTCACGTTCAGCACGCATACGCTGGAAGATTGCATCAGAAACTTCAGCTGGTAAGTTGATTTGCTTGATTCGTACGTCAACCACTTCGATACCCAGTGCCGCCATGCTGTTCGGGTTAACCGCTGGCTGTTTGCCACGAGTTTCCTGTTCAACACGGGCCGCTGCTGAAGCAATCGCATCATCCGCTTCAGTCGTGACAGCTTCATCACCAACACTACCGGTATTCAGTGCATCACGCACATCTGAAGTCAGGCGACCACGAGAGTCGGTGACAATGTCGCGAACATTCAGGCGACCAATTTCAGAACGCAAACGGTCACTGAATTTACGTTTCAACAGCACTTCAGCCTGAGATACATCACCACCGCCGGTGGCCAGATAGTAACGGCTGAAATCACTGATACGCCATTTCAGGTAGGAGTCAACAATCAGGTCTTTCTTCTCGTTAGTCACGAAACGGTCAGCCTGGTTATCCATGGTCTGAATACGGGCGTCCAACGTCTTCACTGTTTCGATAAATGGTATCTTGAAGTGCAGGCCCGGTGCGTACACCAGAGGCTTGTTATCACTATCACGCAATACCTTACCAAAGCGCAGCACGATCCCGCGCTGACCTTCTTGTACCACAAACAGCGAAGCGTAGAGTGCGACTAACACCACAACGACGATAAGTAAAATAGACTTACGCATTGGTTATTCTCTCCCTACGCGAGTGGAAGTATCACGCTGAGCATTCGCTCGACGCTGATCCATGATAGAGCCACTGGTTGAGCTTGAGTTACTTGCACCAGACTCTTGGCTGCTATTAGCAGAGGAAGGCGGATTCAAACGAAGCAGGCTGGTGTCTTTGTTGCCATCCGCTTTATCTGCGCCTTGACCGCGCAGCATTTGATCCAATGGCAGCACCATCAAACTGTTGCCTTTATCGCTAGCCAACACTTTGCGCGTTTTGCCCAGAACCTTCTCCATGGTTTCGATGTACAGACGCTCACGGGTAATTTCCGGTGCAGCCTTATACTCAGGCAACAACTTGGCAAAACCAGCAACCTCACCTTGCGCTTCCAACACTTTACGTGCGGCATAAGCACGGGCATCTTCTAACAGACGCTGTGCCTGACCATTAGCACGTGGCTGGACTTCGTTGGTATAGGCTTCCGCTTCACGAATGTACTGCTGTTCGTTTTCACGGGCTGCAATCGCATCATCAAATGCCGCTTTAACTTCTTCCGGCGGACGTGCTGCCTGGAAGTTAACGTCCAGCAGTGTTATCCCCATGTTGTACGGACGAATGGTCTCTTCCAGTACACGCTGAGTGTCACTACGCACGATGGTACGGCCTTCGGTGAGAATTTTGTCCATGGTGTATTTACCGATAACACCACGCACGGCGCTGTCTGTTGCCTGACGCAGACTATCATCCGGATTCGTCACGCTAAACAGATAAGCGGCCGGGTCAGTCACGCGATACTGCACGTTCATCTCGATGCGAACCACGTTCTCATCAGAGGTCAGCATGACACCAGAAGCGGCCAATTCACGCACAGATTCAACGTTAACTGGGGTCACTTCGTCGATAAAGGTCGGTTTCCAGTTCAAACCAGGCTGCACGATATGGCTTAATTTACCCAAGCGAGTCACAACACCGCGCTCGGCTTCTTTAATTGTATAGAAACCACTTGCCGCCCAGATAACCACAACCGCCACAACCGCGATGCCCACAATACGCCCACTGAAGCCAGGACCTTGTGTTGCGCCATTGTTGCCATTACCGCTTCCGCCACCTTTGCCACCGAGGCTACTCAGTTTTTTGCTCAGTTTACGGAAGATATCATCCAGATCAGGCGGCCCTTGGTCACGGCCACCTTTATTATTGTTATTTCCGCCAGAGTTGCCGCCATTATTATTGCTGCTCCCCCACGGATCGCGGTCCTGTCCGTTATTACCGGGCTGATTCCACGCCATGTTTTAGCTCCATTCTTCTATGATTGGTTTTCTTCAGGCCAAGAGCACATGCCAAAGACGCTGGCTCTTATTTTCACAAGAAAGATCAGATAATCCACTAATTAACTACACCAGATTCACTAGTAATATAACTGATCAATTCCTGCTCTTGTTTACAGAGACGACGCCAATCCACGATAGGCATTCTGACCACCATACCGACGTTCCCGTCCTCGTCTATCCACTCTTTTTCAATTGCCTGAAGCTGGTAAAAACGGCTACGTAGACGACCTGCCTGAGGCGGTAAACGCAATTCATAGTGTGCGATCTCACCTGAAAGGCGTTCCGTCAACGCTTGAAAGAGCAACGGGATCCCTGCGCCGGTTTGGGCAGAAAGCCAAACTCTGACTGGCAGATTGTCTTCGTTGCGATCAATTCGCGGGACAAAATCATCCAACAAATCAATTTTATTCATTACTAATAATGTAGGTATTTCATCGGCCTCGATCTCTGCCAAAACAGTATCGACGGCGGCCATATTCTCAGTGACTCGAGGATCAGCTGCATCGATAATGTGTAACAGTAATGAAGCTTGCCGCGTCTCTTGTAGTGTTGCTTTAAAAGCAGCAACCAGATCGTGCGGCAGATGCCGGATAAAACCTACCGTATCCGCCAATACTGTATCCCCCACATCAGCCACATTAATGCGGCGTAACGTTGGATCCAGTGTGGCAAATAATTGGTCAGCCGCATAAACATCAGCTGCCGTAATTTTGTTAAACAGGCTGGATTTACCGGCGTTGGTATATCCCACCAAGGATACTGTCGGAATATCAGCACGGGTACGCGCACGCCGCCCTTGCTCTCGCTGCTTTGCCACACGCTCTAAACGACTTAAAATCAAAGTGATACGGTCGCGTAGCAGACGGCGGTCAGTCTCCAACTGGGTTTCACCTGGCCCTCTTAGGCCAATCCCCCCCTTTTGACGCTCAAGATGCGTCCAACCACGTACCAAACGGGTCGCGATATGGCGCAATTGCGCTAACTCGACCTGTAATTTACCTTCATGGGTACGGGCCCGTTGGGCAAAAATATCTAAAATTAGCCCAGTACGATCAATGACTCGACACTCACACAAACGCTCAAGATTTCGCTCTTGCGCTGGGGATAGGGCATGATCAAACAGGACAACAGACGCGCCACTGGCTTTCACCGCGTCAGCAATTTCTACGGCCTTTCCTTCGCCAACAAAGTACTTAGGGTGTGGTGCTTTGCGACTACCCGTCACAATTTGCAAAGCCTCTACGCCCGCAGAAGATACCAACGCTTCAAATTCGCGCAGATCCTCTGAGTTTTTGTCTTGCGAGAAATAGATATGGACCAGTACGGCCTGCTCACCGGCTTCATAGCGGTCAAACAAACGTGCAACCTCTCAAACGGATCAAAACCGCTAGTGCGGAGAACATAAGCCCGAATCCGTTGCTTATGTTCTCCGTCATGGTCGACCAACAATGCGCTTTATTCAGCGTCATCGCTATCCTGCTGCGGCTGTTGAGGCGCAGACGGATTACTACCATGATAATTATTGGTGCTACCACTCGGATTATTGCTGTGATGCGAAACCGGGCGGGAAGGCACTACAGTAGAGATGGCGTGCTTATAAACCATCTGGCTAACTGTGTTCTTTAACAGAATGACAAACTGATCAAAAGACTCAACCTGGCCCTGCAGTTTAATGCCATTCACTAAATAAATAGAAACCGGAACACGTTCACGACGCAATGCGTTCAGGAACGGATCTTGCAAAGATTGCCCCTTAGCCATTCTATGTTTTCCTTATTTGCTTGTTGTTTTTAACTAAGAACCTATCGGCTCAAAAATAAACTGCGTAAAAAAAAATCCGCGCGTTGAGTACTAATCAATTGTACACAATCATTCAACCTATGCACTAACAACCTGTATTACAGAGTCTAAAGCCTCTCCCGGCTTATCACTGTCGAGCCATTGAACTGAACTCCAGCCCCGTAACCAAGTCATTTGGCGCTTTGCCAGTTGACGTGTCGCACAAACTCCGCGGTAAACCATTTCGTTGTAATCAATCTCACCGGACAGATATGACCACATCTGCCGGTATCCCACACAACGAATGGCAGGCAAATCCGTATGCAAGTCACCACGGTCAAAAAGCGCCCTAGCCTCTGCTTCAAACCCTGCCGCCAGCATCTGATGAAAACGTAATTCAATCCGCTGGTGCAGAAGCTCTCGGCTAACAGGCGCAATCGCAAATTGGTGAACCCGATAAGGTAAGGTTTCACCCGAAATTTTAGTCAGTTCCGTTAAAGTTTTACCTGAAATAAAAAAAACTTCCAGTGCTCTAGAGAGCCGTTGGGGATCATTAGGATGAATTCGCGCCGCCGAGACGGGATCGATGTCAGCCAATTGCTGGTGTAATGCCTCCCAACCCTGCTCCGCCGCCTGCTCTTCAATACGCTGGCGTACCTGCGGATCGGCGGAGGGCAACGGCGATAAACCGTCCAACAGCGCTTTAAAATAGAGCATCGTTCCCCCCACCAACAGCGGAATTCGCCCGGCAGCGGTAATGTCGGCCATCTCTTTCAATGCATCTTTACGGAAATCAGCGGCCGAGTAGGATTCAGCCGGATCGCGGATGTCAATCAGGCGATGTGGCGCTAACGCCAGCTCTTCTGCACTGGGCTTAGCCGTGCCGATATCCATGCCACGATAGATTAGGGCAGAGTCTACGCTGATTAACTCCACAGGTAGCCGCTGTCTCAGCGCAATTGAGAGCGCTGTTTTACCTGAAGCAGTTGGCCCCATAACAAAGATTGCCGGTGGCCGGTCTCGATTTTCAATATCATTCATGAGTCAGGGTTGCCAATGCAGCCTTTATATCAATAGGTTGTAATAGCCCAGCAGGGGGTGATTGCACCAGCTGTGGACAAAGACGCTCAACATCCGTCAATAACTGTATCGCTTGAGACACATTCCATACCTCATGTTCACTGCCAAGATAGCGTGCAATCCATGTGGCCAAAGCATCAGGCGATATCTCTTCATGCTGCGACAGATAGCCTAACAGTTCCGGTATCAGTTTTTGTAAATTTTGTTGGCGTAATGGTAAAGATACTGCACGTAAGGTCCCTCTTCCGTGTTCAACAGCCAGCTCTATCCCCATCGTCATCAATAAGTTCTGGTGGCGCTGGCAAGCAGCGGCCTCATTTTTAGCTAATGTCAGTTTTAACGGGATGAGTAACGGCTGAGGACGCAGTCCTTCTGGCGGCGGGTTTAATTGAGCCTGTTTCAGCCAGCGCTCTGCAACCTTCAGTGCCAGTAATGCTATGCCTTGCTTATATTCAATCAAAGCATAACAAGGTGGAAATACCGTGAGCACTCGGCCAAAACTGTAATGATCGCCTTGAAGAGGAGCATCAGCAGGTGTTGGCCGTGGTTTCGGCGGCGCAACTACCGGAGCGCGGAGTTCTGCTGGCGGAGTCATAACAGCCGGTTGCACCAGCTGGCGATATAACTCACCTTGCTGTTTCTGGTAAGGCTGGCCCGTGCTGTAAGCGGGGGCCGCATGTTCACGGACCGATGATACTCGCTCAGTAGCCGCGTTTCGCTCTATCGGAAGGGTTTTCGTCGGTTCCGGTTGTGCATATTTATTAACCCCAGCCGCGACGCGATTTTCCGGCTGCCAGCGCGGAGCTTCGATCTCTTCGCCATCTTCATTGACGTTCAGAACTGGGGTAGCGGCTTGTTGTAACACCGTGGTCACGGCTTGATAGATAAAGTCATGTACTAGACGCGCCTGATGGAAGCGCACTTCATGTTTAGCCGGGTGTACATTAACATCCACCTGATGGGGATCGATATCCAGATACAACACGTAGGCGGGCTGTTGGTCGTCCTTGAGTAAATCCTGATACGCCTGACGGATCGCATGGTTGATCAGCCGATCGCGCATCATGCGGCTATTCACGTAGCAATATTGCATTTCACTGAGTGTGCGGCTCGCCGCCGGATCAGCCACCCAGCCACGAATCGTTAAGTCATCATGCTGCCAAGAGATCGCCAGTGCATGCTGCAAAAACGCCGGGCCACAGATGCTGGCCAAACGGCGCTCATGCTGTGATGGGTCGGTGGCTGCACGGTACTGGCGCATTAACTTACCGTTATGACTCAAGTTGATAGCTACATCGAAGCGCGCCAACGCAATGCGCCGCACCACTTCATCAATGTGACCAAATTCAGTTTTTTCAGTGCGCATAAATTTGCGGCGGGCAGGCGTATTGTAAAAGAGATCCAGTACTTCAAGGGTGCTGCCCACAGGATGCGCGGCGGGTTTGATGGTCACCGCCATATCGCGACCCTCCGCGTAAGCCTGCCAAGCTTCATTTTGCTCGGCAGTGCGCGACGTCAGAATCAGGCGAGAGACGGAGCTGATACTGGCCAGTGCTTCACCGCGAAACCCCATACTGAGGATGGCTTCCAGATCCTCCAGCGAGCTTATTTTACTGGTGGCATGGCGCGCCAATGCCAGTGCCAAATCCTCTTTGTTAATCCCACAGCCGTTATCACGGATACGAATGAGTTTTGCCCCACCACGATCAATATCAATATCAATCCGCGTCGCACCCGCATCCAGACTGTTCTCGACCAACTCTTTGACTACCGATGCAGGCCGTTCTACCACTTCACCGGCGGCAATTTGGTTCGCGAGCTGTGGTGGCAGAATCTGAATCGGCATAGCAGTTCCTTTCGCTTACGATTGTGGAATCGTGAGGGTCTGCCCAAGTTGGACGTTACCTGACTTTATCTTATTCGCCCGCTCAATCTCGCTCATCGACACACCGTATCTGGCGGCAATGGCGGATAACGTATCGCCGCGTTTTACCTGATGCTTAACGGGCTGGCTTTTATTCGATTTCGCTTTAGTTGACGCGGTTGTTTTTGACGTGGCTGCTTTTGGCGTAACTGCCGCAGCCGTACTGCCGGAGGCCGGGACTTTCAACCGCTGCCCTACCCAGACCACATCATTTTTCAGCGTATTATTCTGCCGCAACACCGCCATACTGACACCGTATTGACTGGCAATTCCGGATAAGGTTTCGCCACGTTGCACTTTATGGATCTGGCTTTTACCCGTCGCAATCGTTTTGGTGGCAGATACTCTGCCGCTTTGCGCATTACTGACAACCGGATCAGGCTGATTAACACGTGAACGCGATGAAGATGAATCAACCGCCGCTGTTTCGATTAGCGGACGGTTTTCGACCTTTGGGTCGGCTTGTAGCGGATGCGCGAGGAAATAACTGCGCAAGCCTTTATAAATGGCCTGAGCAATCTTCTCCTGATACGCGCTACTGCCAAGCAGCCGCTCCTCCGTACTATTACTGATAAAGCCGGTTTCCACTAACAACGACGGAATATCCGGTGAACGCAACACCCCAAGACTGGCGTGTTCAGGGCGGCGTTTATGGATATCGCCAATATTTTGCAGCTCACGCAGCACTTTGGTGGCGACGTCATACCCCACTCGCTGGGAGTGACCAAATTGCAGATCCAGCACCGCCTGACTCAAATAGGGGTCCGACGCGGTGTTTGCCAACACATCGCCCGCGCCGCCGAGCAGCTCGGATTGCTTCTCATGTTGCTCCAGCCAGCTCCCCATTTCACTGTTTGCACGGCGATTGGAGAGCACCCAAACCGAGGCTCCCGTGGCACTGCGGTTAGGCGCCGCATCAGCATGGATGGAAACCAGCACGTTAGCGCTCTGTTTCCGCGCCACGTCAGATCGGCCCATCACCGAAATAAAGTAATCGCCATTACGGGTCAACACCGGCTTAAACATCGGGTCACTATTGAGTAGCGCTTCAAGCCGACGGGCGATGGCAATAGTGACATTCTTCTCTTTCAAGCCGTTTTGCCCGATTGCACCGGGATCTTGACCACCGTGGCCCGCATCAATCGCCACCACAACCCGATCACTGTTCGCGACACTGGCGGTTTTAATCGGGCGGGCAGTATTCGTCGTGGTGCTTTCGCTGCTCACCACTACTGTGGGTTTGTTGTTAAACGGATTTTTCGCCACTGAAGTGGTATTGGAGTTGGTTATGCGTGCAGCGGGAGCCGAACTTGTTGCTTGCGACGTCAATCGCCCCGCATTAGGGCTAGGTGTATTGGTCTGGCTTAAGACCTGTGTCTGGCGAACAGGGGCGCTATCCGTGGCGGTCATGGTAATGACGACGGTGTAATTGTTGCCCGACTGCTGAGTGACAGCGCGGGTCTTCACTTTTTGCGTCAGTTCCAATACCAGACGGGTACTTTGCTCATCTTTTGGGGTGCTGGAGCGGATTCTTTTCAGCAGATTCTGCCCGCTAAACTCAAGCGGTAGACCTGAAAGATTGCCACTTTGGCGGACATCCAACACGACACGCTCTGGCGCGTTTAAAGAGAAAAAGGCGTAGATCGGTTTGCCATCAAAACTGAGTGTCACGCGACTTTCAGTTGGGCCATTGTTGACCTTAATATCAGTCAATTTCATCGCCAGTGCTGAAGGCAAGGTGAATAATCCCACCATAACCAGCAGTAGCGAGGCCAATGGGCGTTTCCAGCGATTGACTAATCTCATGCCAACGGATTTTGTTAAGCCATGCATCATTATCAAATTATCCTTGCACAGCAGCTAAACGGCGCAATACATCAGCACCAGCATCAGAAATGGCAATCAGACGGGCCTCCCGCCCTTCGTCCTGATAAGCCAAATGCAGCTCTACATCCGCCTGAGGCAGGAATCCCGCCCCTTGCTGCGGCCACTCCACCAGACAAATTGCCTGTTTATCGAAATAGTCGCGAATCCCCATAAACTCCAACTCTTCAGGATCTGCCAGACGATAGAGGTCAAAATGGTAGACCGGTCTTGGGGTCAACGCATAGGGTTCAACCAAGGTATAAGTGGGGCTTTTAACATGCCCAAGGTGGCCAAGGGCCTGAAGGAAACCACGGCTAAAGGTCGTTTTTCCGGCCCCTAAATCGCCGAAGAGATAAATAACGCTGGCACCATTGAAGGCATGGGCCAAAGTGGCCCCTAATGCAACGGTCGCTGCCTCATCAGGCAAAGGTAAAACGAGTTCTTTCATTCTGTGATATCTATCTTGCTAACTCAGGATTAACGTACTTCGGAATCACCGGCAGCAAATCTGTCGCCAGTAAACCCCGGGTGCCTTGAACTTCAGCCAGTTTGTCTGCGGCAACGCCATGCACAACACAACCCGCGCAGGCAGCATCATACAGCACCAGCTTTTGTGCTATCAAACTACCAATAATGCCAGACAGAATATCCCCCATGCCACCGGAGGCCATACCCGCATTGCCGACATCAGCAATCGCCATCTCGCCCTGTTCACTGGCAATCAGAGTACCAGCCCCTTTCAATACCACCACACCACCATATTGTTTAACGATGTTACGGGCGGAAAGTAAGCGGTCACTCTCAATATCAGCGACGCGACACCCCAGCAGGCGGGCTGCTTCTCCAGGATGTGGGGTCAATACCCGATTCTGACGCTTCAGAGGATTTAATGCCAGTAAGTTGAGTGCATCTGCGTCCCATAATGCTGGTTTATCACTTTGTTGCAATAAATTCAGCGCATTCTTGCCCCAGTCAGATTGCCCTAACCCCGGCCCAACCACTAACACATCAGCCCAACGAATACTTTGCTCAAGGGTTTCATCGGTTAGTTCTTGTACCATCAGCTCTGGGCGAGCGGCCAAAATCGGTGCCACATGCTCAATGTGAGTGAGCACTCGCACCAGCCCGGCACCGCTACGCAGCGCGGCCTCACCCGCCATCCGAATCGCCCCCCCTAGCCCCTTATCACCGCCAACCAGCAACAATCGTCCATGCTCCCCTTTATGAGCACAGGGGCGACGCGGTTTGAGCCAGTGCGGCAGATGTTCGGCGGTCATGCGCTCAATTTGTACGGGTTGAGCGGCGAGCCATGACGTCAGTCCCAGGTCATTGCAGTGTAAATGGCCGACCCAATCACGGGCCTGACCGGTGAGCAAGCCGGGTTTCAGCGTCACAAAAGTGAGGGTGTGATCCGCACGAATGACGGAACCGGGGGCGGCACCGCTGTCAGCGCTGAGTCCAGAGGGAATATCCAAGGCAATCTTCGCCGCCCGATGGCGGTTCGCGGTATCAATGAGGGCCGCATAAACGCCCTGCGGCGCGGAGCGAAGGCCAATACCCAACAGCCCATCGATAATCAAATCGACATGTTGCGGCAACGGCATATCAGGTGGATTAATCACTCCCCCTGCTGCTAACCACTGGGATTGCGCTTGGTGCGCTTCGGCGGGCAACGGCCGATTGCCCGGGCAGGCGATGAGTGTCACATTCAAACCCGCCGCCAATGCCTGGCTAGCCACGATATAACCATCACCGCCATTATTGCCGTGACCGCATAAAATAAGCCAATGGCGGGCGGCAGGGTACTGTTTTCGCGCCAGTTCAAATGCCGCATCACCCGCTCTGACCATCAGATCAAATAGGGTCAGGGAGAAGTGTGCCGCAGCAATGGCCTCGTTTTGGCGCACCCAGTCCGCAGAAAAAACAGAGTGTGGTAAACTAACCCCGATTTGTTTCTTACTATGGTCCGTCATGGCACACCCCCTCGATTTGAATCAATTAGCCCAACATATCAAGCAATGGGGGCAATCGCTAGGTTTCCAGCAAGTAGGCATTTGCGATACTGATTTGTCTGCGGAAGAACCGCGTTTGCAGGCTTGGCTTGATAAACAATATCATGGCGAAATGGCTTGGATGGCCCGCCACGGTATGCTGCGCGCCCGGCCCCATGAGTTATTGCCGGGGACATTACGGGTGATCAGCGTGCGGATGAATTATCTGCCCGCCAAGGCGGCCTTTGCCAGCACATTGAAAGATTCATCATTAGGTTATGTGAGCCGCTACGCATTGGGCCGTGACTACCATAAATTATTGCGCCAACGGCTGAAGAAATTGGGTGACCAGATCCAAAGTTATTGCCTCGAACAGCAAGCAATCAATTTCCGCCCATTTGTCGATTCCGCCCCCATCATGGAGCGCTCGTTGGCAGCTAAAGCTGGAATTGGCTGGGTTGGCAAGCACTCACTAATTTTAAATCGTGATGCGGGGTCTTGGTTCTTTCTGGGCGAGTTGCTGATTGATCTGCCGTTGCCCGTCGATAAGCCACAAGAAGAGCAATGTGGCCGCTGTGTCGCCTGCATCACCACCTGCCCGACTGGGGCCATCGTCGCCCCCTATACCGTCGATGCCCGCCGCTGTATCTCTTATCTCACCATTGAGCTGGAAGGGGCGATACCTGAAGAGTTTCGCCCACTGATGGGCAATCGTATTTATGGCTGTGATGATTGCCAGCTCATCTGCCCTTGGAACCGCTTCTCCCAATTAACGGATGAAGAAGATTTTAGTCCGCGCGCCGTGCTGCATACGCCAGAGTTACTGGATTTATTTGCTTGGAATGAAGAGAAATTTTTGCGGGTAACGGAAGGTTCTGCCATCCGGCGGATTGGTCACTTGCGCTGGTTACGCAATATTTCGGTGGCACTGGGGAATGCGCCCTATCTCGACACTATTGTGTTAGCACTGGAAGCACGTCGGGGTATTGATCCGATGCTGGATGAACATATTGATTGGGCAATATCACAACAATTGAAAAGACGGTCTACACTGATTGTGGATGTTCAATCGCCACAGAAAAAACGGCTGGTGCGAGCCATTGAAAAAGGCTTACCCAGAGATGCCTGATCCCCTTTTTACCCGAAGCTCAACCGCTTTGGGGCATTGCTTTTTTTATATATTTTTATAATGAATGAACTCGGAGTTTTCCTGTGCATAAAAATAAAAACGCCTTGGCAATCAAGCGCAAAAAAAAGCACAAGTGATCGGTATAACGTTTTCACATAAAAATATATCGCAATAAATCAATCGGATAGAAAACACGAAATAGAATCGTTCAAATTATAAGCAGAATATAAAAAGAACAGAAATTGTGGATAACTCTGTTGAAGAAGTTAATACATTGTATGTACGGCACGGTACAGCGCATGACATGGCTGTGGATAATTAAATTTGGATTGAGTAAAAATTTTGGAGCGGGAAACGAGACTCGAACTCGCGACCCCGACCTTGGCAAGGTCGTGCTCTACCAACTGAGCTATTCCCGCATTGAGATGCTGTTGCACCCTGCTGTCATCTGACGGCATTGGTATTCATGGCTGAAGATTGGAGCGGGAAACGAGACTCGAACTCGCGACCCCGACCTTGGCAAGGTCGTGCTCTACCAACTGAGCTATTCCCGCACACATGTATTAGTGAGGGTTCACTGATACTGTTAGCTTCTGCCACTACTTTTCACTATTTGGAGCGGGAAACGAGACTCGAACTCGCGACCCCGACCTTGGCAAGGTCGTGCTCTACCAACTGAGCTATTCCCGCCCTGAATACTAATTTTCTACACTAAATACTATTTTCCTGTACTAAATCTGTCTCCGCAGGCTTGCGAATTCTTCATCGGTACGGGGTGCGCATTATACGAGAAATCCGTTTTGCCGCAAGCCCCTGAAAGCAAAAAAATCATTTTTCGATTCAAGTGCTGATTAAAACAGCAATGTGATGTTTTTACCAGCACCAGTAATTAAGATTGGATAAAATGCTCGCGATAATAGGCTAACTCGGCCACGGACTCACGAATATCATCCAGTGCTTGATGGGTGTTCTGCTTCTTGAAACCGGCCAGAATCTCAGGTTTCCAGCGGCGCGCCAGCTCTTTTAATGTGCTGACATCCAAATAGCGGTAATGGAAATAGGCTTCAAGCTCTGGCATGTAACGGAACAGGAAGCGGCGGTCCTGACCCACACTGTTACCACAAATCGGTGACACCCCTGCCGGAACCCACTGCTTCAGGAACTCAATGGTTTGCAGTTCAGCATCATGGTCACTGAATGGGCTAGCTTTAACCCGCTCCACCAAACCACTGCCGGTGTGAGTACGTACATTCCACTCATCCATTAACCCAAGCTGCTCATCCGACTGATGGACCGCCAGAACTGGGCCTTCCGCCAAGATATTCAGATTAGCATCAGTGACCAGCGTCGCGATCTCGATGATCCGATCCCGTTCAGGATCAAGGCCCGTCATTTCCAGATCAATCCAGATCAAATTATTTTGGTTCTCTGCCATTTTATTTCCTGCCTGTTAGCGGGTGAGACAACCGAACAAACGGTCAAATGATAAAATAATGTGTATCATAGCCCTTTTGGTCGCAACCAGCGATATATGCAGATTCAAGTGAGGCACAGTGAGTAAGAATAAACTGTCGAAAGGTCAGCAACGCCGTGTACAGGCTAACCATCAGCGCCGGCTACGCACTGATAGAAAACCTGAGTTAGATGACTCTCAGCTTGGCGATGCGCAAGAAGGTATCGTAATCAGTCGCTTCGGCCAACATGCTGATGTCGAAGCCACCGATGGTGTTCAGCACCGTTGTAATATCCGCCGTACCATCAAGTCACTGGTGACCGGTGACCGTGTAGTCTGGCGTCCCGGTTTGCAAGCGCAGGAAGGGGTGCGGGTTAAAGGTATTGTCGAAGCGGTTCATGAGCGAACATCCGTGCTAACGCGCCCTGATCTCTATGACGGCGTGAAACCGATCGCCGCCAATATCGACCAGATCGTGATCGTATCGGCGATCTTACCCGAACTTTCACTCAATATTATCGATCGCTATCTGGTGGCCTGTGAAACACTGGAGGTCGAGCCATTAATCGTGCTGAACAAGATCGATTTACTGGATGCCGATGGCCGTAAATTCGTTGATGGCATGATGGATATCTATCGCCGCATTGGCTACAACGTGCTGGAGGTTTCGAGCCAAACCCGTGAAGGGATGGAAGCATTTGAACAGGCGCTGGCTGGGCGAATCAGTATCTTTGCCGGTCAGTCTGGCGTGGGGAAATCCAGCCTGTTAAATGCCCTGTTACCGCCAACCGATAATGAAATTTTGGTGAATACGGTGTCGGGTAACTCCGGTCTGGGTCAGCACACCACCACCGCCGCTCGCTTATATCATTTCCAGCATGGCGGCGATGTGATTGATTCACCGGGGGTGCGTGAATTTGGCCTCTGGCATCTGGCACCGGAACAAATCACCCAAGGATTTGTCGAATTCCGTGATTATCTCGGTCATTGCAAATTCCGTGATTGCAGCCATAGCAATGATCCCGGCTGTGCCCTACGTGAAGCTGTAGAGCAAGGCAAAATTGCCGAAGAGCGCTTCGATAATTACCATCGAATTCTGGAAAGTATGGAGCAGGCGAAACCCCGCAAAACATCAGATAGCGACGAAAAATGATGTTTTAACCACGGGCTTCCCCCTGTGATACCCATAAGCCAAAATAGTTGGCGTTGCCGCTTAGAGCGCAGCAACGCCAAGTAAAAATGTACTTATCTAATGAGGTCGACGTGCTAGACAGTATCAAAATCAGATTACAATATTTGCTCCCAAAACAGGGCCTGACCCGTTTGGCTGGCTGGGGCGCAGATAAGCAAGGCGGCTGGTTGACTCAACTGGTGATCAAAGCCTTTGCCCGTTATTACAAAGTCGATATGAAAGAAGCGCAGGATCCTGAATTCTCCGCCTATCGCAGCTTTAACGAATTCTTCGTCCGCCCGCTACGTGCGGGTGTGCGCCCGATCGTCGCTGAAGCTAACCTGTTGGCCCAACCTGCTGATGGTGCAATCAGCCAGTTAGGCGCGATTCATGATGGGCAAATTTTGCAGGCCAAAGGCCACCACTACACTCTGGAAGCGCTGCTAGCAGGTAACTATATGCTGGCCGCCGAGTTCCAGAATGGTCAGTTTGTGACCACCTATCTGGCCCCGAGTGACTATCACCGCGTGCATATGCCGTGTGACGGTGTATTACGTGAAATGATTTATGTGCCAGGCGACTTGTTCTCGGTCAATCCATTGACCGCCGCGAATGTGCCGAATCTGTTTGCCCGCAATGAGCGCGTGATCTGCATCTTCGATACAGATTTTGGCCCAATGGCACAAATTCTGGTCGGAGCCACTATTGTTGGCAGCATCGAGACTGTCTGGGCAGGTACCATTACCCCACCTCGCGAGGGCGTTATTCGCCGCTGGACCTACCCGCAAGCCGGCACTGAAGGCGCGGTTGTACTGGAGAAAGGGCAAGAGATGGGCCGCTTTAAATTAGGCTCCACCGTCATCAACTTGTTTGCTGAAGGCAAAGTGTATCTGGCACCACAGCTCAACAGTGGTTCCGTTACCCGCATGGGTGAGGTCTTAGCCGAAGCCGCCCCTGTTAGCCCGCCGTGCTAGCCTGATACTGAGGACGTCACTGATGTTAAGGAACCTTTGCGTGCGCCCAATAATTTCATTGTCCTTAGGCAAGTGGCTGACTTTTGGCCTATTGCTATCGATTGTCATGTTGTTCTCCCTGCCGCTTCAGGCGGCAACTCAGCCCAATGAAGATCAGCTCCGGCAAGAGCTGAAGCAGGCTGAGGCCAATAAAGGGATGGCCAATCAGGCAGAAATTATTCAGGCGCTGCAAGGTGCCCTTAGCTGGCTGGCGGATGCCAAAGAGTCTGATATCCGCGCCCAGCAGTATCAAAAGGCGATTGATGACTTCCCCAAACTGACCCGTGAGTTACGTCAACAACTGGCGCAGGAAGGGGATAAACCCCTGCCTGTTCCCAGCAATTTATCCACGCCTGAGTTGGAACAGCAGGTGCTGCAGATCAGCAGCCAATTGCTGGAATTGAACCGCCTGTCGCAGCAAGAGCAAGATCGCGCACGTGAGATCAGTGAGTCCCTCAACCAGTTGCCGCAGCAGCAGTCAGAAGCGCGGCGAATTCTGACCGAAATCAACACACGACTTCAGGCACAAAGTAACCCAGTAAACCCTGTCGCACAGGCGCAGTTGGCGCTATTACAGGCTGAAGTGGTCGCACGCAAAGCCAAAGCCAATGAGTTAGAGCTTTCTCAGCTTTCAGCCAATAATCGGCAGGAGTTATCACGGCTGCGGGCCGAGTTGTATAAAAAGCGCCAAGAGCGGGTGGATGCCCAGCTTCAGGCGTTGCGTAACACACTGAATAATCAGCGCCAACAGGCAGCAGAACAGGCACTGGAGCGCACCGAACTGCTGGCCGAGCAAGGTGGTAATTTGCCTGAATCCATCACTCAGCAGTTGCAGATAAACCGTGATCTCTCTCAGGCGCTGAATCAGCAAGCCCAGCGCATTGATCTTATCTCTTCGCAGCAACGTCAGGCCGTATCACAGACACAGCAAGTCCGGCAGGCACTCAGCACCATTCGTGAGCAAGCCCAGTGGTTGGGTGTTTCGACCGCACTGGGTGAGACACTACGCGCACAGGTCGCAAGATTGCCCGAGGTGCCTAAGTCACAGCAGTTGGATCGTGATATGGCACAACTGCGGGTTCAGCGTCTGCAGTATGAAGATATGCTGGATAAGTTGCAGCAGCAAAATACCAAATTAAAACAAGATGATGGCACACCATTAACCACTGAGCAGCAGCGCATTCTGGATGCCCAGTGGCGCACTCAGCATGAATTGCTTAACTCGCTGCTCTCCGGCTATGACTCGCAGATCCTCGAGCTAACCAAACTGAAAGTGGCAAACAGTCAGTTGGTGGATGCACTGAGTGAAGTCCGCGAGGCCACGCACCGCTACTTGTTCTGGGTCGCGGATGTCAGCCCGATATCACTCTCATACCCGATTAACGTCGCCCATGACCTAACCCGCCTGCTGTCTCTGGATACCCTTTCACAGCTGAGCGGTGCATTCGTCATGATGATGACCAGCCAAGAGACATTATTGCCGATTATTGGCGCTCTGCTGTTTGTTGGCTTCAGTATCAGCTCACGCCGCCACTATCATGCCTTCCTTGAGCGCGCCAGTAGCCGAGTGGGTAAGGTCACGCAAGACCATTTCTCTCTGACATTACGAACCGTATTTTGGTCGATTCTGATGGCTCTGCCGCTGCCTGTGCTATGGGCGGCCCTCGGTTATGGCCTGCAAAATGCTTGGTCCTACCCAATGGCTATCGCCATTGGCAATGCCGTCACCGCCACCGTGCCAGTGCTTTGGGTGTTTATGATCAGCGCTGCGTTTGCCCATCCCCATGGCCTGTTTATCACCCATTTCCGCTGGTCACCGGCGCAAGTCGGGCGGGCCATGCGCTTCTATCGCATGTCAGTGTGGCTGATCATTCCATTGATGATGGCCCTGATCACTTTTGAGAATTATAACGACCGTGAATTCGCCGGCACTCTGGGTCGGTTATGCTTTATTTTGCTGTGTATTGCCTTAAGTCTGGTGACCAACAGCCTGAAACGGGCGGGTATCCCACTCTATCTGGATAAAAAAGGGTCAGGCGAGAACATGGTTAACTCGGCGCTGTGGGGGCTGCTGCTCTCTGCGCCATTGATTGCCGCGTTAGCAGCAGCGCTCGGCTATCTCACCACCTCACAGGCACTACTGGCGCGTTTGGAGACCTCGGTCGCCATTTGGTTCTTCCTGTTGGTGGTTTACCATATCATCCGCCGTTGGATGTTAATTCAGCGCCGCCGCATTGCCTTTGACCGCGCGAAACAGCGGCGAGCCGACATTCTGGCGCAACGTGCGCGGGGCGAAGATGACACCCCGCACAATAACAGCACCGAAGGTTCCATTGATGTCGAAGAGCCGGTCATTGATCTTGATGTGATCAGCGCCCAGTCACTGCGGCTGGTGCGATCGATCCTCACCATGATCGCCTTGGTTTCCGTGATCGCACTCTGGTCTGAGATTCATTCCGCGTTTGGTTTCTTGGAAAACATTCGCCTGTGGGATGTTTCATCCACCATTAACGGCATAGAGTCGGTGCAAGCGATCACCATGGGCTCACTGTTGATCGCCATTCTGGTGATGATTGTAACCACACAGTTAGTGCGTAATCTGCCCGCCCTGCTGGAACTGGCGCTATTGCAGCATTTGGATCTGACGCCGGGAACCGGCTATGCCATCTCCACGATCACTAAATATCTGTTGATCCTGTTTGGTGGATTACTTGGCTTCTCAATGCTGGGAATCGAGTGGGCGAAATTCCAATGGCTGGTTGCCGCACTGGGTTTAGGTTTGGGCTTCGGCTTGCAGGAGATCTTCGCCAACTTCGTCTCTGGTTTGATCATTTTGTTTGAAAAACCGATCCGCATCGGCGATACCGTGACTATCCGTGATCTCACCGGTAGCGTGACCAAAATCAATACTCGCGCCACCACTATCTCTGACTGGGACCGCAAAGAGATCATTGTGCCGAATAAGGCATTTATTACTGAGCAGTTTATTAACTGGTCCCTGTCGGATTCGATTACCCGTGTGGTTCTGACAGTGCCAGCACCGGCTGAAACCAGCAGTGAGGAGGTGACTGAAGTTTTACTCACCGCTGCGCGCCGCTGTACGCTGGTATTGGATAACCCGCCACCGGAGGTCTATTTGGTCGATCTCCAGCAAGGGATTCAGATTTTCGAACTGCGAATTTACGCCGCCGAAATGGGCCACCGCATGCCGCTGCGCCATGAGATCCACCAGCTGATTCTGGCCGGTTACCGCGAGCACGGCATTACCCTGCCATTCCCGCCATTCCAGGCGCGTCTGGAAACACTGGGGCGTGGGCGTGTTGTTTCGTCAAATCGCAGCCGCACGCCGGGCAGCTTGTAAGATCAATCAGTGAGTAAGAAACAAAAATGCCCTGAACCTTCACAGGTCAGGGCATTTCTTTTAATACCGCTGCGGTGCCAAGGACACTCGCATTCCTCAAAGTCATTGGTGTTGCAGCAAGGCAGCAAGTGAGCGCATCCCGATGAGCTTACTGTCGTAAGTGATTCGGGTGAGCGAGTGCAGCGAACACCGCGGCGGCGCCAAGGACACTCACATTCCTCAAAGTCATTGGTGTTGCAGCAAGGCAGCAAGTGAGCGCATCCCGATGAGCTTACTGTCGTAAGTGATTCGGGTGAGCGAGTGCAGCGAACACCGCGGCGGCGCCAAGGACGAAGAGGAATTAGGCAATATCGACTGGGAAGGCGATAACATCACTCAACCGCTCTGCATTCAGCGCCAGCATCACCAAACGATCAACCCCGAGTGCCACACCAGAACAATCCGGCAAGCCATGTTTCAGGGCAGCGATCAGATTCATGTCGATCGGGTGCTGCGGTAAACCGCGTTTAGCACGGCTGCGATTATCTTGCTCAAAACGTTGCAGTTGTTCATCGCCATCAGTCAGCTCATGGAAGCCATTTGCCAGCTCAATACCTTTGAAGTAAACCTCAAAACGCTCGGCTACACGGTGATCTTCCGTGCTGATGACCGCCAGAGAAGCTTGTGATGCAGGGAAATGATAAACAAAGGCTGGTTTATCACGACCAATATGCGGCTCGACCCCCACGGTGAACAGCAGTTGCAGCAGTGTATCGCGATCCTCTTCGGTATCCGCGACATTACTTAGATCCAGTTTTGCTGCCGCTTCACGCAATTGCGCTTTCTCTGCTGATAATGGGTCAATACCCAGATGGCGCTGGAAAGCTTGCTGATAAGAGAGTGTTTCGGCGCTATTGCAATCCAGAATTTGCTGCAACAGGTCATCCACCTCATTCATTAAGCGATACATATCATAATGTGGGCGATACCATTCAAGCATGGTGAATTCAGGATTGTGATGACGGCCAGCTTCTTCATTACGAAAACTGCGGCCCAACTGATAGATAGAGCCACTGCCCGCCGCCAGCAGGCGCTTCATGTGGTATTCCGGACTGGTCATCATGTACAGCGTCAAACCATCGGCAGCGCCCGGGCCAACAAACCGGGTTTCGAATGGGACTAAATGAATGTCCGTCACTGTCGCTTGGCTCATGGTGGGCGTTTCAACTTCTAATACGCCACGATCGGCAAAAAAGCGCCGGATCTCTGCCATTATTGCTGCGCGCTTCAACAAATTGGCGATAGGTGCACTCGGCTGCCAGCTTGCCGTTTCGCTCATGGTGGTTAACTCCGAAATCAAACAGGGGGTGCAGTCTACCCGCATCCATCCCCTCAGACAAATCTGTCACCCCTCTAGGCAATTATCCCCTCGAATTCAGCATTTCACTCTGCAAAAAACTGTTATGCCCAGCAGATCCTGTTTGGGATCACGTTTTTGTCAGTAATGCCCTTGAGGCGGTTCAAATAAAACAAAACAATCGATCACATCAAATTTCTGCTACTTAGCATTGGGTATAATTATTCCCATACAAAAAGTAAGAAATAGCTATTCTTAATATCATCATTCTGGCCGCTCACTAATAAGTTAGCGTGATAATAATTTTAAAGAAATATAGCTTTAATTATATATACCCAAAATAGTTCGAGTTGCAGGAAGGCGGCAATTGAACAAACCCTCAGGAGCTTACTCAGGTCAGTGACTGGGGTGAACGAAAGCAGCCAACGCACATGCAGCTTGAAGTATGCCGGGTATTTCACTTGAACAATGGAGAAGCGCAGTGCAAACCTTTAACGCCGATCTTGCCATTATCGGGGCCGGAGGCGCTGGTTTACGTGCAGCAATAGCCGCAGCGGAAGCCAACCCTCAGCTGAAGATTGCTCTGATCTCGAAAGTATACCCGATGCGTAGCCATACCGTGGCTGCCGAAGGGGGATCAGCCGCCGTCACGCAGGACCACGATACCTTTGACTATCATTTCCACGACACCGTAGCCGGTGGTGACTGGCTATGCGAACAAGATGTTGTTGACCATTTTGTTCACAGCTGCCCGGAAGAGATGGCACAACTGGAAATTTGGGGCTGCCCGTGGAGCCGCAAACCTGATGGTTCAGTTAACGTTCGCCGCTTTGGTGGGATGAAAATTGAACGTACTTGGTTCGCCGCCGATAAGACCGGCTTCCACATGCTGCATACCCTGTTCCAAACCTCGTTGAAGTACCCGCAAATTCAGCGCTTTGATGAACATTTCGTTCTAGATATTCTGGTCGATGATGGTCAAGCGCGTGGTGTTGTTGCCATGAATATGATGGAAGGTACCCGAGTGCAAATCCGGGCGAACGCGGTAGTCATGGCGACAGGTGGCGCAGGTCGTGTTTATCGTTATAACACCAACGGCGGTATTGTTACCGGTGATGGTATGGGGATGGCATTCCACCACGGCGTCCCGCTGCGGGATATGGAATTTGTGCAATATCACCCCACCGGTCTGCCGGGTTCTGGCATCTTGATGACCGAAGGGTGTCGTGGTGAGGGCGGTATTCTGGTCAACAAAGATGGCTACCGTTATTTACAAGATTACGGCATGGGGCCAGAAACCCCGCTCGGCGAGCCAAAAAACAAATACATGGAATTAGGCCCGCGCGATAAAGTTTCGCAAGCCTTCTGGCATGAATGGCGCGCTGGCCGCACGATCGCCACACCACGTGGTGATGTGGTCTATCTGGATCTGCGCCATCTGGGCGAGAAAAAACTGCTTGAGCGCCTGCCGTTCATCTGCGAGTTGGCGAAAGCCTATGTGGGTGTTGACCCAGTAAAAGAGCCAATCCCAGTGCGCCCAACCGCACATTACACTATGGGCGGTATCGAAACTAACCAGCAGTGTGAAACCCGCATCAAAGGGCTATTTGCTGTCGGCGAATGTTCTTCCGTTGGTCTGCACGGCGCTAACCGCTTAGGTTCCAACTCACTGGCCGAATTAGTGGTCTTTGGTCGCGTGGCAGGCGAACAAGCGGCACTGCGCGCCATGGAAACTGGCCCTGCAAACGGCAGCGCGCTGGATGCCCAAACCCGTGATGTTGAAACTCGCCTGAGCAACCTGATGAAACAGGAAGGGACGGAGAATTGGTCCAAAATCCGCGATGAGATGGGTCTGTCGATGGAAGAAGGTTGCGGCATTTACCGCACACCGGAACTGATGCAGAAAACCGTGGATAAACTGGCTGAGCTGAAAGAGCGCTTCAAGCGTGTGAAAATTACCGACACCTCCAGTGTTTTCAATACGGATCTGCTGTACACCATTGAGCTGGGTTATGGCTTAGATGTGGCTGAATGTATGGCTCACTCAGCACTGAACCGCAGAGAGTCTCGCGGCGCGCATCAGCGTCTGGATGAAGGCTGCACCGAGCGTGATGATGTTAATTTCCTGAAGCATACTCTGGCCTTCCATACCCCCGGCGGCGCACCACGCCTAGAGTACAGCGACGTGAAAATTACCAAGCTGGCACCGGCAAAACGTGTTTATGGTGGTGAAGCCACCGCACAAGATGCGAAAGATGCAAAAGATGCAAAAGATTTGAAGGATAAGGAGCAGGCGAATGACTGATATGAAAGTCCTGAAAATGGAGGTCATGCGCTATAACCCAGAACGTGATAGCGAACCTCACTTCGAAACCTTTGAAGTACCTTACGATGAGCAAACTTCTCTGCTGGATGCGTTGGGCTATATCAAAGATAACCTGGCACCGGATCTCTCTTATCGCTGGTCTTGCCGGATGGCGATTTGCGGCTCGTGCGGCATGATGGTTAACAAAGTGCCTAAACTCGCCTGTAAAACCTTCCTGCGCGAATATACCGCCGGGATGAAGGTCGAGGCGCTGGGTAACTTCCCAATCGAACGCGATTTAGTGGTTGATATGACTCACTTTATCGAAAGTTTGGAAGCAATCAAACCTTACATTATCGGCAACGAACGCAAACCTCAAGATGGCCCGAATAAGCAGACGCCAGCTCAGATGGCAAAATACCATCAGTTCTCCGGCTGCATTAACTGTGGTCTGTGCTATGCCGCTTGTCCGCAGTTTGGCTTGAATCCAGAGTTTATCGGCCCGGCAGCGATCACGCTGGCTCACCGTTACAATCTGGATAACCGTGACCACGGCAAGAAAGAGCGCATGCCGCAGCTTAACGGTAAAAATGGTGTTTGGAGCTGTACCTTCGTCGGTTACTGTTCTGAAGTTTGTCCTAAACACGTTGATCCGGCAGCGGCTATCCAGCAAGGCAAGGTCGAGAGTGCTAAAGACTTCATGATCGCCATGCTGAAACCACAATAAGGGAGGGGAGACAATAATGACGACTAAACGTAAAGCTTATGTCCGCACCATGGCCCCAAACTGGTGGCAACAACTGGGTTTCTATCGCTTTTATATGTTGCGTGAAGGGACATCGGTTCCAACCGTCTGGTTCAGTATTCTGATGATTTACGGCGTATTTGCGTTGAAAAGTGGCCCTGCTGGCTGGGAAGGTTTTGTCGGTTTCCTGCAAAATCCACTGGTGTTACTGATCAATATTATTACGTTATTGGCCGCAGTGTTACATACCAAAACTTGGTTTGAACTGGCACCAAAGGCCGCCAATATTATCGTTAATAGCGAAAAAATGGGTCCAGAGCCAGTTATCAAGGCGCTGTGGGTTGTGACGGTCGTGGCTACCGCGATTATTTTGGCCGTTGCCTTACTCTAACCCGGAGGAAAACAAGATGAATCAAGTTCCTAAACGCTCCGATGAACCTATCTTCTGGGGCCTGTTTGGTGCTGGCGGTATGTGGAGCGCCATCATTGCCCCTGCGGTTATTCTGCTGGTTGCCATTCTGCTGCCCTTGGGTGCCTTTCCAGGTGATGCGCTGAGCTATGAGCGTATTCTGGCGTTCTGTCAGAGTTTTATTGGCCGGATATTCCTGTTGCTGATGATTATTCTGCCACTGTGGTGCGGTTTACACCGTATCCATCACGCCATGCATGATTTAAGAATCCACGTCCCAGCCGGGAAATGGGTGTTCTATGGCTTAGCCGCTATTCTGAGTGTGGTTGCCATCATCGGTGTCCTAACACTGTAATTACCCACGCCCTATCAACGGTCCGCGCCTTTGCCGGGCCGTTTTTTTTGCCTCTTGCCACTAGCTTATACTCATCCATTTGCTTCCCTTATAGATGATAGCTATTCTCAGTGATAAGTTACCGACTGAAATAGTGAGGAATAGTGATGCGTCTGTGGTCAAAATTATCTGTATTGACGGCAACTCTGCTCTCTGTCGCCTGCAGTGTCACACCGCCAAAAGACGTAAAGATCGTCGATAACTTCCAATTACCGCGCTATCTTGGGACATGGTATGAGATTGCTCGGCTGGATCACTCTTTTGAACGCGGGCTGGATCATGTCACTGCCAATTACACGCCCCGTGATGATGGCGGCGTAAAAGTGATTAACCGAGGTTATAATGCGAGAAAACAGCAATGGCAAGAGAGTATTGGGAAAGCCTATTTTATTGGCTCACCACAACTAGCCTCGCTCAAAGTATCGTTCTTCGGGCCTTTCTATGGCGGCTATAATATTATTGAATTAGATGATAATTATTCCTACGCACTCGTCAGCGGGCCAAATCGCGATTACCTGTGGATTCTATCCCGCACACCAACCCTCAGCGCCGATGTGCGCGAAAAACTTCTGTCAGTCGCCAAAGATTATGGTTTCCCGATCGATAAGTTGATTTGGGTAAAGCAGGAATAGCACCGTAATCCTCAGTTGCGATCAACCCCTGATAGGGCGCACTAGATCTGCACCCTATCAGCTCACGACAAAACTCGCCTCTAAACCTATTGGATTATCTTTGCTGCCAATGCGAAATAAAAATAATGTTTGCATGGTAGTCTTTCAATTAATTTATAAAACACAATTATCATATTAAATTATTGCGCGAATGATAAAACTCAGTAAATATAAACATGAGCCAACACCACAATAACATTATAAAAATAGCATTCAAGAACATATTAACGTCATTTATTTTATAAGAACAAAACTATAAATGTTATTTCTAATCTAAAAAGGTAATAACCATGAAATACATTCGCGCTAATATATTAATCCTGACGGGCACCTTAACCTTATCCAGCTATTTCTCTTCACTTGCCCACGCTCATGGGTATATTCAATCCCCACCCAGTCGGGCTTATCTGTGTTATCAAGGGATCAATCATTACTGTGGTGCCGTTCAATATGAACCACAAAGTGTTGAGGGCTATAAAAACTTCCCCTATTCAGGCCCAGAAGATGGGCGTATAGCCAGTGGCGGTATGTACCCATTTTCGGCATTGGATGCTCAAACACCGACTCGCTGGCAGAAAACAAATGTTCATAGTGGAACAATGAATCTTCAATGGCAACTTACGGCAACCCATAGCACAACCCATTGGCGTTATTACCTGACCAAGCAAGGATGGAATAGTTCGCACCCCCTCACACGAGCTTCTTTTGATTTAGTTCCATTCTGTCAATATAATGATAATGGCAGGGTACCTAATACCAGAGTAGTACATCAATGCTCTTTGCCGCTAGACCGCTCGGGATACCATGTTATTCTCGCCGCTTGGGATATTGCTGATACCAATCATGCTTTTTATCAGGTTGTCGATATTAGTTTCCCCCATTAATCTTAGTAATGGATGCTGACTCAATAATCGATAAATATAAAAAACCCCAGCACTTGGATTTATTAACCAATTACTGGGGTATTATATTAGTTAACTGTTCAATACGGTCAAAACAGTTAACTCAATTCGGTATTTCTTGCCTGTTTCTACGGTTAATTACTTAACGCGAGAAACATATTCGCCAGAGCGAGTATCAACTTTGATGACTTCGCCAACCTGTACGAATAATGGCACTTTGACCACAGCGCCAGTACTCAGCGTCGCAGGTTTACCACCTGTACCGGCAGTATCCCCTTTCAGACCTGGGTCAGTGTCAACAATTTCGAGTTCAACAAAGTTTGGTGGGGTGACTGCGATAGGCAGGCCATTCCACAGAGTTACGATACATTCGGCCTGATCAACCAGCCATTTGCCGTTGTCGCCAATCGCTTTTGCATCAGCTTGCAGCTGTTCGTAAGTCTCGTTATTCATGAAGTGCCAGAACTCACCGTCGTTGTACAGGTAAGTCAGGTTCAGGTCGTTAACGTCAGCACCTTCCAGAGAATCTGTTGATTTGAAGGTCTTTTCAACGCGCCCGCCAGTCAGCAGACGGCGCATCTTAACACGAGCAAAAGCTTGGCCTTTGCCTGGTTTTACGAACTCGCTGGACTCAACTGAATAAGGCTCGCCCTCGAACATGATTTTAAGACCGGGACGAAAATCGTTGCTATAATAACTGGCCATGATGGTCCTCAAGAAACTGGTAGTAAGCCTAAAAAATGGCAAGTATTGTAACCCGAAACATGCCAATTAGAGAAGATTGGTTGCTACAACTCGCCGATGTAATTACTGATCCGGACGAATTGCTACGAATTCTGTTCTTAAATGAACACCCTAACCTGCAACAAGGCACAGCGGCGCGCCGTTTATTCCCGCTAAGAGTACCACGCGCGTTCGTCGCGCGTATGCAGCCAGGTGATCCATCGGACCCATTATTACTTCAAGTGCTCACCGCACGCGAAGAGTTTATCGCTGCCCCCGGTTTTACCAACGACCCGCTTGATGAACAACGTAGCGTGGTACCCGGCCTGTTACATAAGTATCGCAACCGCGCTCTGTTACTGGTCAAGGGCGGTTGTGCCGTCAATTGCCGCTACTGTTTCCGCCGCCATTTTCCCTATCAAGATAACCAAGGCAATAAAGCCAATTGGCATCAGGCGCTGGATTATATCCGCCAACATCCTGAGCTGGATGAAATCATCTTTTCGGGCGGAGACCCGTTGATGGCAAAAGACAGTGAGCTAAGTTGGTTATTGGATGAGTTAGAAAGCATCAGCCACATCAAACGGTTACGTATCCATACTCGGCTACCAGTCGTGATCCCTGCACGAATCACGGCAGCCTTATGCCAACGGCTGGGCGATTCACGGTTACAGGTATTGATGGTTACACATATAAATCATACAAATGAAATCGATCAATCCTTGCGAGATAGTATGGCGCAGCTAAAACAAGCGGGTGTGACACTATTAAACCAGAGTGTGCTGCTACGTGGTGTCAATGATGATGCGGATGTACTGGCAGCATTAAGTAATGCCTTGTTTGATGCAGGAATTTTACCTTACTACATTCACGTATTAGATAAAGTGCAAGGCGCGGCTCACTTTATGGTCGATGATGATGAAGCGCGACAGCTAATGAAGGGCTTACTCAGCCGTGTATCGGGTTATCTGGTCCCACGTCTGGCGCGAGAGATCGGCGGGCAACCCAGCAAAACACCACTGGATCTTCGATTGATGCAGAGTGAGTGACCGGAAAAACGAATAATTAAGGGATGCCATAGCATCCCCTTATTTCAACTCGTGCCTAAGCCTCAACTATCAAGGGCACTTATAAACTTCGCCAACCATTTTGCTGTCTAGTGGTGCAAAGCTCGATAAGAAGGTTTCGCTCGGGCTGGTCGCACCATAAATCACATTGCCGCCCATCGCTGCTGCTTTATTACGCAGGTCATTTGCTGCACCGCGCATAGAGCTGCTTTCACCGCCACCACCTGATAACCAGTTACTCTGAACCCCAGTCACCTGACCGACCAACTGACACTCACTACCCGGTTTAGTGTCGGAGAACTTTACTTGCTCGCCCGCCGAACTCAATTGGTTTGTGGAGCTACAACCTGCCAGCAACAACGCTGCTGAAAGACCAAGTAATACTTTAATCTGCATCTTGTTCCCCATTTGATATTGAGAATTTCGCAAATGTTTCTCAGAAAGCGTTGCTATTTTTTAAACATCTATTGCCATAAGTATGCTCACAGATGCCTAATCCACGCCTCAAGCGACCGCTGATGAAATATCATTTTACCAGCTAAATCCGCCCAGTCTGCAAAAATATCATCAAATACAGTGCGGCAAAGCTCGCAAACATCACACTGAAAACATTTATCGCCGATAAATACGAATATTGCGTCAGAGCATCAGGATATCCCAATGACAGAATTTCCATGATGCTTAAAAACATAATGAAGGAATTCGCCTTATTTAAGTGGAATTTAATACCTTTTAATGAATATTCCGAAGTTTTTTATGTCGCCTTAAAGATAGAGTTCAGGACTTCACTTGATCCATTTTTATGGATAAAACCAACGTAAAAGGCACATTCCTTAAATGAATATACAGACAAAGAGGGGATTACTTCTGCTATCCGGCAGTGTAATTCTCGGGCTCAGCGGCGGTGCTAGCGCAGAGGAATCAACCACAGTAAAAAAATGGGGGCAGTTCAACGTTGAATGCGTATTGTCCCACACACTACCTGACGATCCTATGATGGCATTTGGCCGCCCCGGCGAATCCATGGTGCATGATTTCTTCGGCAACAAAACGGCTAACGCCTATACGACAGCAGATTCACTGCTTGCCGACCCTGATAATACCTGTACCTCGGCGATAGACGGATCTTCCTACTGGGCACCACAGCTAATGGATAGTCGTAGTGGCGAGATAATCAAACCCATCCATATGAAAACCTATTATCGTAATACTGATACCCGCTACCCAGTAGTCGCCTTCCCCAAAGGCCTACAGTTGATGATAGGGGAACACGAAAGCACGACCGCCAAACCCAACGTTTCCTATTTTTGCAAAACAGATCAACACAATGGTGACTATTCTGATAATCCTCCCACGTCATGCCCACTCTACGACGGAGAAAATACGCAATTCAATTTGGCCTACGTTTTCGCTAACTGCTGGGATGGTAAAAACCTGAAGCCCCCACATCATGGGCCACGTAATGCAGTACACGACATTGACGGTGCTTGCCCGGCAAACTACCCGATTAAAATCCCACAGTTGCAGTTTAATGTTGCCTATAGTCTTCCCGCAGGGACCGAGTTGTCCACGCTCAGATTATCTATGAATCCGACGATGGTGAATGGCCGCGCTGAGCCAAAATGGGGGAGTCTGTATACCGCGCATGCCGATTTCTTTAACGGCTGGCAGGAGAAAACGATCAACTATTCCGTTGAAAACTGTCTTAATAGCGGTATTTTATGTGATAAAAACATTCCGAGCTTCCATGAAACCGTCAGCGACGATAGCTATACGCGCGGTGGTAATTTTGCCAATATCAATTTCGGCAACGAAAAAGTTATGCTCACCCAGCAAGGTACCGTCAGCCTGACAGATCAAAAGAAAACAACCTACTTCAAATTCAAGCTGCCTGACGAGAAATCACTGGAAGCAACACCTTATACAGGTATCGCTCTGCGCTTACACAGTGGCAATACCACCAGTGAAAATAGCCATATGCTCTATCTATATCAAACAGCCACTAACTGGGATGAAGGTAATCTAACGCAGGAAAACGCTCCTGTTTGTGGTGGGGAACATGTAGCACGGATATGGATGGGAAAGGATGGCAGCTATCGTAACTCTGAAGATATTACCCCTGTGATTAAAGCCGCATGGGAAAAAGACGCCCGCGAGGTTTCCTTCTGCGCAATGACCGACGCTAATATTGAAACCATTATCGGCTCCCGCGAAGCTAACCTACCGACATACTTATTCTTTGCCAGCGAGCAGAAAGCAACGGCGGAAAAATAATCCAATCAGCAAAATATATAAAAAAACCCGGCCAAAATTGACCGGGTTTTTCGCACACGAAGGTGTGGGGAGGATTACATCATGCCGCCCATGCCACCCATACCACCCATGCCGCCAGCGCCCATATCACCGCCTTTGTCATCACGTGGCAGGTCAGTGATCATGCACTCGGTGGTGATCATCAGGCCAGCAATAGAGGCTGCGTACTGCAGAGCAGAACGAGTCACTTTAGTTGGATCCAAGATACCCATCGCGATCATGTCGCCGTACTCTTCGCTGTATGCGTTGTAACCGTAGCTACCTGAACCCGCTTTAACGTTGTTCGCGATAACTGAGGCTTCTTCACCAGCGTTAACTACGATCTGACGCAGTGGAGATTCCATCGCACGCAGAGCAACTTTGATACCGACGTTCTGGTCTTCATTGTCGCCTTTCAGGCCAGAAGCAGTGATAGCAGATGCCGCACGGATCAGTGCAACACCACCACCAGCAACAACGCCCTCTTCTACTGCTGCGCGGGTTGCGTGCAGAGCATCTTCAACGCGTGCTTTCTTCTCTTTCATTTCAACTTCAGTTGCGGCGCCAACTTTGATAACGGCAACGCCGCCAGCCAGTTTAGCCACACGCTCTTGCAGTTTTTCTTTGTCGTAGTCAGAAGTCGCATCTTCAATTTGCTGACGGATCTGAGTCACACGGCCCTGAATTGCAGCTTCGTCGCCTACGCCATCGATGATGATGGTGGTGTCTTTGTTTATAACAACACGTTTTGCCTGACCCAGATCTTCCAGAGTGGTTTTTTCCAGTTCCAGACCGATCTCTTCAGAAATAACAGTACCGCCAGTCAGGGTTGCGATGTCTTGCAGCATGGCTTTACGACGATCACCGAAACCAGGTGCTTTAACAGCTGCGACTTTCACAATACCGCGCATGGTGTTAACGACCAGAGTCGCCAGCGCTTCGCCTTCAACATCTTCTGCGATGATCAGCAGTGGTTTACCGGCTTTCGCTACGGCTTCCAGTACTGGCAGCATTTCGCGGATGTTAGAGATTTTCTTGTCAGCCAACAGAATGAATGGGCTTTCAAGTTCAATAGAACCTGTTTCTGGTTTATTGATGAAGTAAGGAGACAGGTAACCACGGTCGAACTGCATACCTTCTACAACGTCCAGCTCGTCTTGCAGGCCAGAACCTTCTTCAACGGTGATAACGCCTTCTTTACCCACTTTCTCCATCGCTTGTGCGATCAGCTCACCCACGGTTGAGTCGGAGTTTGCAGAGATGGTACCCACCTGAGCAATGGCTTTAGAATCAGAGCAAGGTACAGACAGTTTTTTCAGTTCTTCAACCGCAGCGATAACTGCTTTGTCGATACCGCGCTTCAGGTCCATTGGGTTCATGCCAGCCGCAACGGCTTTCAGACCTTCAGTGATAATGGATTGCGCCAATACAGTTGCAGTAGTGGTACCGTCACCCGCCGCGTCATTCGCTTTAGAGGCAACTTCTTTAACCATCTGTGCGCCCATGTTCTCAAACTTGTCTTCCAGTTCGATCTCACGTGCAACTGATACACCGTCTTTGGTGATAGTTGGAGAGCCGAAAGACTTATCCAGAACTACGTTACGGCCTTTCGGGCCCAGGGTCACTTTCACTGCATCAGCAAGGATGTTTACGCCGCGTAGCATTTTGATGCGTGCGTCGTTACCGAATTTTACGTCTTTAGCTGCCATTGGTATTTCCCTTAACTCGTTCAGTTCAGAAGATTAGAGAGCGTGATTACGCTTCAACAATTGCCAGAATGTCGCTTTCGGACATGATCAACACTTCTTCATGGTCGATCTTCTCTGACTTCACGCCGTAACCATCGTTGAAAATAACGATGTCGCCTACTTTCACATCCAGCGGCTTGATCTCACCGTTATCCAGGATGCGACCATTGCCGACTGCCAGAACTTCACCACGGGTAGATTTACCCGCTGCAGTGCCAGTCAGAACGATGCCGCCAGCCGATTTGGATTCAACTTCTTTGCGCTTGACGATAACGCGGTCATGCAATGGACGAATTTTCATTGATAGCTCTCCTATGAGAAGGTCCGTATCAGATTTAGGATTAATATCGGTCTGCCTTCATAACCGATACCGTGGCTTTCTTAATGGGGGCGACCTCCTATCGCTTCAAGGGAGACGACAAAAAAAATTTCATTTTTTTCTCGCCCGAAAGTGGGTTGTTTTATCCACTTTCTCGCCCCTACCCAAAGAAAACCGTGAAATTAACACTGTGAATTTATGATTAATAAACAAGCTATTAGTAAAACCTACCGCTTATCTATCATCTTTAAAACGATTATCTGTAGGTTTATCATCCTCATCGGGACGATGCTCTACGGTGTAGCGATCATCGGCTTTACGCTGAAACTCGCCGTCAAAGGTATTTCCGCCGCCCATTGGGCCGCTGCCTGTGCCAAAACCGCTGCCACGATAAATGTTCAGATGTGGCATCAGTTTTAGCGTCAACGATTTTTGAATGGGTGGTAGTAGTAGCAGCAAACCGAGGAAGTCGGTGAAAAAGCCGGGGATCAGCAGCAAGAAGCCCGCTAAAATCAGCGAGACACTCTTGACCATCTCTGCCGCCGGGCTTTCACCTGCCGCCAGTTTTTGCTGCATCTGCATGAAAGTTTTTATCCCTTGGTTGCGCACCAGAGATATCCCCACGCAGGAGCTTAGGATCACCAGCAGCAAGGTCACCAAGACCCCCAACACAGCTGCGACCTTGATAAATATCGATATTTCTATGTATGCCAATAAAAATATCAGCGCTAACGGTAACCAACGCACCGCATTCTCCTTATTCCAATCATTCAGTACCCCTCATCAGGTAACCCTGCCTGACAGATACCATGAAAACCTTAACCCAACTGGTGCTGACTCTGCTCTTATTTCCCCTTATTTGCGGATTTAGGCGTCAGCTCCCCCTTTCAACCTGGGTCGACACTAATGAAATGGTGGTCGCTGATGTGCTTTTCAAGCTGATGAGATACTTTTATTACTAATTAGTCTAACTGTGAGTGAAATCACAGATATCAGATCATCTCAATTAATTACGACCATATAGTGATCCTAGTTCAAGGCTTTTTATTGATAAGCAGCATATGATCCTGTTAGCAAGAAGATGAATGGTCAATCTTTCCGCATGAGAGGTTCATCATGGCATCATATTGCGTCCACGGCGGCATAATTTAGTTAACAAATACAAAACAAGACAGCACATTAGAGAAGGTTCTCATGTCAAATAACATTCGTATTGAAGAAGACCTGTTAGGTACACGAGAAGTCCCCGCAGAGGCTTACTACGGTGTTCATACCCTGCGTGCGATTGAAAACTTCTATATCAGTAACAGTAAAATCAGTGATGTTCCAGAATTTGTACGCGGCATGGTTATGGTTAAAAAAGCGGCGGCAATGGCGAACAAAGAGCTACACACAATCCCTCGTAAGATTGCTGACATCATTATTCAGGCATGTGACGAAGTTCTGGATAAAGGGAAGTGTATGGATCAGTTCCCGGTTGACGTGTTCCAAGGCGGTGCAGGCACCTCTTTGAACATGAATACCAACGAGGTTCTGGCTAATATCGGTCTGGAACTGATGGGTCACCAAAAGGGCGAGTATCAATACCTTAACCCTAACGACCATCTGAACAAATGTCAGTCCACCAACGATGCCTACCCAACCGGCTTCCGCATTGCGGTCTACGCCTCCATTATGAAGTTGATCGATGCGATCAATGAATTAGGCGAAGGTTTCGGTAGAAAATCCAAAGAATTCGAGAAAATTCTGAAAATGGGGCGCACCCAGTTACAGGATGCAGTGCCAATGACACTGGGTCAGGAGTTCCGCGCTTTCCAAGTGCTGTTGAACGAAGAGACCAAAAACCTGCAACGTACCGCAGAGTTGCTGCTGGAAGTTAACCTCGGCGCGACTGCTATCGGTACCGCGCTGAATACCCCAGAAGGCTACTCAGAGCTGGCAATCAAAAAACTCTCTGAAATCAGTGGATTGCCATGCATCCCAGCCGAGGATTTGATTGAAGCGACCTCCGACTGCGGTGCTTATGTGATGGTGCACAGCGCCCTGAAACGTCTGGCCGTTAAGATGTCAAAAATCTGTAATGACTTGCGTCTGCTGTCATCCGGTCCACGTACCGGTCTGAATGAAATCAATCTGCCTGAGTTGCAGGCTGGTTCTTCAATCATGCCTGCAAAAGTGAACCCGGTGATTCCAGAAGTTGTTAACCAGGTTTGTTTTAAGGTGATTGGTAACGACACTTGCATTACTATGGCGGCCGAAGCAGGTCAGCTCCAATTGAACGTGATGGAGCCAGTGATTGGCCAGGCGATGTTTGAGTCCATCCACATCCTGACAAATGCTTGTTACAACCTGTTGGAAAAATGCATTAACGGCATTACCGCCAACAAAGAGGTTTGCGAGCGTTACGTCTTTAATTCCATCGGTATCGTCACCTATCTCAACCCATTCATTGGTCACCATAACGGCGACATCGTGGGCAAGATCTGTGCGGAAACCGGTAAGAATGTACGGGAAGTGGTTCTGGAACGCGGCTTATTAACTGAAGCCGAGCTGGACGACATTTTCTCTGTTGAGAACCTGATGCATCCGGCCTATAAAGCGAAACGTTATACCGATGAAAATGAACAATAAAATAATCATCCGGTAGCCCTATAAGGCACGCATGCTCCTCTGGACAGCGTGCCTTTTTACTTTCTGACAAATACAAACCTTTAACTTTTATTTTTCATTTGGATCAAGGAGTAAACACTATGATAGCCGTAGAATTAGTCATCGTTCTGCTGGCCATTTTTTTAGGGGCCAGGTTAGGTGGTATCGGTATCGGCTTTGCAGGTGGGATTGGTGTTCTGGTATTGGCGATTATTGGCGTCAAACCCGGCAGCATTCCCTTCGACGTTATTTCAATCATCATGGCCGTTATTGCTGCAATCTCTGCGATGCAGGTGGCAGGCGGTATGGATTATCTGGTACAGCAAACTGAAAAGTTACTGCGCAAGAACCCAAAACACATCACTATTCTTGCACCGCTGGTCACCTATTTTCTGACCATCTTTGCCGGGACAGGTAACATTTCGCTATCCGCCCTGCCAGTGATTGCAGAAGTGGCAAAAGAACAAGGCATCAAACCTTGCCGCCCGCTCTCTACCGCAGTGGTTTCCGCGCAAATCGCCATCACCGCATCGCCTATTTCTGCGGCAGTGGTCTACATGTCTTCGGTCATGGAAGGCCACGGTGTCAGCTACTTGCATCTGCTGATGATCGTCATTCCATCCACCCTGTGTGCAGTGCTGGTGATGTCGTTTATCGTCTCTCTGTGCTTTAACTCCAAACTGTCAGATGATCCAATCTACCTGAAACGTTTGGAAGAGGGCTTGGTAACATTACGTGGCGACACAGTAAAAGTGATCAAACCACGGGCTAAAACCTCAGTGCTGCTGTTCTTGGCGGGCGTCCTGTGTGTGGTGGCTTATGCCATCATCAACAGCCCAAGTGTCGGTCTGGTGGCAACACCGCTGATGAACACCACGAATGCCATCCTGATTATCATGCTGAGTGTGGCAACCATCACCACGCTGGTTTGCTCGGTGGATACTGACTCCATCCTGAACTCCAGTACCTTCAAAGCCGGTATGAGTGCCTGTATCTGTATCCTCGGTGTAGCTTGGTTAGGCGATACCTTTGTGCAGCACAACCTGGAGTGGATTAAAGAGACGGCGGGCAGCTTGATTCAAGCTCACTCATGGTTGCTGGCGGTTATCTTCTTCTTCTGTTCAGCACTGTTGTACTCTCAAGCGGCGACGGCCAAGGCATTGATGCCAATGGCAATGGCGCTGAACGTTTCACCACTGGCGGCCATTGCGTCTTTCGCCGCAGTTTCTGGCCTGTTCATTCTGCCGACCTACCCAACACTGGTCGCCGCAGTACAAATGGACGATACCGGCACCACACGTATTGGTCGCTTCGTGTTTAACCATCCATTCTTCATCCCCGGCACCATCGGGGTAGCACTGGCCGTCTGTTTCGGCTTCGTGATGGGCGGTTTGGTTCTGTAATCTATCAGTTGTAAATGGGGCGCGCGATGCGCCCCACTCTCATTTGCGAGCGTCATCGCATCTATTCCACTGTGATATAAATCATCTTCTGACCAGCCCCTGCTCGCGTTATAGTGTTCACTTCTTCATCTACGTCATCCGGCCTATGAGGTTAAAATGTCTGATTGTGATGCAATAATTTGTGATGCAATTGTGGTATTGTGCACCGCCCCTGATGAAGCCAGCGCGCAGGATTTAGCCGCGCAGGTTCTGGGGGAGAAACTGGCCGCCTGCGCAACTTTACTGCCGGGTGCGACCTCGATTTACTACTGGGAAGGCAAGCTCCAGCAAGAGTATGAAGTCCAGCTCTTGTTCAAGAGCAACACGGCTCATCAGCCTGCACTTCTCAGTTATATCAAACAGCATCACCCCTACCAAACACCGGAATTGCTGGTGTTACCGGTACGGGACGGAGATAAAGATTACCTGTCATGGCTCAACGCTTCCTTACTCTGATTCTGCTGCTGTGCAGCATGTTACTCGCGCCGCACAGCGCACAGGCTTCACTCTTTGGTGATAACGCCGCTTTTGGTCAAAAAAGCAGCCAGAGCCGGTTTATTCCGGTGGATCAAGCGTTTGCCTTTGATTTTCGCCAACAAGGCGACCAACTCACCCTGAGTTGGCAGATCCATCCCGACTACTATCTGTATCGCCAACAGATAAAAATTGTGCCGAAAAATGCCACCCTTGCCGCGTTTACTCTACCGGAAGGCAGAGCGCATCATGATGAATTCTATGGCGAAGTGGCAATTTTTAAACAGCAATTAGCACTAAAAATCCCCATTACAGAGGCGGGTGATGGCGCGAGTGTCAGTGTGACCTATCAGGGCTGCGCCGAGGCTGGCTTCTGCTACCCACCGGAAACACGAGTAGTGCCACTTGCCGCTGTCATCGCCAGTGCAACCGCCGCGCCCGTCACCGATGCCACCCCCACTGCGGCGAATGAGCCAACACCTGCTCCGGCGGAGCTGCCCTTCTCGCCATTATGGGCGCTGCTTATTGGCATCGGCATCGCCTTTACCCCCTGCGTATTGCCGATGTACCCCCTGATTTCAGCCATCATTCTTGGCCGTGAGAAGCCCCACAGCCAGCGGCGGATACTGCTGTTGGCGGTGGTGTATGTGCAAGGGATGGCTCTGACTTACACCTTGCTCGGCTTGGTGGTAGCAGCGGCGGGTTTACAATTTCAAGCCGGGCTACAGCACCCTTATGTGTTGATTGGGCTATCGGCGCTGTTCGTGCTGCTGGCGCTATCCATGTTTGGCCTCTATTCGCTGCAACTGCCCTCGTCACTGCAAACTCGGCTGGTACAGTGGAGCAGCAGCCAACGCGGCGGCTCACTGGCGGGCGTTTTTGCCATGGGCGCACTGGCGGGTCTGATTTGCTCGCCCTGCACCACCGCTCCGCTGAGCGCCATCCTGCTCTATATCGCACAAAGCGGGAATATGCTGGCAGGTGGCGGTACGCTTTATTTGTATGCGTTGGGGATGGGTATTCCGCTGGTGATTGTGACGCTGTTCGGCAACAAGCTGATCCCCCGCAGCGGCCCGTGGATGCAGTATGTCAAAGAGGCTTTCGGCTTCGTGATTCTGGCGCTGCCGGTCTTCTTGCTGGAGAGGGTGATAGGGGATGTCTGGGGCTTGCGCTTATGGAGCCTGCTGGCCGTCACCTTCTTCGGTTGGGCCTTTGTCTTGAGTCTGAAAGCCCACTCGGGTTGGGCGCGAGCCTTCCAATTGTTGCTGCTGACGGCTTTGCTGATCGCCGCCCGTCCGCTACAGGATTGGGCCTTCAACGGCAACACATCACAGCATGAGATTAAGCATTTGGCGTTTAAGCCAGTGGCTGATTTACCGCAGTTGCAAGCCGCATTAGCCCAAGCAGAGGGCAAGCCGGTGATGCTGGACTTGTACGCCGACTGGTGTGTCGCCTGCAAAGAGTTTGAAAAATACACTTTCAGTGATGATCAAGTGCAGCGCCAGTTAGCCGATACAGTGCTGATTCAGGCCGATGTAACAGCTAACAGCGCCGAACAGGCGGCGATGTTGAAAAAACTAAATGTATTGGGTTTACCGACTATCCTGTTTTTCGATGCACAGGGGAACGAGATAACCGCCGCCAGAGTGACCGGTTTTATGGATGCCGCTGAGTTCTTGCAGCATCTACAAAACCAGCGGCGGTAGCCCGCTTAGCTCAGCCGTGATAACTCAGCCATTACTGGACCGTCGCCGCATCAAGTAACCGTTTTTTCAGCAGGTGATATTGCTGCTCGACATACTGTTCTGCTGCACGTTGATCGCCGATAGCCTCCACTTTGACCGCACAGTGTTTGAATTCCGGTGTTTTTGACACCGGATCAACATGGTCCACCGTCAGCTCATTACAGGCACCAATCCACCACTGATAGGTCATATACACCGCGCCGCGATTCGCCCGCTCAGTCACACTGGCACGCGCGATCACCTTACCGCGTCGGGAAGCGATCCAAATCAGCGCTTGATCGATAACGTCTAACTGACTGGCATCATCAGGGTGAATCTGAACATAGCCCGGTTCATCAGCCAAAATTTTCAGGGTGGCGCAGTTGCCAGTCATGGAGCGGCAGCTATAGTGCCCTACTTCGCGCACAGTACAGAGTGCCAGCGGATAATCGCGGTCTGTCTGCTCATGGGGCGGCTGCCACGGCGCACAGCTCAGCACGCCTTTGCCATCCTCGGTCGCAAACTGGCTATCAGTATAGAGATAAGGTGTACCGGGGTGATCCTCACTCGGGCAGGGCCATTGCACATAGCCCAGACCAGCCATTTTCTCGTAGGTCGCGCCATAAAAAGGGGGACATAGACTGCGCATCTCATCCCAGATTTGCTGGGTGTTCTGGTAGGCCATCGGATAGCCCATCGCCGTGGAGATGAGGCTGATGATCTCCCAATCTGGCTTCACATCCCCTTTCGGCTCAATGGCTTTGTTAAAGTGCTGGAAACCACGATCCGCGCTGGTATAGACCCCTTCATGCTCGCCCCACGACGTCGCGGGCAGCACCACATCCGCCAGCTCGGCGGTTTTGGTCATAAAAATATCCTGCACTACCACCAGCTCCAATGCCGCAAAAGCCGCCCGCATGGCGGCTAAATCCGGCTCAGTCTGAATCGGATCTTCGCCAAAGACGTAATAGGCTTTCAGCTTGCCGTCCGCCACTTTATGGGGGACATCGGTAATCGAGTAGCCCACATGGGCGGGTAACTCAGGCACCCCCCAAGCCGCTGCAAAACGCCCTCGGGCCGCATCGTCAGTGACTTTCTCATAACCGGGGAAGGTATTGGGCAAGACGCCCATATCACAAGCTCCCTGTACATTATTCTGGCCGCGCACCGGCCCGACCCCCACATTGGGCCGACCGAGGTTGCCCGTTAATAGCGCCAGCGAAGATAGCCCTTTCACCACATCCACCGCCTGCCCCCATTGCGTCACCCCCATGCCCCATAAAATGGTGGCTGCCGGGGCGGCGGCATAGGTGCGCATCGCCAGACGAACCGCTGATGCAGGTAATCCGGTGATCTGCTCAACCTCTTCTGGGCGGTATTCCGCCACGCCCGCCTTCAGCTCATCAAAGCCGCGAGTATGGGCGCGGACATAGTGATCGTCGTAGAGTTTCTCTTCAATCAGCACATAAATGAAGGCATTCACCAAGGCCATATTCGCGCCATTATTCAGCGGCAGCCATTGATCGGCAATACGGGCGGTTTCAATGTGCCGTGGATCACAGACGATCAGTTTCGCGCCCTTGCTTTTAGCCTTTAAGATCCGCCGTGCGACGATCGGGTGAGAGTCGGCGGCGTTATAGCCAAAGACCAACACGCAGTCAGTATTTTCGATTTCGCCGATGGAGTTGCTCATCGCGCCATTACCCAGCGTTTGCTGCAATCCCGCCACCGAGGGGCCGTGGCACAAGCGAGCGCAGCAGTCGATATTGTTGGTGCCGATGGCGGCGCGAGCAAACTTTTGCATCACATAATTGGCCTCATTCCCCGGCCCACGGGAGGAGCCAGTCATCATGATGGCATCTGGCCCACTCTCTTTTTTGATGATTTTCAGTTTGGCCGTAATGAAAGCAATGGCTTCTTGCCAGCTCACGCGCTGAAACGCCTCGCCCCGCTGACGGCGCAATAAGGGGGCGGTCAGCCGAGGGGTCAGCAGACGAGTATCATTGAGAAAATCCCAGCCGTAGTAGCCTTTTAGGCACAATTCGCCCTGATTAGTGACGCCATTGGCGGGCTGTGCGCCGACAATTTCGCCGCCTTCAACCAATAAATTCAACTTACATCCGGAGCCACAATAGGGGCAGACCGTGAGGATCTTGTCCATTTTCTTATCCTTACTGATGGCCACAGGGACTTATGTCCACAGGAGCTTATGACCATATAATTTAACGGGTGATACTTGATGTCGCGCCACGAGCCGCGCGCCATTGCCGTTCCCGCTGTAGTGTTTCCAAGGCCATCGGCGTCACCAGTTTCAGTGCTTTGGTGGGGCAAACTTCAATGCAGGCCGGACCCGCCTCCCGCGTATGGCACAAATCACATTTGTGCGCCTGCGCCCGCACGGGGCTGTGATGGCTCGCCTGCTCAATGATATTCATCGCCCCAAATGGGCAGACCAACATGCAGGTTTTGCAGCCGATACAGCGCGAAGCCAACACCTGCACCCCATGTTCGCCAGTAACAATTGCCCCATTTGGGCAGGAGTTCTCACAGGGGGCATCCTCACATTGATGGCAGAGAATCGGGGTGCTGACCGCAAAACTTTTCATTACGCTTAGACGCGGGTGGAACTGTTCCGGCGTCAGAGTGCTGGCCCTTTTATCTGCACTGTGGGCCACCACACAAGCGATTTCACAGGTGCGGCAGCCAATGCACTGGGTCATATCGGCAATAACAAATCGGTTCATCTTCTCTCCTGACCACCAGCTACAAGACATTAATCAGCTACAAAACGTTAAGATAATAAGCAATGCTTTCGGCCGCTTTGCGTCCCTCGGCAATGGCAGTCACAATCAGGTCCGCGCCGCGCACGATGTCCCCCCCGGCGAAGATCTTGGGATTACTGGTTTGATAGGGGTAGCCAGAGATAGTCGGCGCAACCACCCGCCCCTGTTTATCCAGCACCACATTGTGCTCGGCTAGCCACGACATGCGGTGTGGGCTGAAACCAAATGCCATGATCACCGCATCGGCAGGAATAATATGTTCGGAACCCGCGATAGGCTGCGCCTGCCGCCGCCCTTTGGCATCCGCCTGACCCATTTCGGTGCGCACCATTTTGATGCCCGTCACCTGCCCCTGTTCATCGATCTCAATCCGTTGCGGCTGGAGATTGAACATAAATTCAGCCCCCTCTTCACGCGCATTTTTGACCTCGCGTTTGGAGCCTGGCATGTTCTTTTCATCGCGACGATAGGCGCAAATGACATTCGCGGCCCCATGGCGCAATGAGGTACGCACACAATCCATCGCCGTATCGCCGCCGCCCAACACCACCACCCGCTGGTTTTCCATGCTGACATACTGGTTTTCCATACTGACATAGGAGTGATCGCTGCTGGCGGTGTAGCCCATCAGATGTTGGGTATTACCAATCAGGAATGGCAGGGCATCGTAAACCCCTGAGGCATCTTCATTTTCCAGCCCGGAGCGCATCGAGCGGTAGGTGCCAACCCCCAGAAAGAGCGCGTCGTAATCACTGAGCAAGCTCTCCATGGTGATATCGCGACCAATCTCGGTATTCAGGCAAAACTCGACCCCCATTTCGCTGAAGATCTCACGCCGACGGCTCATCACCCCTTTTTCCAATTTGAATGCGGGGATACCAAAGGTCAGTAAACCGCCGATTTCGGGGTAGCGGTCAAACACCACGGGCGTGATGCCATTGCGTACCAGAATATCTGCACAACCTAAACCTGCTGGCCCTGCGCCGATAATCGCCACCCGCTTGCCTGTCGGTTTGACCTGCGACATATCGGGTCGCCAACCCGTGGCTAATGCGGTTTCCGTGATATGCCGCTCAATCTGACCAATGGTGACAGCACCGTCGTGGTCATTGAGTGTGCAAGCTTGCTCACACAGGCGATCTTGTGGGCAGACGCGGCCACAGATCTCCGGCAAGCTGCTGGTTTGATGGGATAATTCTGCCGCTTCATGGATGCGCCCTTGATGGGCCAAAGCAATCCATTTTGGAATCGCGTTGTGTAGCGGGCAACTCCACTGGCAGATAGTTTTATCGCCACAATTCAAGCAGCGCTCAGCCTGTTCATTGATCTGGCCGTCGGTGAACGGCAGATAGATTTCAGCAAAGCTGCTTTTCCGTTCCGCCAGTGGGAGCTTTTTCGGCTCCCGCCTTGGGGTGCGTGGGCGCTGTAACAAATTGACCGGGGCAGCATCGCGGATATTTTTGCTCAGCGGGCTGAAAGAGTGTGTCACACCCGCAGAAGTGGCACTGCTAAACAGGCGGCCATTGTGCTCATTCAGCGCCGTGCGCTGACGTTTTAGCCGCTGCTGACTCAGCAGATAGTGCTGATCGACCAGTGTCAGCGCCTGAGTTGGGCAGGTTTTGATACAGGCGGGGCCATCAGGTTGGTCAATACAAAGGTCGCATTTCTGGGCCTCAGTACGCTGATAAGCATCGGCCAGACGATGGCTGGCAGGCTGGACTGTCTCAGTCACCACCGTCATCATGCCAAATGGGCAGGCAATCATGCAGGTTTTACAGCCGATACATTTTTCCTGAATAACCTGAATGCTGTTATTCATCTCAACAATGGCCCCATTGGGACAAGTGCTGGCACAAGGGGCGTCTTCACAGTGGTGGCAAAAGACCGCCGTCGCACTCAATGTGCCATTAACACCATGGGGGTCATTAAAACCTTGCCGGCCCTTAAACACCTTAAGCCGTGGCGTGAAGTATTCCGGTTTATCAGGGAATTTGCCCTCATGATGTGCCACCACACAAGCCACTTCACAACTCCGACACCCAATACAGCTTTCGGCATCAGCAACAATAAATGGATTCATCTTATTTCTTCCCAGAAGTCATACCATTGCCGGATAAATAGTTATTATTTGCAACAACGTTTCACAACTCTACCAATTCATTAACCTTACAAACATAGTGTCTATAATATGGTATTATTACAATTAATTTTTGATGCAAAAGAATTGGGCTATTGTCGATATTTTTAGTTAATTAAATTGGCAAATGCACTAATGAAAAAGTATTAAACTGGGGAGAAAGAGATTCAAAATAGGGGATTGCCCCATTTATTCTTTTTTATAAAGGGGATTAATTTGTTCAGGATGAACTGACCCTTTAATTAATCGCTGGGTTTCACTGATTAAAGAGTGATCTAGATCACTTTAATTCCAGATATCAGCCGAATTTTATTAAAATCAAGATGAATTGTGATGTTAAGCCCATTGTGCTGTACAGCCACACAACAATTAAATCATTTACCCACATTTTTTTGGGCCGATGCACAATGCGATTTATTGCCCATATCCATATAATGACCACAGCGCTAACGAAGACATTTTTAGAATTAAATTTTGCATTTATATGACACCAAATAAAAAAATAGGTTATTGCATCTTATTCATAACGAACATAAATGCGGCAGCCTAAAAAATGATTTATAGAGGGTATAAAAATGAGTCTGGAAGCCGCTGTACCTGAAAAACGGACCCACGTCCGATATATAATATTACTGATTATCTTTATTGTGACGGCAATTAACTATGCTGACCGGGCAACATTATCCATTGCGGGCACCGAAGTGGCAAAAGAGCTGCAATTAGATGCCGTGGCAATGGGGTATATCTTCTCTGCATTCGGTTGGGCTTATCTGCTGATGCAAATACCAGGTGGCTGGCTGCTGGACCGCTACGGCTCCAAACGTGTCTACACCTACAGTTTATTCTTCTGGTCACTCTTTACCTTTACGCAAGGCTTTGTTGACATGTTCCCGATAGCTTATGCTGCTATCTCAATGTTTATCATGCGCTTTATGTTAGGGTTTTCTGAGGCACCCTCTTTCCCGGCTAACGCCAGAATTGTCGCGGCTTGGTTCCCGACAAAAGAGAGGGGCACGGCATCAGCCATATTTAACTCTGCACAATACTTCTCGCTGGCTATCTTCTCTCCACTACTAGGTTATTTAACCTTTGCTTGGGGCTGGCAGCATGTATTTACCGTCATGGGCGGGTTGGGTTTTGTATTAACCATCGCTTGGGTTAAATTTATTCATAACCCCACTGATCACCCTGATATGTCCGCTTCGGAGCTTGAATACATCAAACAAGGCGGTGCCGTTGTTGATATGGATCACAAGAAACCCGACGGTCATAAAAGTGGTCCTAAATTAGATTACATGAAGCAATTGTTATCCAGTCGAATGATGTTGGGCGTCTTCTTTGGGCAATACTTTATTAATACCATTACCTGGTTCTTCCTCACCTGGTTCCCTATTTATCTAGTGCAAGATAAAGGGATGTCTATTTTAAAAGTGGGCATGGTGGCATCTGTTCCCGCCTTATGCGGGTTTGCCGGTGGTGTATTAGGCGGCGTATTCTCTGACTCACTCATTAAGCGCGGCCATTCACTGACCTTCGCCCGTAAACTCCCTATCGTGTTAGGGATGCTGTTGGCATCCAGTATTATTCTGTGTAACTACGTCGACAGCGACTTTGTGGTCGTTGCATTGATGGCATTAGCCTTCTTCGGCAAAGGTTTCGGTGCCTTGGGTTGGCCAGTGATTGCCGATACCGCACCCAAAGAGATTGTGGGCCTGTGCGGCGGGATGTTTAACGTCTTTGGTAATGTCGCCTCTATCGTCACCCCTTTGGTTATCGGCTACTTGGTTAAGGAGTTACACTCCTTTAATGCCGCATTAATCTTTGTGGGTTGTTCTGCTCTGATGGCGATGTTCTGCTACTTATTTATTGTCGGCGATATTAAGCGACTGGAATTGAAAACATCCTAGTGGCATAAAAATAGAATTTAAGACGAATCGTATTCAAGATAAACAATGGCTGTATTGAGAAGAATAACAGTTATATTATCGATATAAATATTATAAGGATAATATTATGAGCACTTGTAATCGTCCTGTAGATAACCCGCTTTATATTAAAGTGCAGGACGCGGATAACGTTGCCATTGTGGTGAATAACAATGGGCTTTGTGCTGGCACCCGGTTTAAATGTGGCCTCGAACTGATTGAGCATGTCCCGCAAGGCCATAAAGTCGCCTTGGTTGACATCCCAAAAGGCGGGGCGATTATTCGCTATGCCGAGGTGATTGGCTTGGCCGTCCGTGATATTGCCCGTGGTGGCTGGATAGATGAATCACTGGTCGAGTTACCCGCCGCCCCCGCGCTGGAAACCTTGCCCCTTGCCACCGCCGTCCCCGCCCCATTGCCGCCACTGGAGGGTTACACCTTTGAGGGCTACCGCAACGCGGACGGCAGTGTCGGCACCAAAAACCTGCTTGCCATTACCACCAGCGTCCATTGTGTGGCGGGCGTCGTCGATTATGTGGTCAATATCATTGAGCGCACACTGCTGCCGAAATACCCAAATGTCGATGGCGTGGTCGCACTTAATCACCTTTATGGCTGCGGCGTTGCCATCAATGCCCCCGCGGCGGTTGTGCCCATTCGCACCATTCACAATCTGGCACTCAATCCCAATTTTGGTGGCGAAGTCATGGTGGTGGGCCTCGGCTGTGAAAAGTTGCAACCTGAACGCCTATTGGAAGGGACGCCGGATGTGCAGGTGATCTCACTGGATGAGAGCAATATTGTGCGCCTACAGGATGAGAAACATGTGGGCTTCCGCTCAATGGTCGATGAGATCCTGCAAGTGGCTGAAAAGCACCTGCAACGCCTGAACCTGCGCCAGCGCGAGACCTGCCCGGCTGCTGATCTGGTGGTGGGTATGCAGTGTGGTGGCAGTGATGCTTTCTCTGGTGTGACCGCTAACCCTGCGGTGGGCTACGCCTCCGATTTGCTGGTGCGCTGCGGGGCGACAGTCATGTTCTCGGAAGTGACCGAAGTCCGCGATGCCATCCATTTGTTAACACCGCGCGCCGTCAACGAAGAGGTGGGTAGAAGGCTGCTCGAAGAGATGAAATGGTACGATGACTATCTCGAAACCGGTAAAACTGACCGCAGCGCTAACCCTTCGCCAGGGAATAAAAAGGGCGGGCTGGCAAATGTGGTTGAGAAAGCACTGGGGTCGATTGCCAAATCGGGCCGCAGCGCCATTTCTGAAGTGCTCTCTCCCGGTCAGCGCCCGACCAAACGGGGGCTGATCTTTGCCGCCACACCCGCCAGTGATTTCGTCTGCGGCACCCAACAATTGGCCTCTGGCATTACCGTGCAGGTGTTCACCACCGGGCGCGGCACCCCTTATGGGTTAGCAGCAGTACCGGTGATCAAAATGGCGACGCGCACTGATCTGGCTAATCGCTGGCATGATTTGATGGATATTGATGCCGGAACCATTGCCACTGGTGATGCAACCATCGAAGAGGTCGGCCAGCAATTGTTTGAATTGATTCTGGATATTGCCAGTGACCGCAAACGCACTTGGTCAGATCAATGGGGGCTGCGCAATGCCTTGGCGGTGTTTAACCCAGCACCTGTGACCTAACACTTTCTGCATCCTTCTCTGGCCGGGTCACTGACTCGGCCTTTTTTGTTCACCCCGCTATTCCTGCTCCCCCAACTGCAAGGCCACATACAGCAACAGGCGGTCATCGAAGTTCGCCAAATCCAACCCCGTCAGCTCAGAAATTCGATTCAGCCGATATTCCAAGGTGTTACGGTGAATAAATAGCGCTTTTGCCGTCGCCGTTGGCTGTACATTGTTACGAAACCAGCAGGCTAACGTCCGGCGCAGCAGGCCATTGCTGTCCATTGCCCGCAATTTGGCTAACGGCAGCGCCAGCTCATTGGCTTGCCAGCCACCCCGCAGACTGTCCAGCAGGACCGGCAGCACCAAATCCTGATAGTAGTAGCTGCGTTGCTCCGGCAACCGCTGTTTGCCCACCGCCATGGTGGTGCGGGCAGTGCGGTATGAGCGGGCAATGCTGCCGGGGCCGGTAAAGAAGTTCCCCAATGAGAGCCGCACCCGCAGGCGGCCTCGCTCCGTCATGCGGGAGAGTAACAACTCCATCCGCCGCCGATGGTCAATGGCATCCCAGCGGCCATGACTGTTCAGCGCCGGTTTCAGCACCACCATTTCAGTCAGGGAGACAATCGCAATCAGGTTGTTACGCTCCGGTGTCGTCAGCAGGGTTTGCAGCTCCTGTAACTCTGACATGGCGCTGTCAACACTCAACTGGCCGCTGTCCACATCCACCACCGCCACCACACGCGGCTCATTGATATCCACCCCAAGCCGCTGCGCCCATTCAATCAGCGCGGGTGATATCTCTTCAGTACGAATTAGGTTGAGTACCAGCTCTTCACGTAAACGGCTGTCTTGCGCCAGCAGATGCACTAATCGCGCCTGCTCCATCATCATCTCTGCGGCCATGCAGACCAGTTCGCCATATTGCCGTAGTTGGCCCGGATTGCCGGTCAAACCAATCACCCCGACGATCTCCCCCTCAAGGCGCAGCGGCAGGTTGATCCCCGGCCTCACGCCGTGCAACTGGCGAGCTACCGCTTCATCAATATCGACGATCCGTCCATGAGAGAGCGACAATAGCGCCCCTTCATGTAACTCGCCGAGGCGTTCTTCATCGCCGCTGCCAATGATCCGCCCCTTACCATCCATCACATTAATATTGGTATCAATGATCTTCATGGTGCGGGTGACGATCTCTTGGGCTAGCCGGGGGTCAAGATTATATACACTCATGGAAGGCCTCAATCTGGGCTGATGCACCAGCATAGGCGGTCTGATGGGGGATTACATTGGACAAATGCCCAACTTACATGACGAAGAGAAAGAGTTGCGGTGAGGGTCACAAAAATGGCGAATGCAGGCGGGGTGTTGCGAGAAATGTGGGCTGCCAGTCAGGAGATCAGGGCCAATTCATCGTTAGCCCTGACCTCCCAAAAATTAGGCTTTGCCCGCCGCTATACCTATCGCCAGTGTCGCGGCGATGTTCCGTGCGGTTCTGAACACATTATCGGCGGCATTATCTAGCGCCTGCTCTAAGGTGCAAATACTGTAAATCACACTAAATACCGCATCCAGACCATGCTCATAGACCACATCCACATCGTCTGTCAGGCTCCCGGCAATCCCAATCACTGGCTTGTTATAACGTTTAGCCACTCTGGCGACCCCAATAGGGACCTTGCCGTGAATGGTTTGGCTGTCGATGCGCCCTTCGCCAGTAATCACAAAAGTGGCGTCCCGCACCAGTGCGTCCAGACCGAGTGCATCCGTCACAATATCAATGCCGGGGCTTAAGGTCGCCCCACAAAATGCGAGCAGTCCCGCACCTAACCCTCCTGCCGCCCCCGCCCCTTCGACCTGATCAACGTCAATATCCAGATAGCGTTTAATCACGCCAGCATAGTGCGATAGCCCCTCATCCAGTTGAGCGATCATGTCAGGTGTCGCGCCTTTTTGCGGCCCGAAAACTGCCGAGGCCCCTTCACGGCCGGTCAGTGGATTGGTGACATCACAGGCGACATCAATTTGGCACTGCTGAATTCGGGAGTCGAGAGCGGTGATATCAATCACATCCAGATCAGCCAGTTTCTCGCCCCCCAACCCCAGCGGCTGGCCCTGCTTATTCAGCAACTTAACCCCCAACGCCTGTACCATACCCGCACCGCCATCATTGGTTGCACTGCCACCGATACCGATAATGATATGTTTCACCCCCTGATTCAGCGCATGCAAAATCAGTTCACCCGTGCCATAGGAGGTGGTTTTCAGTGGATTGCGCTGCGCCAGCGGCACAAGCTCTAGCCCGCTGGCGGCCGCCATTTCAATAAAGGCGCACTTCTCATCACCAGAGATCCCGTAAAAAGCATCGACGTTATCCCCTAACGGGCCGGTCACATCGACCTTGATAATCCGACCTGCGGTTGCTGCGACCATGGCTTCTACTGTGCCTTCGCCACCATCAGCAACCGGCAACTTGATATAGTGCGCATCAGGAAACTGAGTGCGAAAACCCGCTTCAATCTGCACCGCAACCTCTAGCGCGGATAAACTTTCTTTATAAGAGTCCGGGGCGATGACTATTTTCATAAATGATTCAATCTCATGAGCTATCCGACGTCACGCAGGCTCCGACTTTATCAACCAGCCGCTCAGGATATCGGGATGCTTATCAGTATAGCTTTGCTACTCAATGGTCAGCACCCGAGAGTGCCGACGCCACTGATTAACGTGTCACTTCAACAATTAACGTGCCACTTCAACTTTGGCCAATTTCTCGTAATAGCAGGCCAACGCGCTGTGGTCGGCATCACCCAATCCATCCGCTTTCAGCGCCTGCATCATCTCCATGACGGCCGCAGTCAGTGGCAATTGCGCCCCCACACCGTGGGAGGTGTCGAGAGCATTAGCCAAATCTTTAATATGTAAATCAATGCGGAAGCCCGGTTTGAAGTTACGATCCATCACCATGGGCGCTTTGGCTTCCAGTACAGTACTGCCCGCCAGCCCACCACGAATGGCTTGGAACACCAGATCAGGATTCACGCCCGCTTTGGTCGCCAAGACCAGCGCTTCAGACATCGCCGCAATATTCAGCGCCACCACCACCTGATTAGCCAGTTTGGTCACATTACCAGCACCGATATCTCCGGTATGCACCACGGAACCCCCCATGGCTTTCATAATGTCGAAGCACTTATCGAACACCGCTTTATCACCACCGACCATCACGGACAAGGTGCCATCAATGGCTTTTGGCTCGCCACCACTGACCGGCGCATCTAACATGGCGACCTGTTTTACCGCCAGTGCTTCACTGATTTCACGGCTGACTAAAGGGGCAATCGAGCTCATATCAATCAGCACAGCCCCCGGTTTTGCCCCTTCAATCACGCCGTTCTCACCTAACACCACCTCTTTCACATGGGGTGAGTTAGGCAACATAGTGATAATAATGTCGCACTCTGCTGCCAGCGCTTTTGGGGTGGCAGCCGCTGTCGCGCCAGCACTGAGCAGCTCATCCAGTGCCGCAGCATTCCGATCAAGGACCATTAATGAGTAACCTGCTTTCAGCAGATTTTTACTCATTGGCTTTCCCATAATCCCTAAACCAATAAAGCCGATTTTCATTTGTCACTCCTCAATTAAGTCGCAAGGCCGTCAATACGGCAGCGCTGAATGCTTGAAACAGACTCACTGCTATTTCTTAATCACTACTATTTCTTAAATTTGTCGCACAGCGCCTGAGTTGCACTGCGGAATACCCCCAAATCACTGCCGACGGCCACAAAGGTGGCACCCCACTCCAGATAGCGGCGGGCATCAGCATCAACGGGGGCCAGAATGCCACTCGGCTTACCCTGCGCTTTGGCGCGGTCAAAAATATGGCGAATCACTTTTTGTACTTCGGGATGGTTTGGCTGCCCCAAATAACCCAGCGCAGCGGAGAGATCCCCCGGCCCGACAAATATGCCATCCACCCCCTCGACGGCGGCGATAGCATCCAGATTATCGACCCCTTGCTGACTTTCGATTTGCACCAGCACAGTAATGTTGTCGTTGATGGTGGCGAAGTAGTCCGGCACAGTGCCGTAATGGTTGCCACGATGGGAAACGGAAACCCCGCGAATCCCTGCGGGCGGATAGCGGGTTGAGGCCACTGCTCGGATAGCCTCCTCTTCACTCTCAACAAAAGGAATCAGGAAGTTGTAGAAACCGATATCCAATAAGCGCTTAATAATAACTGGCTCATTGCAAGGGGCGCGCACCACGGGAGCGCTGCCGCTGCCTGTCAGTGCCATAAGCTGCGGAATAAATGTCGTGACATCATTCGGGGCGTGTTCACCATCCAATACCAACCAATCAAACCCCGCCAGACCCAGAACTTCCGCTGAGATATGATTTGCCAGCGCACTCCAGCAGCCAATCAGGGTTTGCCCTTGCTGTAGGTTGCGGCGGAACTGATTAGGATAATTTGGGAGACTCATTTTCGATCCTTATGATAGAACGCCCGGTCTGAACGAAGGCTCGATGCAGGACGTTATGCAATTCAGGTTGCCAGCACACACCGCAGCATTTTGTGGCTTAATTTTGTGCCTGTTTCTGTACGATTCAGTATCGCTACAATTCACGGTAATCATTATAGAAACCACGTTCCAATAAACCATCGGGCAAAAGAACAGGAATAATAAGTTATTCGCGAATGCTTATAGGCAGATGCACAATACAATGCGGACTGCTTCACAGACTCTGGGCACGGAAAATCACCTAACGATTAGGATGCTATCGATAAGCCACTAAAGAGTTCGCCAGATCTCGCCACAGTAGTGATAAGGTACAGAGTCGGCAGGTGGAGAGTGTTAATCCGTTTTGAACTCTCTGCCGCTGGCACTATTTGCGCAATAGGCCAAGGTAAACCACACTTGCCAGAGACGAAGTTGGAGGAGAGCAACGTGCAACGTGAACAAGTATTAAGCAGTGCGCTCAATCTGTTAGAGCAACAAGGACTGGCAAATACCACTCTGGAGATGCTGGCAAAAGAGGTCTCGGTTGAAGTCAGTGACCTAACCCGTTTTTGGCCCGATCGCGAGGCTCTGCTGTATGACTGCCTGCGCTACCATGGCCAGCAAATAGATACTTGGCGGCGTCAGTTGCAGCTAGACGAAACCCTATCACCGAAGCAAAAACTGTTAGCACGCTATCAGACGCTCAGTGAACAAGTACAGAATCAGCGCTATCCCGGCTGTCTGTTTATTGCTGCGTGCAGTTTCTATCCCGATGATCAACACCCGATTCACCAGTTGGCAGAACAGCAAAAACAAGCATCGCTGTTCTATACGCAAGAGCTGTTGCGTGAAATGGATGCCGATGATGCGGGCATGGTCGCACAACAGATGGAGCTGATTCTGGAAGGTTGCCTGAGCAAACTACTGGTCAAGCGCCAACTACAAGATGTTGACGTTGCTAAACAGCTGGCAGAAGATGTATTGGATGTCGCCCAATGCCGTAAAAATGGCGCATTGAGCTAACGACTTCAAATAGAATTTGAGGGCAATTTAGGTGGATTTCACCTGTTCTTGCCTGAAAAGAGAGCGATCAGCACAGTTTTAACGGTTTTAAGCGATAAATTCGTTGACGATCAGCGGCCAATACGGTTTAATGCGCCCCGTTGCCCGGATAGCTCAGTCGGTAGAGCAGGGGATTGAAAATCCCCGTGTCCTTGGTTCGATTCCGAGTCCGGGCACCATATTTAAAGAAACCAGCTTAACGGCTGGTTTTTTGCTTTCTGGCGTCTGGACTCTCCATCGAACGCCGTTCGATTATTCGCCCTGCAAGCAGGACTCACCCCTACGGGGCCGTCGCCTTACTGCCGTTGAGGCCCAAGATGTCACGGTAAACACAACGGCCACAGTTTAAAAAGTGGACCTTATGGATCACCTGCGCGTCATCTATAAAAGGATCAGTGCTCTTACCCCCAACTCATTTCGCCTTTAGCAACTTTTGCACCAATTTTCAGTGCAATCTCCATCCCAGCATCGGGATATCGGCGTGTCATTGCTATGATAAGTTCTACGCTATCACTGGCCCTTGCAAGTTCATCTTCGAAGGCCAGTAAATAGTCCCGAGTATAAATTATCGCCGAATTATCAATAGCTGCCTCTGGTTCCATATGCCCAGCGATGACAACAGTGGGTTTGTATGATGCCATCGACTCTAGATTTTTTAGCCAACAAGCACGGGCTTCAGCACCTACGGTGTCAGCAGTCCAGACATGCGTGCCAGAAAACAGTAACACGCCACCGAAAATAGCACTCAAAGCAGGAACCCAGATGTAACGGCGATTGGCAAGACCTACGGCATTGATAATCTTGAGAGAATGGCCCTCCAGATTTATCTCTGGGTCATCAAATGGTTCTGGCATAACAATATCAGCAAAGGATTGAGGTCCGTTATCCTTAAGCTGAGTTCCCCAAGCCTCAATTTTTTTATCAACACTTTTTTTGATAGCGTCGATGGTTTCTGGTGCAGCGATAACGCGTACATCTGGAAATGCGGTTTTGATGGGGGCAAGGCTGAAGTAATAGTCTGGATCGCTTTGGCTAATGTAGATAGTCGTCAACTTTTTCCCTGTTTCCTTGATAGCTTCAAGTAAATACCTGCCATCAGATAAAGTAAAACCGCCATCAATGAGCACTGCTTCTCTGGCACCAGTTATCAAAACCGGAGAGCGATAGAAGCCATCTTTACCCGCTGGAAAATGTTTCCAACTCAAGCTTGAGTCGGGCGTTGCCGTGTGTGGTACGTCAATATTTGTTGTCATTGTTTTTCATTTTTTGTGGGATAATATTAAGCTACTAGTTATTAGCAGCGATAGGACTTACGAAATGTATCAGCGATATTTTCAGGCATGGTTTCTTATTAATCAGAACATAGCTTTAAAGTTGCATTTTTAATTAGACGTACAATACTAAATAGTTTTTATGAAAAATAAAATGATTTAGCCATTAAATGTTCTATAAACATCAAAAATAAAATGTCATACAAATATCAATAATTAAACATTTCTATTTACTTTATTCTGTAACGGAATGCGTCTTGCTTAAAGGCGATACGCCGATAGTTTTTGGTTTTCAGTAATTATCGTTATTTTCATGCGTAAAGCTATAAAAGTAAAATAAAAACAATGTGTTGCATTGTAGCTATTTTTGTTATGGGTGGTTTGTATATTTTACTAAGTTAAGCACAATGTTTTAATAATTGATGGTAGTCTCTTATTACCTTAAAATAATTACGTGATGTTATCACTATATTTCAAGTAGAGTGTGGTGGTAGTTAATTTATAAGTTTGGTCTTATCTTCTATCTTTATATAAAAGCAATAGAGACTCTGATAAGAGTTGGTTCGTTATTTTTACGGTATATCTGTTTTTTATTTTGTGGAGACTTGTACATGCCATAATGACATAAATATAGCGAATCTCTACTGACTCTATCTTCTTCATCCGGAGGTAAATGCCATAACGGATGGCATTGTATGTGTTTTATAGCCCCTCATCCAACAATAATAAATGGATAAAAATACAATCAAGGCACATTATGAACTTATTGAATAACAAGATAAAAGCAGCGACTGCATGTTGTGTGGTTATGTCGACGATGATCTCGTTTTCCACGCAGGCAACGGCAGTGCAAGAAACGCGTTCTCTGGATGAACTGTATCGAAGCGCGCTAGATGAAGGAGGTACCGTTATTGTCTACGCAGGTGGAGACACGTCAACGCAGCAAAATGGAATTAAAAAGGCATTTGAAGACCGATTCCCTGGGATGAAGCTGGACGTTATCGTTGACTACAGTAAGTTCCATGACGCTCGTATTGATAATCAACTGGCAACGGACTCGCTAATACCCGATATCGCACAATTACAAACACTGCAAGATTATCCACGTTGGAAGCAGGATGGCCTATTACTCAATTACAAACCGGTGGGTTGGGATAAGATTTGGCCGGATTTTCGCGATAAAGATGGAGCCTGGACAGGTGTATTTGTAGATGCTTTCAGTAATGTTGTTAACACAACGCTGTTGGCACAAAAAGACTGGCCGCGCGAAATGAAAGATTATCTACGCCCAGAGCTAAAAGGAAGAATTGTAGTCACCTATCCTAATGACGATGATGCCGTTCTTTTTTGGTTCAAACAGGCAGTAGAGCACTATGGCTGGGACTATGTAGCAAAATTCAACATGCAAAATCCTATCTACGTTCGTGGAACTCAAGCTCCAGCAGATGATGTTGAAAGTGGTAAGGCTGTGGCGACCTTTTCGACTGATGGGGCATTGGTCCCTGATGCTAAGGCCCGTTCACGATTTATTTTGCCAGAGCATGATCCCTTTATTTCGTGGGCACAGCGGGCTGCCATTTTCAAAAAGGCCAAGCATCCAGAAGCAGCCAAACTTTATCTAAACTGGCTGTTGGACAAAAAAACGCAGAAAGAAGTATGGTACATGTGGTCTGTACGTACCGATGTTACACCACCCGAGGGATATAAACCGATATGGGAATACAAAAATACCAGCCATAAAGCCTTTGAAGCCTTTATGAATGACCGTGCTGCTGTGGAGCGTTTCCGTACGCAAATTGGTTTATATCTCGGAGAAGTAAAAGGCGAACCATCTCCTGGATGGCTAGGAGTACACCCGCAACACGCACTATCAAATTAATCGCACCGAGGGCCAACGAGTATAGCGGTAAATCTGACCAGGCAACTGGTTAGATTTTCTTAAACTAATAATGAGAAATAAAACGATACCAGTAGGCTAAGGTATATTCTGCTAGAAAGGTCGCGACCGCCCCTAATTTTTTAGCATCGCAACACTGTAGGTAATTTCCATTTAACCTATAATCCAAATCTATTAATTAAAAATAAAACCCCCTAAAACCTTAAAGTTCACTTTAATATAAGACATGATAAATATTTCATAATGCTTATGTTTGTAATTATTTTTATTACTTATTGGATTAATAAGTGCCAAAAAACAAGTTAAATGAGTATTGCTGTCAAATAACAAAATGAATAATCTTACATACATTAACCTTATAACTTACATATTCACTCGCAATCCTTTGACCTGTCGCCAGTTCAGTACAATTAATCGACTCACTTCACCAGACCATGGACAGCGATTTACTTGGCTTATACCACCATCAAATTCCCCATCATGCCCAGTTCTTCGTGTTCAATAATGTGGCAGTGGAACATACGCATTCCCGGCTTATCCTGTAGCATCAGCAAATGAACGATCTCACCGGGACGTACATTGACTGTATCTTTCCAGGCAAGGCACTCCGATAATGTTTTCTGGCCACGATAGACTCGTTGCACTATCTGAAACTGCCCACCATGTATATGGAATGGGTGATCCATCGTCGTAGCATTAATAATCTGCCAGTGATCCACTTTACCCACCTGACTGTACAGATCCATACGTGTAAGCTCAAAGTCTTTACCGTTGATAAGAAATGCGCGTGGTGGAATACCCCCTTTATTTTTCATAATGTCCGCCATTTTCTCGCTCATAATGGCACGCAGCACATTAGTCCCCTCCAGTAGTGGCTCAATCGCCCGTAATGCAATACCGATTACGGTAGGTGAAACCTCTTTTTTGAAACTGACATTGGCGATTATCTGTGCGGTTTCCGGCGGTTTGCTTATCATTGGATGGCGATTGTAAGGCAGCAGATTAATGCCGTACTCACCGCTTTCGCCGGTGACCAACACCTCCATACGTTCACCGGGTGACAGCAGTATGTCGTGTTGTGATGCCAACGCCTTTTCCATCAGCCCACCATCTGAACCAACCTGTATCAACTGGCAACCCGGCAGTGAGAGATTGAGGTAGCGCGCACTGCACATATTCCAGATACGAATCCGCTGCTGGCTGGTCAGGGTCATGTGCGGTTTGTACTGGCCGTTAAGCAGCACAAACTCGCCTTCACGGCCATCAACCCAGTCTGCGTATGTATGCGGCGGCACCTTGCCGGTACTATCCAGCCGCAGATCGTTGACTACCCAATGGGTTTCCGGTAAGTCGCCCAGAGACTCCTGCGGATGACGGATAACCATCGGCCCTGCCAGCCCCTTTGCGAACTGCTCCGCCGTACCCTTAAGCGGGTGTGGGTGATACCAATAGGTGCCGGAGAGTGAGTCCGGTAATTGAAACTCATAGACTTTGGTGGTGCCCGGCGCGACCGGATCGTCCGGCCCCCCATCCTGATTGGGTGGCACCGGTAGTCCATGCCAGTGAATAGTGCTGGGTACTTTGAGGTTATTGACAAAGGTTATCCGCACTTTCATGCCGGCCTCTAGCTCTATCAGCGGGCCGGGTACCTGCTGATTATAGGCATAGCAAATGGTGGGGGCGGTATTGTGCGTCAGTTGAACGAGGCACTCTTCGGCGGTCAGCACCGCGATAAATTCACCTTTGTTGGTTGACTCATTAGCCAGCTTCGCCAATATTTTAAGCGGCTGGTCTGCTATTAGGGCATTTTCAGGCAACAGGTCGGCATCGGGCGTGTCAATATGCGGAGCATCTGCACCCTGAACCTGATTAACCAAGCCTCCTAGCATCAGAGAGGACAGAGAATATTTAAAGAATTGGCGTCTTTCCATGACAGTACCTATATATTATTTGGTTACATTCAGGGCCAAGGGTAATCACCGGTCGCAATACCTTCTCTGAGAAAGCGTTGCACAATCTGACGGCGTAACTTCACTACATCTGTCATAGGCATGGCGCGTAATTGCTTTACCTCTGCGTCAGTGAAAGGAGAACCTTGCTGCACATCACCCCACTTTTGATTGAGAAAATTCATTAGCTGTGCGATTTGCTGATCGTCTAACCCAGAGGCGACAATGCCAGGGACATGCATCAGATACAAACGACCATCCGCATCGTTGACAAATGCTCCTAGATAACCCGGCAGAGGGGGGATTCCCCCCGCCACTGAGCCTGAACCGTCCATATCATGGCAACCAGAGCACTTCAGGATATAATTCTGTTCGGGCGTATTACCCAGGGCATGGCATAACGGGCAGGAGAACAACACAAGCGTAAAAATGATTCGTAGCGCGTTCACATTGAATAATCCGATCGCCATCTTTTAGTCCCCATTACGCAATGCCTGTAAATCCTTGTGAGATTTCGGGGCGCTTTTCAGCTTATCGATCAGCACGGCATCCGGCCCCGGCCCACCCTCTACATGATTTATCTCATTGAGGATATAATGGGTGATCGCCACCAGATCCGCGGTGTCAATAAAGTCCTGTGGTGGCATCACCATGCCATCAAAGCTGCTGTTACTGGTTTTTAGCGTACCGCTTAACCCGCTGGTGAGCACACCAGCAATATAGTCATTACGCTTGTCTCCCAATTTGGCCCACAGTTCAGGGTTATAGAGTGATGGCGCCATACCCTCAATGCCTTTTGCATTCTCACCGTGACACCCTGAACAGTTAGCGACAAACTTGTCATGCCCATCAAACGCACTGGCTGGCAAGGCATAGCACGTTACCACCAGAAGACAGGCTATCGCTGAGAGCCGCATTTTTTTACTCATTAGCGATTCCCACTAATGTTGCAACTGTGCAGTGGTAGCCTTTATTGGTATTCGCCATGCACCAGTTGATATCATTATGCAATCCCATACGGTAGCCAGGGCGCTCTCCTTGATTGTTAAAGCAGTTCACAGAGTTTGCTACCGTTGTCTTGCCACAACAGTCGTTATACGAGACCAGATAATTTTTGTTGTCATGCGGGTTACGGCAAGTACCGACCCAGGATGTTTTGGACGTTTCAGTGCCGACCGGACAAGTCGTAATGCTGCCACCAGAAGAGGAACAAAGGTTGCCGTCCAGTGCGCAGTAGCGCCAGTAGTTGCATTCATTTACATCTGCTGGTTTACCGGCGGCAAACGCTGATCCTGACGAACGATCGAAGGGCAGTAGCGGTAATACGCCCGCGCCGACGAGAAAAGCACCGGTTTTAGTCAAAAAATGGCGGCGACCAATATGGCGCGCGGAATGGCGTACACTTCTTTCCGATAGTTTGTCCAATAAACTAAAAAATTGTGAAAGTAATTTCATCGTGGTTCTCCAATATCGTTAATGATTGACGTTGAGCGCGCCTTTTTGCGCATAGTCTTGCAGGGAAGCGAAGCCGGTTTCTTTGGCGTTGAATAAACTTTCTAATTGTTCCCGATTATTAATCAGTCCTTTTGAGATAATTTTTCCCTGCTCGTCCAGCAATACCGCGAACGGTAATTTGGCAACCTGCCAAGCTATTCCCAACTCCGGTGATAATACATAGGGAATATCACCCAACTGCTGTTGTTCGATAAACGCACGATGCTGCTGTTCATCACCGTCGCTGGCCAGCACAATATCAAGCCATTTCGATTCGGATTTTTTGATACTGCCAATGACGGGATACAACACTTTGCAAATCGGGCAGGTGGGGGAAATGAACAGCACCAACTGATGCTTATTTTTCTGGCCCCCAATAGTTATCTCACCGTTATTCAGCGAAAGTAATCGGTAAATTGACGTTATTTCACCGGTCTTAGGACCATTATTATTTAGCATTGCTCCTACAGGAGTAATACGCTCAAAGAGCACCCCCACCTGACGTGATAAGGCAATAAAAGCAACAATTAATAAGAGAACTAAAACGGAAAGTATTCCAAGAACAAAAATAATTACGGTATTCATCGCGCCTCCTGATCATGAAGCGAATATCTGAAACGATTTATCAGATCGCTATTACGCATTAACTGTTCGGTAAGGAGGTATCCCATCCACAATATGAAGCCGGCAATAATCGCGGCGGTCAGTGTTGGTTGGCTGATAGGTACTGCTGGTAGCACGATCATCAGCACACACAGCATGATCAGGCAAAGGTTGCGCACCACGGTTTGCGGCGACACCATAATCGGGGTGCCACTGCAACCGCAGTCAATAGCGCGTTTACCACCGATAACACCAAGTATCATCATCAAGGTGTACAGTGCCAAAAGCATGAGGAATAGACTTTGCCCAAATACTGATGTTGCGGGGAATATTGCCAGCGCGGTAGCAGCTATTTCCAATGTCAGTAGCAGATAAGCGAGCGGCAGGCTGAATGGCTGTAGCAAATGATGATAATTCGCCACATAACCTGAAAAACGACGTACATCACTTCCTTTATGCAAGGCGGTTTGAATAAATAACAGAGCGATGAATGTTATTAGCATAAAGTGACATAGCGCCATTAGTTGGGAAGCCATACTAATAATCCACCATCAGAAATTGGTTGAATGTCCCTAATCTGGCTGCTTTTCCTACGACCTTCCCTGTAAATTGAGGACCGATGAAAATATATTTCAGCACCGTGCCGCCAGAGCCGCCCTCCCCTCCGCTCAGTGCGAATAGTTCTGGTTTTTGGGTTTGTGAAACGGCCAACGAAATAGTATCGACAGTTTTCACACGGGTAATTACCTTGCGGCTGGCCATATCAATTCCCCAGATCTCTTTTGCGCCATATTTATGGCTACCTTCCTTACCATTTGGGGACATAGTGATGAACATCAGATTATTGGGCTTATTGAAGGCAAGAATTTCAAAGCCCGTTGGTACCCAATGGCTTTTAATTCCTTTGGTGTAACTGAACTTATCGGTCAGTGTCACTTTTATCTCTTTGTCATTCAGCAGATACATATTGCCGTTGAAAGAGGTAAATATCAGCGTATCGCCATCCCGCTGTGAGCTGATAAACAACGGGTCTTTATCCGCGTCAAAAATAGTGTCGCTTTTGGTTACTTTATAATCTTTCTGGTCGGTAGCGATTTGATAGCTGGCAACAGTGCCATCACCGCATAACGCGCTGAAGCGATTATCATCAGCAGAAGGATAGATACCCCAGCATCCAGGCGTTGGAATTTCCAACAACGTATTACCGCTGGTGATGTCGATGACATTGACGGAGGCTGCGGGGGTAGCATTTTGCACAAAAGCATATTTTTCATTAGCCGATAACCTGAAGCTATTAATACTGGCCGATACTTGCGCCATCTTCGGTGACGTTGGTATTTCTTTGGTTAATGACAGAGTTTTCACATCGAATTGCTGGACGACGGCTTCTACTGGCCCCCAAACAATGCGCTTCGGGTATACCGAGGCGGTATAGAGTTGCTTGTTGTTCTTTGACAAAAGGAACTGTGCGATAAGGCCAGTGGAAATACTACCTTTTGTTTTCAAATCATCCGCAGACAGTACAGTAATGCTACTCGTGCCGCTCCAGCTTTGATCTATAACAAACAGACTTGGTCCTGACCTAAGCTCTTTTTCAACACTAATTCGTTCTGGTTTGAAAGGTGTTTCTGCTAGGGCTGGCGAGATAAGTATTACGGGAAACAAAATGGCGAACAGATAGGGCGGATGAATATTCCTTTTCATAAAATGACCTTTTATTAAAAATACTTTAAACATCTTAAAAGTGGGATACCATATCGACTCACACGAAGAAATAAGTGTCAGCACCAGAATATTTATAGCCTTAAAAATAGTTATTTATAGTTAATAATAAAATAACTGAGACATAACCATCCTTACAATATAGTTTCACCCATCAATAGTATGTAGGTTAAATTCATTTCATTTGTGGGATATTTTCCATTCAGTTACAACAAGAGGAAGCATGAAAGTGTTTCCCCTAATTTTCCGGCATTAATGGATCGTAGCGTGTAGAGAGCAACGGCATTCGGACCTTCCACCGTTTACCTCCTGCCAATAAGGTCAATACCTAGCCTATAGGCGTTTTCCCCTAGTAAAAAATTAACTATCTGTTTTGATATTCCTAAAAAAGTTCTGATGAATGCTAAGTTTACTCCCCTAAATAGCAGGTCGTTTTGTGAATTATTCTATTTATTCGTCCATTATAAAGAAAAAACGAGAATTAAATTTGTGTAATGCAACATATAACCGCTACGTGTTTATATAGCACATACGGACATAGGGAGTGGGTATATTTATTTTGCAATTCATCCTTTGTGAGCCAAGGTGGATCTTTAGTCTCAGTTAGTATAACCTATTATGGATACGGTTAAGATTATACTTATTGAGTTTTATATATTAAGACTTGAGGCGACTCTTCGCATTTTTTAATACTTGGCCTCACATTAATTTAGCTATGGAATGTATAAAAATATGGAAATATTTGACGTTAGTTATAAAATCTTAACCGACGGTCTCGCTAGTGAATTGTTTCTACTTAGGAAAAATGTATTTAAAGATAGGCTTAATTGGGCTGCCACCTCTATATATTAGGAATAACCGTTCTAATCAGTTGTAGCTCAACTGCAATACTTATAGCATGCTTGGCATTAGTTACTCCTAACTTTCTAACTACTTTCCCCATATGATTTTTTATTGTGGTTAGTTTTACTCCTAAAATAAGCGCTATTTCTTGATAGGATTTACCCACACTCGCCCAGTAAATAATTTCATTTTCACGGTTTGAAAAAATTTCATTTCCATTCATTTTATAATAGTTGTTCTTACTATTCAGATCTTTATAAAGTGAAGTCATTTTTTCGTGCGTGATCATCAATAGCAACTGAATATTACCTTTATCATCACCAATTATCTCCTCAACATCTATATTTTTATCAGCACTAAGAGAGAGAACGACCAAATTTGAATGTTGATCGTGTAGGACAAAGGTATATCCATTAATCATATTATACTCTTTTGCCATATCGAATAACCTTGGAAACTTAAGTATAATATTCTCATCCCAAGAGAATGGCATAATTCGATGTGCGGCCATGAGAAGAACAGGGTCTGTAAACTGGAAATTGTTTTGTGTATAAAATTCAAACCATTTCTTCCAATTGGAAATAACCACAAAATCAGATGGGTTCTTTTTATTCATTATTGCATATGCATACTTTATATCCCTATACTTTTCAAGTTTTTGTTCAAGTTGCTTCTTTATAGTAGTATTGATTAATTCGTTATTGAAAAATAACCTAGCCAATTTTCATCCTCCTTAATAAAAATTTTTCATTCATATTGCAGTATATGGAATGTAATTATTTCACCCCCCTAAAAATAACAATAACAGACTAATTTATTGCTCCGATTATTATAATAAATGTATGTTCATCCTATTATCTCTGCATTCTTTAAAAACATGCCCACCAAATTATTTATAATAATAGCACAGTTAAATATGCATAGGTCTGACATAGGAGAAGTTTAACAATCAATCTGACATTTTCACTTTACTATTATTTAAAGTTAATTATCCATTCTAAGGTACAGTCCTATATTGTACTTTAGTGTCCATCTATTGCTTATCCGTATCTGTATAATATTTAGAATAAGCTCATAAAACAACATTGTATTATGATGTTGTTTGTTAATGCTTGTATAGCATTCATGTATAAATCACATCAAAGGGAATACTATGATTAATAAAATACCGGACTGGCATCCTTCAGATATAATAGCGGCGATCCGAAAAAAAGGATCTACTCTCTCCGCTGTTTCGCGAAACTCTGGTTTAAGTTCATGTACTCTTGCAAATGCATTAACAAGACCATGGCCTAAAGGCGAATATATAATTGCAGAGTTTTTAAGTATACATCCATCGGAAATATGGCCTTCGAGATATTATGACAAGATTTCTGGGGAGAGAATTGATAGAAAAGTGAAAATTAGAAATAAGAGTAATAGTTGATACATGAGAAGTTAATCAGTATTTACAAATAAATATTCATTGCACTGTTTTCAGGATAAGTACTCGATAAGGAAGAGCAATGATCGCCTGACGTTGACCCGAGTCTTTGGTTCGGTTATTCGCTCTACAAGCGGGACACTTCCCCTGCGGAACTGCCGCCAGCGACGTTCAACTCTGCCGCTGGCACTTTGCCAATAACCTTAAACCAGCCTAACCGCTGGTTTTTTGCTTTCTGATGCCTATGCCGACTAGCACCGCCACTGTGCATCGCGAGCAGAAAAACCACGATCCGCCGAAAAAAATGTTAATCCAGTTTATCTGACGTTATGCTAAAAAATTTGTGATATCGCCCTATATTTATGGCATTACAGTGTATTAATCAGATTATAATCATAAAGCTATGGAACTATTATTGTTTGTATGAGATTTTTACTAGGCAAACCTCAGAAAAATAGGCTATGGCCTAACTTATTTTAAACGTCTTGTATCAAAAGTGGTGCGTACTGATGAATAAATATGATGATATTAAGCAGTTTAAAGATAAAATAGATATGCAAGACATTAATTATAAAGAAATATCTGAGAGTGAAAGCCAAAAAAGTGGATCTGCATGGGCATTAATAAAACAGATGTCATCGCAAGAGAACAATTCACTGCTAGAAAATGGTCGGACAACACAACCGACACCTCAGCCTATTTCAGCCTCTGAGTTTGCCGAACCTGACGCGCTACAAAAGATGAGTGGATCGCGGTCGGTCAATAATGACGTGTTACAGAATCCCAGAACAACCGCGCGCCCTGCCATCATGCAGTCGCTTTTCCCTGCGCCGATCACACCAGCGCCTGAGTCACATTCTGGGCATTCAACCGTCATTCAGCCTATGGCTGAATCAAAACCAGCTACCCGAATTTTATCCTCATCATCTGATAAGTTAGATTCAGATCATAAGACTGAATTTAAACATATTTTCTCGCCAAAATGGCCTCAACCGCATCAGGCTGATTTTGCCGAGTCCTCACGGGATATTCCTTTACAATCTCTGCTAGAGAGCATCGCCTTATGCCGTTAGTTTGTATATGTTCACCGAAAGGTGGTGTAGGTAAAACAACTTTTGCCGCCAATTTGGCACACTCACTGGCTCGCAGTGGTAGCAAAGTTTTAGTCATTGATTTTGATGTACAAAATGCGCTGCGCCTGCATTTTGGTGTGCCGTTATCAGATGAGCGCGGTTATGTCTCTGAATCAGACCATGCCTCCGACTGGAGCCAATTTATTCTTAAGGCTGGCACCAATACTTTTGTGTTGCCTTATGGTGATGTTGACGAAGCTAAGCGGCTGGCGTTTGAACACGAATTAATTTCTGACCCGCATTTTTTACAACGCGGGTTGCATTCAGTTTTGAATTATCCCGGATTAGTGGTCATTGCAGATTTTCCGCCGGGACCCAGCCCAGCATTAAAAGCCATGCAGGGCATTGCCGATATGCATTTGGTTGTGATGCTAGCCGACACCGCCTCTTTATCGCTGCTACCTCAGGTGGAGAAAGGCAAACTCATTGGCGCACCGCTAGATAATAAAGTAGGCACCTATTTTGTGGTTAACCAAAGTGATAATCGTCGCCAAATTAACCATGATGTATCGCAATTTTTTGAGCAGCGCTTGGGCGATAAGTTATTAGGGATGATCCATCGGGATGAGTGTGTCCCGGAAGCCAATGCTTCTCAACGTTCTATTATTGATTTCAGTCCCGTGTCAGCGGCAGCATTTGATATTGAGCTTATTAGCAAAAAAATTGCTGCCATTTTGGGAATAACAATCGGTGGGGGTGAAGTTTACTCGACACCTAAACATGACTTATACAATTAGCGGTTGAATTCAATATGAAGAAAATTCATTTTTATCTTCTGTTATTACTGTTATTCCCGATTGCTATATTGGTTATCGTTACTCCGATGGACAGTAATAAACAGTATATCTTTGGGATATTCAGCATTGCAGCTTTCTTTTTGCTTGGCTTAAGCAAAAGCAGGAAAGTCACCATTGTGATGACTGTATTGTCATTCTTGATGTCATCTCGATATATCTATTGGCGGACGACTGAGACCCTTCATTTTGGCTCAGTGACCGAAACCATATTGGGTATTCTGCTTTACACGGCTGAACTCTATATTTGGGTGATCCTCTCACTTAGCTATTTGCAGACAATCTGGCCACTCAAAAGATCAATTGAACCCCTTCCCGAAGATACGAGTTTATGGCCAACCGTTGATGTTTATATCCCAACCTATAATGAAAGTCTTGATGTGGTCCGAGACACTATTCTTGCAGCTCAGTGCATTGATTATCCGAAAGAAAAATTAAAAATATATGTCTTGGATGATGGGAAACGCACTGAGTTCGCCGTATTTGCGGCGGATGTTGGGGTCGGTTATATCACGCGTAATGATAACCGCCATGCCAAAGCAGGTAATCTTAATCATGCGATGAAAATTACCCACGGTGAGTTAATCTGTGTTTTCGACTGCGACCATGTTGCCACGCGAGGCTTTTTGCAAGCAACAGTAGGCAGTTTTCTGGCTGACAAACGCCTCGCGCTGATACAAACACCGCACTACTTTTATTCTCCCGATCCATTTGAGCGTAATTTATCAACGGGTCGTAATGTGCCTAACGAGGGCGCACTCTTCTATGGCCCTATTCAGCAAGGAAATGATAACTGGAATGCCGCATTTTTCTGTGGCTCGTGCGCGGTCATTCGCCGCAGTGCCTTGGATGAAATTGGCGGTTTTGCGGTAGAAACGGTGACTGAAGATTCACATACTGCCTTGAAATTACAGCGTTTAGGCTGGAACTCTGCTTTTATTGCTATCCCATTGGCCGCCGGTTTAGCCACTGAGCGTCTAGCACTGCATGTCATCCAACGAACTCGTTGGGCGCGGGGGATGACACAAATTTTCCGGGTTGATAATCCCCTGCTAGGTCGCGGACTCTCTCTTCCTCAGAGATTGTGCTACCTCAACGCCATGATCTATTACCAATTTGGTTTGCCACGGGTCATATTTTTACTCGCCCCACTCGGCTATCTGCTCTTTAACCAGAGCATTATTGCCTCGTCAGCAGAGTTGATATTCGCTTACGTTCTGCCTCACTTAATTATGTCTCTTGCCATCAACTCTCGCAGTAACGGCCGTTTCCGCTACTCCTTCTGGGGTGAGGTTTACGAAACGGTGATGGCATTCCATTTGGTTATTCCAACCATTGTCACGATGATTTCACCTAAACGTGGCAAATTTAACGTTACAGATAAAGGCGATCTCCTCGATAAAAGCTTTTTCGATTTTAATATCGTCCGCCCACATATTATTGCGGTCGTTCTGATGTTTCTGGGTATTGTATGGGGCTTAATTAGGGTCGCAATGCCAGATTACTTTGGCGTTAATCCTAATGTTATTGCACTCAACGTGGCGTGGGCCACTTTCAGCGTTATCATCTTACTGGCTGCTATTTCTGTCGCGAGAGAGACGCGGCAGACACGTAAAACGATCCGGATTGATGTTCAAGTTCCCGCCATTATTCATTATGACAATGGAATATCACTGCGTACTCACACTCTCGACCTTTCAATGGGTGGCGTTCGTTTGGCAATTACCAAAGATAATTACCCGACGGAAGGAATCGAAGAGGTGGAATTACTATTACACCGAGGTGCCGTCAGCCTGCCCGTTAAGTTGATTAACGTGGAGCCAGAGGCTGTCCGTTTGATGTTTGGTGAGATCCCGTTGGATAAGCGCCGCGAGCTAGTTCGTATTGTATTGGCGCGGGCTGATGCATGGATTACTGATCCCCATCCTCAAGATCGGCCATTACATTCATTGGGTAGTATTGCCCGTTGCGCATTCGAACTCTTTTATTTGCCTTGGAAAGAGCGCCGGGCCAAGAAGAAAAATCGTGTTCTGCTGGAAAAAGGAAATGAGGCATGAAGGTAACATTGAGCAAACTATTGCCGTCAGTTTGGTTTGCCACTGTGATGGCCTCTTATTCTCTGATTTTTATTCCTGTCAGTGGGTTGGCTGCCGACACACATTCGGGGGCAGGACAAGAACAACAAACTTCAGATGCGGCAACTGAAGGTGATTTCCCTTTATTACCTCGTCCACAAAGTGATAGCCCAGTTTCAGAGGAGAGGGTGCCTCCGTCAGAGAATTATCCTGCGGCCGTGAGTGCACCGGAAGATCGCCTATTACCCGAAGTGCCGATCGCGCCAAATACGGATCATGCCACTCTGGTGACGCGCCCGGTTTCATATAATGCCATCGTGAATACCAATATTACCGTGAAGGATATGGGGCAACCCAACGGGCTGCTATTAAGTGGGGGTCAGTTGCAATCCGGTATTGTTTTCACTTTGCCAAATGACTTGGTGATTACTAACGCCAAGTTATCACTAGCACTCAAAATATCGCCGGAATTAGCGAGCAAAAATTACAGTTTGCAGTTAATGCTAAACGGGCAACCTTTAGGTGCGATACCACTGAATCAAACAAGCGATAAAAGCGCGATATATCAAGTTGATGTTCCCGCCGCGATGGTGGTTGCTACGAATAATTTGAGCATGAGCATTACTGGCGACAACAGTGCGTTGCAGTGCGAAACCGACCAATTGAATAAGTTCTGGGTAAGTATTTTACCGACCTCCAGTATTCATTTAGAGGGGCAGCAACTTAATCTTGGTAAGAATCTGGGGATATTCCCCCGCCCCTTCTTTGACATCATGCAGATGAAAGAGACCAAAGTGGTGATGGCATTCCCAGCCAATATCCGTGCTGATGTGATTGCCGCTGCAGCAGGGGTTGCCTCTTGGTTTGGTTATCAAGCCAATTACCGTGATATTGATTTCCCAGTGCAATTTGATTCATTACCTGAGGGGAATGGGATTCTATTTGGCAAGCCGGGCGAGCATATTGGGGATTTGGTCTTGCCGCCCAGCAATGGTCCGAGTCTGCAATTAATTGATAACCCGCAAAATCCGGTGGCTAAATTACTCTTGGTCATTGGCCGTAATGATGAAGAGTTACGACAGGCTGTATGGCGTTTAACATCAGCGGCACTCCCACAGGATGTCAGTAGTCTGGATGTTAAACCGCAATCTATTCCGAAAAGTCTAGCCTATGACGCCCCACGCTGGATTAATACGGAACATCCGGTATTACTGAAATCATTAGTGCCCAGCCTCGACGATCTGACCGCCAATGGCATATACCATGATGGCATTCGTGTGGGTTTCCGCGCAGCACCCGATCTCTTTATGTGGGATGGCGAAACCATTCCAATCCATATTGGCTACCGCTTCCCCATTGAAAATTGGATTGATGAGAATACCTCCCAGCTTAACGTGTCTATTAACGATACGTTTTTGTATAACTTGCCGGTCAATAAGAAGGGGCTGGTTGAATCCTTGTGGCGGGCAGTAGGCGGTGATACCCGTCAGGAGAGTTACACTCTACGGCTATCCCCTTATTTGATTTATGGCGATAACCAACTGGAGTTCTATTTCGCAATTAACCCGAAAGCGGGCACCCCGTGCAATTTATTAAATAACAACAATATTAAAAGCCGAATTGAACCAGATTCTTATATCGATTTGAGCCACACCCATCACTTTACCTTGTTACCGAATCTCTCATATTTTGTCGGCGCATCCTTCCCTTTCACCCGCTTGGCTGATTTCTCGCAAACCTTAATTATATTGCCGGAAAAACCGAGTAAAACTGAAGTGCGTACTTTACTGGATTTGGCTGCCCGCGCAGGTAATTCAACCGGTAAACCCATTATCCATGTCAACGTCAAGCTGGGCGTGCCAGATAATGCCTCCAGCGATCCGCTCTTTACCGAAAATGATATTTTGGTGGTCTCGGTGCTAGATAAGGCTAATTTCGCCCAGACGTTATTAACCGGAACATCATTCAGTCTGGATAATGGAGCGTTGTCGGTAAAAGAGCCGTCAGCCGTGGAAAAAGTCATGGATTACCTCACCGGCTTTTGGTTCCGTCAGCAAGTTGAAGCCGACCGCTACCTCTCCTCCACTGATAATTGGCGGGGTTTCCTGAGTTTCCGCTCTAGCTGGAATCCACAGAAAGTCGTGGTAATGGCAACCGCCACGGGTGATGACCAATTAGCCAATATTCATGGCGATTTGAAATCATCCACCGTTAATGCTGGGGTCCGGGGTGATTTAGCCATTATTACCAATGAAAATGGGGTGCGCAGTTTTAGCGTCGGGGAGCAGTTCCCTCGGGGGGAATTACCTTGGTATCAAATGATTGTTTGGTATGCCAGCCAGCATATTATAATTCTGGCACTCCTCGCCCTGCTAATTTCCGTCATTATTGGTTTGAGTATGTATGGCCTATTAAAACGCCGTGCTGCATTACGCTTGGGTAAAGATCCTGAAAAATGATAATAAAATTGTTGATGGCGTGGCCTTACTATTGCGAGCAGGGGGCGATATGAAGTCAAGTAAACTAAAGTCATCCGTGATGAATGCCTTGTACCTCTCAGGGATGATCGGATTTGCTGCACTTCCTGCTTTAGTACAAGCGGCGGAGAATACACCAGCGGTAAAAGCGCTGTTAGATCAGGCCGCCTATTGGCATGAGAAAGCGCATAACGATCTGGCTGAAAATGCATTGCAGAAGATCTTGATGGTCGACCCTAACAATGTCGATGCGCTCTATTTGATGTCACTTTACGCCTCAGAGAAAGGGGATAAAGAACAAGCACTCGAGTGGCGTAAAAAATTGACCGCCGCCTCCCCGCAAGATCCACGTTTGCAGTCACTGGATAATGCCAAAGTCATGCAGTCCATTTCACCAAGCCAATTGGCGGCGGCACGTCAGTTCGCCAGTCAGGGCAATATTCCCAAGGCGCTTGAGAGCTATCAGAATTTATTTAACGGTAATAAGCCGCTGGATAATTTGGCCGTAGAATATTATTTAACGATGGCGGGTGATGCCGCCACATTGCCAACGGCTATCGCGGAATTACAGCAGCGGGTGGCACAACTCCCTAATGATACTGCTGCCCGCGTGGCACTGGGTAAGGCACTGACTTACCAACAAACCACACGCCGCGATGGTATTGCCATACTCAATAGTATGGCAGCAAATAATCGTGAGGCTGATGCCGCTCTCCGGCAGACGCTGCTCTGGATAACACCACAGCCCGCCGATGAGGGGCTGTATCAGGCTTATCAACAGCGCCATCCTGATGATCAGGTTGTGGCTGATTATTATAACAAAAATATTGGTGGAGCCGCTAAAGGCCAAGGTTACAGCCAGCTCAATAGCGGCGATTTAGTCAGTGCAAAAAGTCAATTTGAGTCAGTACTGGCGATCAACCCTAATGATGGTGATGCATTAGCCGGCTTAGGGTTTATTGCTTTACGCAGCGGTGATTTTGCCAATGCTGAAAATTATCTGAATCAGGCGGCGAAACAAGGTGGCGCAAACAGCGCACAATTGGCCGCCCAAGCACAGGATGCGCATTTCTATGGCGAGCTGGATAAAGCCAAGAAAGCCCTCGCCAGCGGGAATATTGATAGCGCGTTGGCCTTGAGCGCCCCACTGGCGCAAGCCACCGGTGATAAAGGCACGGCAGTGGCGCTATTCCGGGCCGATCTGTTGCGGCGTAAAGGCGATTTAAGCGCCACCGAGCAAGCATATCGCAACCTACTGGCGCAACAGCCGCAAAATAACGATGCCAAGCTGGGTCTCTATTATGTGTTGCAGCAACAAAAACAGGGGGCTGAAGCGCAGCAAGTTCTGCAAACAGTGCCGAGCAACCTCAGACCTGCCGCCGCGCCAGCCGGGATTAATGTGGAACCTATCCGCCGTGAAGCGGCATTGGCCTTGCAGCGCAATGATCCACAAGCCGCATTAAACTTGCTGCAACAAGCGCTGGCGAAACAGCCCGCCAATATCTGGGTGCGTCTGGATATGGCCAGAATCCTGCAACAACAGGGCAATGCGGCTCAAGCGCAAAGTCTGATGGCAGAAGCTTCAGCGCCGGGTGCGCCAGCAGATAATGTGTTTGCGGCGGCCCTGTTTGCGGCCGAAAATAAGGATTGGGCCACCAGCAATGCCCTATTGAATCAGATCCCTCCGGCTCGCCAAACTAAAGAGATTAGAGCGCTAAGTGAGCGCGTCGAATTTAATCAAAAAATGGCCAGCGCAGAAGCCTATCTGGCGAATGGCGACTCGGCGAGTGCTGCCGTCATTTTGCGCGGGCTGGCACAAAATCCGCCATCGGCCCCCTCTGATGTCGGCAATCTGGCTAAAGATTTGATGACCGCTGGTGACAGCAGCACGGCGGTGAGTTTAGTGCGTAAAAATATCAGTAGCGGCATTCATGGCAAAGCGGGCGATTACGCGGCACAGATTGGTGTGCTGACGCAATCTGGCCTGACACAAGAAGCGGAAGCTTTGCTGAGTAACCCCGCGATTCAGAGCAGCAGTTCGCCGATTGAAATCAGTCGGTTACGCATGGGAAGTGCCATCAATCAGGCCGATGAGTTACGGGAACAGGGCCAATATGCGGCAGCCTATGACAAGTTGATTGTGGCGCTGCAAAGTGATCCGCAAAATATTGACCTAATGCTGGCGATGGGCCGACTTTATCAATCCGGCAAAATGAATGATGAAGCGGGCAAAGTGTATGCCTACTTATTAAAACGTGATCCGGCGAATGAAGGCGCGCGGGTGGGCGCAGTTAACGTGGCACTGGCAAAAGGTGATGTCCAGAGCGCCCGGCAACTCATGTTGGGGATGCGTGGGCCGAGAACGCCAGAGCGCTTATTACTGGCAGCCAGAGTTGCGGAGGCCGAGGGGGATCACGAGCAAGCGCTGGCCTTATTGCGCTCAGCCAAAGGGAAGATGATTGGGCTGGAGGGCGCGGACAGTGTCAGTGGAGCCAATATTGCTGGCTTACAGTTAACCGACAATCCCTTTATTAATCAAACCACTCGCACCCAAGCGCGTACCGGTTCCATCTATGGCGCGGTGTTGCCGTGGCAAAATGCCACGGGCAATGTGGTGGCGGGCGGGGTTAATAATCTCGCCGCCACCGCCAACGTGGCGCAAAACAGCACGCTGAAACAAGTCGATCAGATGATGGACAGCTTGCAGGATAAAACCGCCAGTTGGGCACAGGGCAATATCAGTATTCGCAGCCGTGATGGGGAGTCTGGCCTAAGTCAATTGACCGAAGCAAAAGCGCCGCTGACCTTCGCTGGCGTGCCCTTTGATACCTCGCGCCTGAGCTTTACCGTCACCCCCACCTCACTGAATGCCGGTTCCACCTCGGGCACTGGTAGCAACCGCTTTGGTACTGGGGCATTGCAGCAGGGGTTGGAAGTCAAAAACGCCAGTGAGGCATCGGCACTTGCGGCGGCGGCATCGGGCAAAGTGTTGGCAGACGCTACAGCGGCCTTGATACCGCTTCAAACTGCAAGAGAAGCCGCTTGTAGATCTCCGGCAGTAGCACAGGATTGTCTTGATGCTACCAATAATGAAAATGCTGGCATTCTTGCAAGACAATTGGCTGAGAGCAATAGAACCACCGCCCAAACCTTTAACCCCAATGATTTCACCGCTGACTCTCCGGGTTCCCAACAGGAATCGGGCGTCGAATTGGCATTAGCTCTGGCGGGCGAAGATTATAAAGCCGATATCGGCACCACCCCATTAGGGCAAGATATGAGCTCCCTGATTGGTGGCGTGCAGTGGGCACCTAAACTGGGGCAATTTGCTAAGTTAGCCATGACCGCCGAGCGCCGCCCAGTAACCGACAGCTTGCTCTCCTATGTGGGTTCCACAGATAGAATCAGCGGTAAACAGTGGGGGGCGGTGACCAAAAATGGCGGTGGCTTAAACCTCAGCTATGATGATGGCGATGCGGGCCTTTATGCGGGCGTCAATTATTACAACTATTTGGGTGATAATGTTCCGAGCAACGGTTCTATTACCTCCTCGGTCGGCGCTTATATTCGCCCTTATCGCTATGACGATCGCGAATTAAAAACCGGCGTCAACATCAGCTATATGAATTTCTCCAAAAATCTCAGCTACTTCAGCTTTGGGCAAGGGGGTTACTTCAGCCCACAAGATTATGTCAGCGTCTCCTTCCCGGTGGAATATAGCCAGCATTATGGCAACTGGAATTATAAATTGGGCGGGGCCGTGGGTTATCAGTCCTATTCTCAGGATGAGAGTAAGTACTTCCCGAATAATCCAGAACTACAAGCACAGCTTGAGCAATATGTCCGCGACGGTTATAGCACCGAATCCCATTATGCGGCGCAAAGTAAAAATGGTATCGGCTATAACTTTAAAGCGGATGGCAGCTATAACTTACAGAAAAATATGCAGATCGGCGGTCAAGTTGGCTACGATACTTTTGGTGACTACTCCGAAACCACTGCCTTAGTCTATTTCAGATACTTGTTGGATGGGAAATAATCATGCAAGAGAATAACTATCTTTCAGAACAACAGGATTATTACCGCCAACGCCAGCATCAATCAGGGTGGCAAAATGTGGTACAAGTCCTATTCTTAGGCATTCAGGCCAATGCTGAAGATGCTGATGCCCGCGCTTTTCTTCACAGCATGGGAGCTAAATTGGCACAACAGCAGCCATTGCCTCTCAGCCACACCGTGGGGGAGCTGGAAGATAACATTAATCAGTTATGGGCCAGCTATCACTGGGGATTTGTGCGCCTTGATGCCAATGAACAAGAGATAAGATTAACCCACTGTGCTTGGCCCGACACGGATAATGCCGGTGAACAAAAACAGTGGAAAATTGCCTTCGCCACCTTTTTAGCCGGGATTTATGGCGAGTGGTTGAGTCAGCAAGGGGGGCACCCTGAAGTGAATGCCCAGTGGCGAGAGAGTGACATCGAAGGCCCACTGGTCTTCCGTTACAAGAGCGGTATTTAAGGAAAATCATGCTAATCAAGAAAACAACGCGTTTTGTTTTTACCGCCTGTGTCTTATTTGGCCTACTATTTTCGGCCGCTGTACAGGCACAGGACCCCGGTTGGGAGCAATTCAAAAGTCGTTTTCTTAAGCCCGACGGGCGTATTGTCGATAGCGGCAATCACGATATTAGCCATACCGAGGGGCAAGGTTTTGGTATGCTGTTGGCCGTATTGAATGATGATAAACCGACATTTGATTCATTACTGAATTGGACAAATAAAACTCTCTACAATAAGGATACCGAGTTATTCTCATGGCGATATGAGCCAAATGCCAAAGTCAAAGTCGCGGACAAAAATAACGCGACGGATGGCGATGTCCTTATTGCTTGGGCGCTCTTGTTGGCTGGGGATAAATGGCAGAATAGCGACTACATCACGCAATCTAATAAAATTCAGAGCGCGGTGATTAAGCATACGGTGATTAACTTTGCTGGTTATCATATTATGTTGCCGGGGGCGAGCAGCTTTAATCACACCAGTTATGTCGTCGTAAACCCCTCTTATTATATATTCCCGGCATGGCAAGCATTCTACCAATATAGCCATTTAAAAATATGGCAAGATCTGAACAGTGACGCGATAAAACAATTATCCACGATGAAATTGGGGAAAGTGAATCTCCCAACCGATTGGGTGGCAATACAGTCTGACGGCAGCTTTACCCCCGCCAATGGCTGGCCTGCCCGCTTTAGTTTCGATGCGGTGCGTATTCCGCTCTATCTCAGTTGGGGGGCAAATAATAAAAATGCCCTGACACCGTTCACTCGCTATTGGCAAGGATTCGCACGGCTGGAAACGCCCGCTTGGGTGAATGTCGTGACCGGAGCCACCGCCGAGTACTCCCTGCCGCCGGGTATGCTCGCGGTACGTGACCTGACCTTGGGCAATCTGAGCCAATTGACCACCACTTTACTGCCGGAAGAGGACTATTACTCCTCCTGCTTGCGCCTACTCTCTTGGTGGGCTGCCAAACAGCCGTAAGCGGTGAAAAAGCAATCAGCCGACACTCTGCTATCTATTCAGTTATGATTTAACCCACGATGGAAGGAGTATGCCGATGACCCGTCTCACCGCGAAAGATTTCCCCCCTGAACTGCTTGAACTCTATGACTATTATGCCCACGGCAGGATGACCAAGCGGCAGTTCCTTGAGCTGGCGACAAAGTATACCGTCGGCGGCCTGACCGCTGTGGCGCTGCTCGGCCAACTCAGCCCAAACTATGCGCTGGCTCAGCAAGTGGAATTCACTGATCCCGATATCATCGCCACCTATATCACCTACCCCTCACCCAATGGTCACGGCGAAGTGCGCGGCTATTTGGTGCGCCCCGCCAAGTCAACTGGCCCGCTGCCTGCGGTGGTGGTGGTTCACGAAAATCGAGGGCTAAATCCCTATATTGAGGATGTGGCTCGCCGCGTGGCGAAAGCGGGATTTATCGCGCTGGCTCCCGATGGTCTTAGCTCTGTGGGCGGCTATCCCGGTAATGATGATAAAGGGCGTGAATTACAAGCGCAGGTAGACCCAACCAAGCTGATGAATGACTTCTTCGCCGCAATAGAATTTCTGACCACCCATGAAAGCACCACCGGCAAGGTCGGCATCACCGGCTTTTGCTATGGTGGCGGGGTGGCAAATGCGGCGGCGGTCGCCTACCCCGAACTGGCCGCTGCCGTGCCCTTTTATGGCCGACAACCGAAACCGGAAGATGTCCCCCGCATCAAAGCCCCACTGTTACTGCACTATGCCGAGCTAGATACCAATATTAATGCGGGCTGGCCCGCTTATGAGGCCGCACTGAAGGCCGCAGGCACACGCTACGAAGCCTATATCTACCCCGGCGTAAACCACGGATTTCATAACGATTCGACCCCGCGCTATGACAAGGCCGCCGCCGATCTGGCTTGGGAACGCACCATCGCGTGGTTCCAACGCTACCTCTCCTGAGTCACGGGCAGGGCTGATATCGCTCGCACGGTGTTAGCCTTTTGCTCCATTTCACTCTATTTGAACACTTTTTGCCCTTCTTTTCTGACTTAGATCAATATATCTAACCTTAGCTATTGATTGAATGATTATGATTATCATTTAATTTCGTATCTATCGCTTAACAGGTTAATTATGAATATTGATCTCGTTCCCTATCATGCACAACCGGGGCTGCTGCCTTTCCCCAAGCGCTGGGCGACCATGCCGTGGCGCGACAGCCGACCGCTTCCTGCGGAGTCGCTCCAAGATAGCTGGCAATCACTGCTACAAAAGGCGCTTCCCCGCAATAAACGTTTGCTCTACTTACACATTCCCTTCTGCGCCACCCACTGTACCTTCTGCGGCTTCTACCAAAACCCGCTGCAACCCGAAAGTACAGCGCGCTATACCGATTATCTGCTGCGCGAACTGAGCATGGAGGCCCACAGCCCGCTACTGCAAGGGGGGCCGATTCATGCCATCTACTTCGGTGGGGGAACACCCAGCGCGCTCTCCGCACAACAGTTGCACCGCATTATCGGCGAGTTACGCCAAACCTTACCACTGGCACCGGATTGTGAGATTACCGTTGAAGGGCGCATTTTTAATTTTGATGATGAGCGGATCGATGCCTGCTTAGAAGCGGGGGCGAATCGTTTCTCCATCGGTATCCAAACGTTTAACACCCGCATTCGTCAGCGCATGGGGCGCAAGGCGGATCGCGATCAGGCGATCCGCTTTCTGACGGATCTGGCCGCCCGTGATCGTGCGGCGGTGGTCTGTGATCTGATGTTCGGCTTACCCCATCAAACCCCTGAAACCTGGCAGGAAGATTTGGCTATCGTGCGCCAGTTACCACTGGATGGTGTTGATCTCTATGCCCTTAATCTGTTGCCGACCACACCGCTGGCAAAATCGGTGGAAAATAACCGGATAGCGTTGCCGACACTGGCGCAGCAGTGCGACTTTTACTGTAGCGGTGCCGATAGCCTTGCGCAGGCGGGCTGGCATCAACTGAGCAACAGTCACTGGGCGCGCACCACCCGTGAACGCAATTTGTACAATCTGCTGATCAAGCAAGGGGCCGATTGCCTTGCGCTGGGTAGCGGAGCGGGCGGCTCCTTGCAGGGGCACGCCTATATGCAGCATCGCAGTCTGGATAACTACTATCAATTAATCGATAGCGGACAAAAACCGCTGATGATGATGACGCAAGCCAGCGGCGAGCATCCGTGGTGGGCCAAATTACAGAGTGGCATTGAAGTGGGCCGTTTGGATCTGAGCGAGCTGATTGCCAATCCCTACCCCCTAATGCCCCTAGTGGCGCAATGGCACCAACACAACCTGCTGAAAGATAATACCTTCTGTCTGCGACTGACCGACAGCGGCCGTTTTTGGGCCAGCAATATGATGCAGGCGCTGCAACAGCTTATCCCTTCACTTATCACTACGGAAAATCACTCATGAGCAAATCATCACTGCCACTCGCGGAATTCCTTGCCACACAACCTGATGGCACGCTGGAGCAAATTGCGCAGGATTATCAGGTTAGCCCACTAGAGGTGGTACGCGCCTTGCCGCAGCGGGTATTAGTCGATGCCGATCAATTTGACCGCATCTGGGACAGCATGACCGAGTGGGGCGATGTCACCACCTTAGTGCATACCGCCGATATTATTTTGGAGCACAAAGGCCCGCTGCCGAGTGGTTTTCATCGTCACGGCTATTTTAATCTGCGCGAAAAACAGGGCCTCAGTGGGCATCTACGAGCGCAAAACTGTCAAGCGATCGCCCTGCTGGAGCGCCCATTTATGGGGATGGAAACCGCATCGGTCCAGTTTTTCAATCAGCAAGGTGAGGTGATGCTGAAAGTGTATGTCGGCCGTGATGAGCATCGCCAACTGCGCGCTGACGGTCTTGCCGCATTCCATCAATTGGCCCAACAGCTCGCCACTGAAACCGCCGAGGAGACACCATAAAGCCCTCCACGAGCAAAGCTATCTGTCTGCAAACCGAGGCCCACGGGTTGGTCACGCGGGTGGATGTCGCGCAGCACTTAGGCCAGATGATCGAGGATGCGGCGACATATCACCCAATTTATGCTCTGGTCGAGCCGGGATTAGCTCGCTAATTAAAAATCAATTAACAATAAATATTTCTTGATGTAACATCCTTCTATGATTGATAATAATTATCATATTGATACTGATTATCATTACCTAGCTGATTATATGGACAAACAGTTGAATAAAGCGCCAGTGTTGCACGACGAGCCTGCTGTCCAGTATCCGACGGCAAGCAAGCCCCTGTCTGTCACCAGCGAACAACTACTGGGAGAGCACGGTGTGGCCTTTATCGTCCATCAGGGCGAAAGCTACCAACTGCGCCAGACCAAAGCAGGAAAATTGATACTCACAAAATAATATACATCCCCTATATCCGACATCCGTGCCGCGAGAGCACCGAAGATGAAGGGTGTAATGCAAGCCACCCAGATTGTTAAATCAAGGCAGCCAGCATCTATCTATTTGTTTTTGCATATCAACATTTGCATAAAAAATACGGAGAATTGCCGACATGCCTCGTTCCACTTCCGACCGTTTCCGCTGGTCCCCTCTCAGTTTAGCAATCGCTTGCACTTTGCCTTTCGCTGCACAAGCCGCTGATACCCCAACCGCTCAAACGGCGGAGACCACCACAGCGCAAACCACTGCCGCGAAAACCAGCAGTAAAAAGCACAGCACCGACACCATGGTGGTGACGGCGACCGGTAATGAGCGCAGCAGTTTTGAAGCGCCGATGATGGTCACGGTGGTTGAAGCCAACACGCCAACCAGCGAAACCGCCACCAGCGCCGCCGATATGCTGCGCAACATCCCGGGGCTGACGGTGACGGGCAGCGGGCGGGTCAATGGTCAGGATGTGACACTGCGCGGCTACGGCAAAAACGGCGTACTGACGCTAGTCGATGGCGTTCGCCAAGGGACAGATACCGGCCACCTGAACTCTACTTTCCTTGATCCGGCGCTGGTGAAACGCGTTGAAGTGGTGCGTGGCCCCTCCGCGCTGCTGTACGGCAGTGGTGCCTTGGGTGGGGTTATCGCCTATGAAACTGTCGATGCTGCCGATCTGTTGTTACCGGGCCAAAACAGCGGTTATCGGGTTTACAGCTCGGCCGCCACCGGCGATCACAGCTTTGGTCTGGGTGCCAGTGCCTATGGCCGCACTGATGATGTCGATGGCATTCTCTCCTTTGGGACGCGTGATATCGGCAATATCCGTCAGAGCGACGGTTTTAATGCGCCCAATGATGAAACCATCAGCAATGTGATGGCAAAAGGCACTTGGCGCATTGACCAAATTCAATCGTTGAGCGCCAATCTGCGCTATTACAACAACAGCGCGCTGGAGCCAAAGAACCCGCAAACCAGCGCGGCATCCAGCAGCAATGTCATGACCGATCGAACGACGATTCAGCGCGATGTCCAACTCAAGTACAACCTCAAACCACTGGATCAAGAGTGGTTGAATGCCACGGCGCAAGTTTACTACTCCGAAGTGGAGATCAATGCACGGCCACAAGGCACCGCAGAAGAGGGGCGCGAGCAGACCACCAAAGGTGGGAAGTTGGAAAACCGCACCCGCCTGTTCACCGACAGCTTTGCCTCACACTTGCTGACTTACGGCACCGAAGCCTATAAACAGGAGCAGACGCCGGGCGGCGCGACCGAGAGTTTCCCGCAAGCGGATATCCGTTTCGGCTCTGGCTGGCTGCAAGATGAGATCACCCTGCGCGACCTGCCGGTTTCTATTTTGGCCGGGACTCGCTATGACAACTACAAGGGTAGCAGCGAAGGCTACGCCGATGTTGATGCCGATAAATGGTCATCACGCGGTGCCGTCAGCGTGACGCCAACCGACTGGCTGATGCTGTTTGGTTCCTATGCGCAGGCGTTCCGCGCCCCGACCATGGGCGAGATGTACAACGACTCAAAACACTTCTCAATGAATATCGCCGGTAACACCTTGACCAACAACTGGGTGCCGAATCCCAATCTGAAACCAGAAACCAACGAAACCCAAGAGTACGGTTTTGGCTTGCGTTTTAGTGACTTGATGATGGAAGAGGATGAACTGCAATTCAAAACCAGTTACTTCGATACTAAAGCCAAAAACTACATCACAACTGGCGTCACCATGGACTTTGGCTTCGGGCCGGGGGGTCTGTATTGCAAAACCTGCTCTACCTACTCAACGAATATCGATCGCGCAAAAATCTGGGGCTGGGATGCCACTTTAAGCTACCAGACTCAATGGTTTAACTTAGGTCTGGCCTATAACCGTACCCGTGGTAAGAACGAAAATACCAACGAATGGCTCGATACCATCAACCCAGATACGGTCACCAGTACCCTCGACGTCCCTGTGGCGAATAGCGGCTTTGCTGTGGGTTGGATTGGGACATTTGCCGATCGCTCTAGCCGTGTTTCCAGCTCTGGTTCACCGCAAGCCGGTTATGGCGTCAATGATTTCTATGTCAGCTATAAAGGCCAAGAGCAGTTGAAAGGCGTCACCACCACCGTGATGTTGGGTAACGCCTTCGATAAAGAGTATTACGCGCCACAAGGTGTGCCACAGGATGGCCGCAATGCAAAACTTTTCGTGAGCTATCAGTGGTAACTCATTGGGATAAAAAATAGTCTTAAAAATAACCCAGCACACCCATAAATAGCACTGCTGGGTTATGCTTTAACGCAGCCACCTGCATATAAAAAATCAATAGAATGAGGAAGTTATAATGAGCCAATCAATATATGAGCAATACTTACAAGCCAAAGCAGATAATCCGGGCAAGTACGCACGCGATTTAGCCACGTTAATGGGTATTTCCGAAGCGGAACTGACACACAGCCGCGTCGGACAAGACGCCAAGCGCTTACAGGCCGATGCCCGCACCCTGCTGGCCGCATTGGAAGCCGTCGGTGAAGTAAAAGCCATCACCCGCAACACCTATGCGGTGCATGAGCAAATGGGCCGTTACGAGAATCAACATCTGAATGGTCATGCGGGTTTAATCCTCAACCCACGCGATTTGGATTTGCGTCTGTTCCTCAATCAGTGGGCCAGTGTATTCACCCTAACCGAAGAGACCCGTCACGGTGTCCGTCACAGCATTCAGTTCTTCGACCACCAAGGCGATGCGCTGCACAAAGTGTATGTCACTGAACAGACTGACATGCCAGCATGGGAAGCGCTGCTGGCGAAGTTCGTCAGTGCTGAAAACCCCGCCTTGCAGTTAGAACCCCTGAGTGCACCTGAAGTGACCGAACCGACCGCCGATGATGCCACCATAGATGCCGAATGGCGCGCCATGACTGATGTGCACCAGTTCTTCCAGTTGCTCAAGCGCAATAACCTGACCCGCCAACAAGCCTTCCGCGCCGTAGGCGATGATCTGGCTTACCGCGTTGACAACAGCTCACTGACCCAACTGCTCAACATTGCCCAGCAGGACCAAAATGAAATCATGATTTTCGTCGGCAACCGTGGCTGCGTACAAATCTTCACCGGTTTGATTGAGAAAGTCACCCCGCATCAAGAGTGGATTAACGTATTCAACAAGCGGTTCACACTGCACCTGATTGAAAGCGCCATTGCTGAAAGCTGGATCACGCGCAAGCCAACTAAAGACGGTTTTGTCACCAGTCTGGAACTTTTTGCTGAAGATGGCACTCAACTGGCCCAACTTTACGGCCAGCGCACTGAAGGGCAACCAGAACAAAATCAATGGCGTGAGCAGATTGCTCGCCTGATCAATAAGGATATCGCCGCATGAGACTAAGGCTACTGTCACTCCCTTTCATTCTGTCGCTGAGCGCCTGTATTCTGCCGCTAAATACGTTAGCGGCAAATACGTCGGCCGCAGAACGTATTGTCACCATTGGTGGTGATGTAACAGAAATCGCCTATGCACTCGGTGCCGGTGGTGAGATTGTGGCCCGTGACAGTACCAGTCTGCAACCACAGGCAGTGCAGAAGCTGCCTGATGTGGGTTACATGCGAATGCTCAATGCCGAAGGCATTCTGGCGATGAAGCCCACCCTGCTGCTGGTCAGCGAGCTGGCGCAGCCCTCACTGGTGCTGAAACAGGTGGCTGACAGCGGTGTGAATGTGGTCACCATTCCGGGACAAACAACGCCAGAGAGTGTGGCGGCGAAAATTAGCGCGGTCGCCACGGCGCTGCATCAGCCAGAGCAAGGGCAAAAACTGATTAAGGACTATCAGCAACGTTTAGCCGCCGTGAGCAGCACGCCACTGCCGGTTAAAGTGCTGTTTGTCATGAGCCACGGCGGCCTAACCCCGATGGCCGCAGGGCAAAATACCGCAGCCGATGCCATGATCCGTGCTGCCGGTGGCAGCAATGCGATGCAGGGCTTCAGTCGCTATCGTCCGCTCTCTCAGGAGGGCGTGATCGCCAGCGCCCCCGACTTACTGCTGATCACCAGTGATGGTGTGAGGGCATTGGGTGGCAGTGAGGGGATCTGGAAATTACCCGGCATGGCACTGACGCCAGCCGGTAAGCACAAACGTTTGTTGGTCGTTGATGACATGGCGTTACTGGGCTTTGGTCTGGAAACACCGCAAGTGCTGGCGCAACTACGCAAAGGCATGGAACAAGCACAATGAATTGTCGTGTCCATCCGCGTCTGATGCTAAGCATCTTGCTGATGATCCTGATTGTCTTAGCGCTCGGTTCGGCCAATATGGGGGCATTGACCCTCTCATTTCGCACCTTGTGGCACGCGTCATTAGATGATGCCATGTGGCATATCTGGCTCAATATCCGCCTGCCCCGCGTGCTGTTAGCGGTGGTGGTGGGCTGTGCGCTGGCCGTCTCTGGCGCTATCATGCAGGGGCTATTTCGTAACCCGCTGGCCGATCCCGGTCTGCTGGGTATCAGCAGTGGTGCTGCCCTGTGTGTCGGGCTGATCATCATCATGCCGTTCAGCTTGCCACCGCTACTGGCGCTTTACAGTCACATGGTCGGAGCCTTTATCGGCAGTCTGGCCATTTCTGCCATTATCTTCACCCTCAGCCGCTGGGGGCATGGCAATTTATCCCGCCTGCTGCTGGCGGGGATCGCCATCAATGCCTTGTGCGGTGCCGCTGTCGGTGTGTTGACCTATATCAGCGATGACCAACAGCTACGCCAGTTCTCGCTCTGGAGTATGGGCAGTTTGGGTCAGGCGCAGTGGTCAACACTGATGGTCGCTGCATCACTAATCCTGCCCGCTTGCGTGCTGGGTTTAATGCAGGCACGGCAGTTGAATCTGTTACAGCTTGGGGATGAAGAAGCGCACTACCTTGGGGTTAATGTGCGGCAAGCCAAACTGCGTTTGCTGCTCCTCAGCGCGATTCTGATCGGTGCGGCGGTGGCTGTCAGTGGGGTTATCGGTTTTATCGGGCTAGTGGTGCCGCATCTGATCCGTATGCGTATCGGAGCGGATCACCGCTGGTTGCTGCCCGGAGCCGCATTAGGTGGAGCTTGCCTATTACTGACGGCGGATACCTTGGCGCGAACTCTGGTCGCCCCCGCTGAAATGCCCGTCGGCTTGATTACCAGCCTGCTGGGTGGCCCCTATTTTCTATGGCTGATTTTACGTCAGCGGGAGCAACGCAGTGGTTGATATCACTCGCGCTAACAATATGACAACCACACCCACCGCATTATTGGAGGCGCACAACCTCTCCTACCATGTGCAAGGGCAGCGGCTGATTAATGACGTCTCGCTGCAAATTGCCAGTGGTGAAATGGTGGCGATTATCGGGCCGAATGGCGCGGGGAAATCCACCCTATTGCGGTTGTTAACTGGCTATCTTGCCCCCTCTGGCGGCGAGTGTCAGTTGCTCGGCAAGAACCTAAATTACTGGCCGCCACAAGCATTGGCCCGCACCCGTGCGGTGATGCGCCAATACAGTGATCTGGCGTTCCCCTTTAGTGTGAGCGAAGTGATACAGATGGGCCGCGCACCTTATGGCAAGGCGCAAAATCATCAGGCGCTGCAAGAGGTGATGGCGCAAACCGACTGTCTGTCACTGACTCAACGCGACTACCGCGCGCTGTCGGGCGGGGAGCAACAACGGGTGCAATTGGCCCGAGTGCTAGCACAGTTGTGGCAACCGGAACCCGCCCCCCGCTGGCTATTTCTGGATGAACCCACATCCGCACTGGATCTCTATCATCAGCAACACACCCTGCGCTTGCTACGCCAACTGACAAATCAAGAGCCGCTGGCGGTCTGTTGTGTGCTCCACGATCTAAATCTGGCGGCGTTATATGCTGATCGCATTCTATTGCTGGCGCAGGGGGAGTTGGTGGCCTGTGGCACACCAGAGGAAGTGCTCAACGCTGAGACGCTGACCCGCTGGTATCAGGCAGATTTAGGGATCTCGCGCCATCCAGAAACGGCCCTGCCGCAGATCTATTTGCGCCAATAACAGAGTGGTTTTCTGCATCAAACTAAAATCAGCCTAGGGTTGGTTCAGAGTGATGACAAAGTCAAATGAAGGGGAATCGTGCCGTTGGGGTCGTAGTGGCGTGAGCCACCGGAGCACCCCTAGGGGCGGTAAACCCTTCACTCACTGAGCTATCAGCCGCTTTGTCATTAGCCTCACCAGCCTATACCTGCTTTGGTTCGTTCTCTGCCAATAATTCATAAATCGCCTTACCCACCTTTTGCAGCGCCCGCTCAATTTCTGTGGTCATCGGCTTGCTGAAACTGAGCCGCAGACAGTTGCGGTATTTCCCCGACGCGGAGCTAATAGACCCCGCAGCAACCTGCACTCCCAGCGGTAATAAGACACGATTAAGGCGCAAGCTATCAAATCCGTGCGACAACTCGACCCATAACATAAAGCTACCCTCTGGTCGGCTAAGGCAAGTGCTCGGCGGGAAATACTTCATCACCCAACTGGTCATAATGTCGCGGTTTCGCTGATATTGTCGACGCATTCGGCGCAAATGCTGCATGTAATGCCCTTGCTTGATAAACTCCGCCATCGCCAATTGCGGCAACGTCGCTACCCGTCCGGCCGAAATATATTTCATATGCAGCGCTTTCTCTAAATAGCGCCCCGGTGCAATCCAGCCAATGCGCAAGCCGGGGGCCACCGTCTTAGAGAAGGAGCTGCACAGTAACACCCGCCCATCATCATCAAATGAGGCGATCGTCGGTGGACGCGGATATTGATAAGCCAGCGCACCATACACATCGTCTTCAATAATGGCGATGTCATAACGCTGCGCTAAGGTCAGCAGGGCTTTTTTGCGTTCATCGGGCATGTTGTAACCCAGCGGATTATTGCAGGTCGGCGTGAGCTGAACCGCCTTAATCGGCCATTGATCTAGCGCCATCTCCAACGCCTCCAAACTGATCCCCGAGACAGGATCGGTTGGGATCTCAATCACCTTCATGCCCATCCCTTTTAGGGTTTGCATCGCGCCGTGAAAACAGGGGGAGTCCACCGCCACAATATCGCCCGGCTGACACACTGACCCCAATGCCACCGCCAGCGCACCATGACACCCCGAGGTGATAATGATGTTCTCTGCCGATTGATGATTGCCGCTGTCCAGCATCAGCCGAGCAATCTGCTCACGCAAAATCGGCGAGCCGTAAATATTGTCGTAATCCAGCACCTCCTCGCTCTGATGGAGGCTAATGCGGCTTAATAGGCGGCTGAGTATTTTTAGCCCCGGCGCGGAGATGTCCGGCGAACCCACCCCCAGATGAATCACATTCTCCTGATCGCCTCGGGTCAAAAACGCCAGTGTATTTTCCCACTGAGATATCTCGACAGGCCGCTGCGCATGGCTGCATATCGCGGGTAACGAAGGCAGGTTGGAGCTACAACGCACGAAGTAACCTGATTTTGCCCGCGCCTCGATCAGCAGACACTCCTCCAGTTGCCGATAAGCCTGTTGCACCGTGCTGATGCTGACCCCATGCTCGTCACTCAACACTCTGACGGAAGGGAGCCGCTCCCCTGCGATATACAGCCCTTCTTTAATCCGTTGGCTCAGAATGTCGGCCAGTTGTTGGTAACGTGTCATGGAGATCACCTAATCAATGATTGAGAGCCAGTACAGATGGCATCAATTTACGCCATTCAGATGATATATCTCATATCTGTATGGAAATAATAGTCCAGATTTGCATCTGTAATGTTTTTTGCCAAAGTCTCATGCTAGTGGCTCACCAACTGACGGGGAGTCAATAATGAATAATATAATTAAAGATCAAATAGATGAATGCTGCTCGTCCGTTGTGAGAGCCAGCCAAAAACGCCGTAATATTTTTATTCGGTTATCACTGAAAGCATACAGATATCTAAATCAATGGAATGAGCAGCGCAAAACGGCCAATACTATGGCACGGTTGAATTCAAACCAACTCAGAGATATCGGCTTAACACGGGAAGATATCAAGCGGGATTACAGCCGCCCGTTTTGGCGCTGAGATGAGATGACGGGAATAAAGCTCAATGGGCGGGCTTCGGCGCAATACCCTGCCGAAGCCCGCCATTTTTTTATCAGAAATCGTAACCCACGGTCGCCAGCACTGAGCGCTCTGCCCCCCAGTAGCAATAAGAGGTGTTGTAACACGCGGCGATATATTTCTTATCGGCGATATTATTCACATTCAATTGAACAAATGCGCCTTTCAGCGAGGCCGCCCAAGTCCCAAGATCCGCCCGAACGGAGGCATCACCCAAGGTATAAGAGGGCACACGCAAGGTATTGGCATCATCTGCCCACTGCTTGCCAATGTAGCGAATACCGGCACCGATATTGATGCCATATCCGGCATCATACTGCGCCCACAGTGATGCCATGGTTGACGGTGCTAATACTGGCGTATTGCCATCATTACCATCAATGGCATCTTTGAATTTGACGCGGTTATAGGTATAGCCCGCGATCACACTTAAACGGTCGTTAATCTGGCTTCTGGCTTCCAACTCCAGCCCTTGTGAATTCACTTTACCGGCGGGCACATAATAGGTGGCGGGCACTGCGCGATTCGCCACATCATTTTGTGTCAGGTCATATAACGCGGCGGAGTAGAGTGAGGTGCTGCCCGGCGGCTGGTACTTGATACCCACTTCATACTGCTCGCTGGTCATCGGCTTCAGCAGTTTTTGCTGTGCATCTGGGAACAAACTTGGCGTGATGGCCTGACTGTAACTGACATAGGGCGAGATGCCGCTATCAAAGCTATAGAGCAAAGCGGCGCGCCCGCTGGCGTGATTGTCGGTGCGCTCATCACTGCTGTTGGCCGTTTTATCAATATTCTCTGTTTTCATCCGGTCATAACGACCAGATAAATTCAGGTGCCAATTATCCAGCGTCATCTCATCTTGCAAATACACCCCACTCTGTTCATAGCGGCGGTTTAAGTAGGCGGTATTGATGCCGGGGTGGTCAGCAGATAGTCGCGATAGAGTGTGCTGCCGCCAGAAACCCCAGTGTAAGGGTTCAGTGTGGTGGCATAGGCACTGTCGCTACGCAGGTTATTGCTGAACTTCTGGAAGTCAAAGCCCAGCATCACCTTATGGTCAACAGCGGCGGTGGCAAAATCGGCTTCCAGTTGGTTATCAACGGCAAAGGCATTGAGTGAGGAGTCCTCGCCGGAGTAGTAGCGATTCATCAGTGTGCGGTCGCTATTCCAGCCGCCTTGATAAACCTGCTCCAACTGGGTGTTTGAATGGGTGTAGCTGGCGTTCTGGCGGAATGACCAGACATCATCAAATTTATGTGAGAACTCCGAGCTATAGATCTGCTGCCAGCGCTTGAAGACATTGCGGTCACTTTCGCCATCAAAGAAGCCACGGCTCAGCTTCTGCCCATAGATGCTGCCATCCGCCGGAACTGAGCTGTGGGAGCCTCCTGAGGGATCTTTTTGCAAGTTAGCCCGCAGCAACAATGAGGTATTTTCATTCGGTTGCCACAACAGTGACGGCGCGATCGCATAGCGCTCTTCGCGCTGATGGTCATACATGGTGTCACTGTGGCGGCTAATCCCGGTGAGGCGGAATGCCCAGTGTTCAGATATCGCGTCGGTATAATCAAAGGCCGCCGATTGAGTATTGTTATTGCCGCCAGTGAGGCGGAAGTGGCCTTCAGAGGTAAATTGCGGGCGCTTGGATGTCATCATCACCACGCCGCCGGGGATACTCTGGCCATACAACGCCGACGAGGGGCCTTTGATCACATCAATACGCTCAAGGAACCAAGGGTCCACCTGCAAGACATTATAGCTGCCGCCATCGCTGAGTAAGCGCAGGCCATCAAGGAAGGTATTGTTGACATCACCGCCGTGAAAACCGCGCAGGGCAATGGTGTCATAGCGGTTCGCGCCCCCAGAGAAGTTAGTAAAAACGCCCGGCGTATAATTCAGCGCTTGGTTAACTGTGGCGACATTTTGGTCGTCCATCTGCTGGCGAGTAATCACAGAAACTGCCTGCGCCGTCAGAATGAGTGGCTGGTCAGTTTTAGTGGCCCCTTTGGTGGTTTTGGCGGTGTAACCCAAGGTGGGTAAATCGGCTTCGTGGCCCGCTTTGGCGGTCACTTCTATCGTATCGTCGGCAAATGACGCCAATGGAATAAATATCGCCAATGAACACAAAACAGCAGAACGCTTTTTGATGAAAGCCGAGAGCATCGTTATCTTCCCCAGAGAATTAAGTCTATAAAATGATTAGCCTCCGTTGCTATTTCCGCATCACAGATAGGGTTGCTGGTACGCCACCTATCGTGGGGTCCTTGATTGCAGCGGACAATCTATTAAATACAACAGATAATTACAATGATAATCATTCTCTTTATCATTTGATTTATGAATGTAATTATCTGAGTAAGATTATTCAGGAATAGGTTGCATGTGCCACAATGGCCGCCAGATAGGCGATCCCCTGCGCCTACATACAATTATTGGGATAATCGTGGCACTCACTTTCGGGTTAATCGGTTTTATGAAAAAGATGGGCTATGTGGTTTCGCGTCAATATTCTCCACTGCTTTGCCTGCTGCTGGCGCTGGTTTTTACCTCCACAGCCGGGGTAGCCTTTGCGGCAACCGCCGCAGATTCTGCCACTGAAAACAGTGAAGAACCCGCCAAACCGGCGGTGTCGGTACAGCTCATTAGCCTGCAAAAACAGCTTGATAAGCTGAAGCAGAGCATCTCGGTGAGTGCCTCCGACAATCAGCTCAGTGTGTTGAATGAAACCGCATTAGCACTGGTTCGTGATGCCGATATTCTGCTCGCCGATCTGAAACCCAAGCGGGAACAACTGCAAGCGCAGCTAGATGTGTTAGGCCCACCGCCAGCGGCTGGCGCATTAGCCGAAACCCCAGTGGTGGCCCAGCAGCGGCGGGCACTCAATACCCGAAAAGTCCAGTTGGAGGGGCAAAATGAGCAGGCTCTGGCGATTAAAACCAATGCGGATAACCTGACCACACAGATTACCTCGTTACGGCGCACTGCACTGAAATCGCAAATTGCCTTAAATTCCGGCAGCATTCTGGGGGCCAATTTCTGGGCGCCGATTGTCAATCCGAATAACGATGACGACCAACGATTAAAAGATTTTATGCAAGAACTGGGCGATGCCTGGAGTGCCGCTTGGGAGCCAGAATGGCGTTTCGGCACCTCAATGTACCTGCTGCTGACACTGTTGCTCGGCGCATTCGGCTTTAGGTTCCTCGACATCCTGACCGCTTGGTTCTGTACCAAATGCCTGCCGCAAGGCCCATTGCGCCGCAGCTTTATGGCGTCGGCAACCACCCTATCAACCGTGCTGATTACTGTGACCATGGCACAGTGCCTCGCGCGGGCCTTTACTCGCACGCCGGATGCATCACAGGTGGTGATGGATTTCTCGTTGGCTTTTGTTCAGTTGATGTTCTTCTCGGCGTTAGTCGCGGGTCTGGGGCGGGCATTTTTATCTAACCAGCGCCCATCATGGCGTTTACCCGCCATTGCGGATGAAGTCGCCGTCTCGCTGAAGCTGTTCCCACCGTTATTAGCCGGTTGCATCCTGATTTTTGGCGCGATTGATCAGATGAATAACATGATCAATATCAGCGTCTCTGGAGCCATTTTTGGTAATGGCATCTCGGCCCTGTTAATGGCGCTTACCGCCGCGATTATTCCGTTACGGGCTAATCGGGTGCGCCGAAATCTGATCATCAATGGTGAAAAACCGGAAGCTTACTCCACAGTGGCGGGGCTGATTCATTTCGCCATCGGTATTACCGCCATCGCCATATTATTGTCACTGTTGGTCGGTTATATCGCGCTGGCAAAATTCTTAAGCTATAAACTGGTCTGGAGTTGTCTGGTACTGGCCTGCTTATATTTACTGATCCACTTGTTCGTTGATTCAGCGGAAAGTCTCTTCTCCCCCACCAGCAGCGCCGGTAAAGCCATTAAGCAATCGCTGAATATTGACGATCGCCATTTAGCACAAGCCGCGACGTTATTATCCGCCACCAGCAAAGTGCTCCTGATATTGCTGGCGATCATCGCCCTGCTCAACGGCACCTTTGGCTCTACCACCCCGATTTCATTGCTGCAAAAAGCCATGGAGCTACTCAGCGGCGAGGGGCTGGAAAAGTTAAATATCGTGCCCACCAATTTACTGAATGCCGCGATCTGCCTGCTGGTCGGGTTATATATCTTAAAAGCGGCGCGGCGCTGGCTCAATAATGAGTTTCTGCCGAAAACCCAGATGGATAACGGCATTAAAACCTCGGCGGTCACCCTATTCAGCAATATCGGTTATGTGCTGGTGATTCTGCTGACATTATCGGTGCTCGGTATCCAATGGAATAAGTTAGCTTGGATTGTCAGCGCGCTGTCGGTCGGTATCGGTTTTGGTTTGCAGGAGATCGTGAAGAACTTTATTTCTGGGATTATTTTGCTGACAGAGCGGCCGGTTAAAGTGGGCGATTTGATCAGTATCAGTGGGGTGGAGGGGGATATTCGCCGCATCAATGTTCGCGCCACTGAAATCCAACTCAGTGACCGCTCAACCGTGATCGTGCCGAACTCCCAATTGATTTCGCAGAATGTGCGCAATGCCACCATGGCCAATGCCCAAGGGGTGGTCACTATCGCGCTGACCTTCCCGCTCGATTTAGATGTTGAACTGGCGCGGACACTGCTGATCGAAGCCTACGAAGAGCACGAGTCTATACTCGCAACACCAGCACCTTCGGTGAAATTTAGCCAGTTAAGCCCGGACGGTATTGTGCTCAGTGTGACCGGATTAGTGCCCAGCCCACGGATGGTGAGCGACACCAAAAGCGCCTTATTATTCAGTATACTAACGCGGCTGCGGGCGGCTGGCGTCTCACTGGCGGTGGCGAGCAACAGAAGCGCACCGACGGCGAATTAACGGCCAGATCAATGTTGAGTGACGACCAAGACAAAACAGCCCTCCGTGGCTGTTTTGTCTCGCGCCCCCCCTTAATCAATGAGCATTAAGAGAGGGCTTGTTCCATTGGGCAGACCGCTTCAAGGTAATCCAGCACATCTTGTACCCGATACCACGCCATCCAAATCGTGTCTTCCAGCGGCTGTTGGCTCTGTTTCTCCACGGAGGAGACCAGCTCCAGCATCTCGAGAGAATCAAGATGCAGATCGATAATCAGGCGTGATTGCATATCAATATTTTGTGCCTGAAACGCATAAGTGCGGATCTGCGCTAACTCACTCAGTAGCCAGCTATGGTGTGGGTTTTCTACGGTCATAGATCAGGTCTCTTAATTTGCTTTGCTGTTTAGTGACTCATTGAGTCGATATTCGGTTGTCATTTTCTTGGGTATAAAATTGATTGGAGTGCGATTCTGAGCGCTATTCAGCCCCATAAATTGAGTGCCAGCCGAGTTCACGGACTTAGCTGTTGTTGCACCCTGCTCTTCACGACTTTTTAGAGCCTCCGCAAGTTGCCCATTGGTATCACTGTTTGCGTAACTTGTTGACTGGCTAGAACCCGAAATTGCGCCATTGGTCAAGGCAACTCTGGGAACCTCTCTGTATGACGGAAGCGCGCCCTTCGTCCCGACTAAATTCCCCTGAGCATTGAGCGAATAAGTGGCTTTCTTAGCCTGAGTCATCGCGGGGGCTTCAGCTTGTATGGCGGCAGGAGTTGGTGTTGAAGCGCCATCAATGTCATCCTCACTCGTCAGCGTCTTTTGAGCCATAGACTGAGTCATCAATGGAGCCATCGGCTTAGCTTGCATTTTATCTGGCTGCGCCGATCCCTCTATCTTAGTGTCGGCAAGGGGAGCCATTTTAGATTGATCTACCACCCTGTTCGTATCACTGTTTCGGTAACTCGTTGATTGGCTGGAACCCGAAATTGCACCATTGGTCAAGGCAACGGGGGCAGCATCACTGTATTTCGGAAGACCCCCCCCTGCGCACCAAAGAAGGTTCCCTGTGCATTGAGCGAAGAAGTGGTTTTCTTAAGCACAATATTCGGGGAAGCTTCAGGTTGCGGGGCCGCAGGAGGTCGTGTTGAAGTAGCATCAATGTCATCCCCACTCGTCAGCGTCTTTTGAACCATCGGCGCAGCCATCAATGGAGCCGTCGGTTTAAGCTGGATTTTCTCTGATTGCAGCGGTTCGACTACCTCAGCGTAAGTCGGGGGATCCATCTCACGTGGAGCCTCCGGCGTCTGAGTGCCCACCTCGGTGCTCTCCACATGGCGAACTGACCCCACACTCGTATCTCCAGGCAACAACCGATTCTCCAGTGAAATAACCCGTTCTAGCACATCTGCTATTTTGTTAAGAGCAGGGGCTAATTTACCCAAATTATTGTTAAAAACAGGTGAAAAAACAGGCGAAATAACAGACGAAATCGCAGGTGACTGAATACCGTGATTCGGCGTGGCGGTCATTAGGTTGTTCGTGCCATTAAGGTCACGATAAAGAGCCTCTGTTATCTTCTCGGGATTCCCTTTTATTACCTCAAGCTGCTCTGGAGTAACAACACCAGACAACTTATCAATGACATCCGAATAAACAAATTCATTAAGATAACCAGTACTCAGTTGCTCTAAATTACTCTGTTTATCTGCGCTCTTATTGTCTAACCCCAATTCTTTTAAAAGGGCTTTATTAAACTGCTTCAGTTTCTGCTCTGCTTTTTTTTGCTTATTAGCGGAACCTGAATCCTCCGACAACTTAGCCATATCTTTGTAGAAGCTCTTCGCTTCAGTGGTCACGGAATCTCTCTTATCCACAGGCAACATGCTAAATAGTGCCAGAGCCGCTTTAGTGCCATGCAGAATATTTGAGGCTCTAATGCAGCTCTCATTGCCCTGATTCATCACCTTGCTAAAGTCAGGCAAATCACAAACCGATGATTTTCCCTGACTCAGATGATCGTGGAGTTGCCGAATATGCTTCTCTCCGTCAACCACCGGCAAGGGTTTGCCACCAGCAGAATTTTGGGAGAAACAGTAGCCGTTTCCTTCGCTTATCGACTCCGCCTGACGAAGGGGGCTATTTTCCGAGGAAGGGGAAATTCCAATGATCCCGCCAGCCAATGAAGATCCCCCATGACTGGAGGATAAAGATGTTCTAGGCGCGGGTACCGGGCGAGTCGAACTTGATGTACTAATCATACTCATGGCTATCACCTTATTTTAAACAGCCAAAAAATGTGTAATACAGTGCATGGCGCTATTTTTAAAAAGCACCCTGCACTCTGTGGTATTACCGCGATTTAATTATTGAAGATAGCCTGCATTATAACGATGCAGATCTTCGGTCATTTTGGTCAGCAATTGAATCATGGTTTCAAAGGTGCTGTTATCCTGACGGAATCTCTCCAGCAATTGCGATACGCTATTGGCATAGATTTTCACTTCACGATCTTTATCCGCGCCCAGCTCATACACCGCCCCCGGCTGGATATGCGCCAACTCCTGTAACGGAATATCGCTGTGACCCAATACAAAGGTCAATTTCACAGTGACACCCGCCACATCAAATGGGCGTGGCACGTTCTCCGGCAGCACCTCATCCAGCCTCGGCAGGGTCTCTTCCGCCTCTGGCGTATCATCAATCATCTCTTCCACCACGAATACTCCCTCTTGCTGTTTTTGAAAGCGGGCGACTGCGCGACCCGTTACAGTTAAGTGCAATTGCAATTGTTGAATACAGAGCACATCGCGGAGCGCTAGCGTCTGTAATAGTCGGGCGCTGATGTGGCTGTAGCCCAGCACCCAATCGATCTGTTGAGTCACATCCGGCCAGACTTTCTGCTCGGCGGGCATCGCCTCAAGCTGGCTGAAAGGTGACGCTAACAACACCGTCCCCAGTGTTGGCTCTGTGACGGTAAGCCAAGGCCAATTGACCGCCCCGCCCTCCACAACCTCAATGTTCTCCACACGAAACGCGCCGCTGAAAAAAGTCCCGCCGTCGTTTTGCTGCGTAAAAATGCGGATGAGATTGGGTTCATCCAGCCCCTGCCAAGCACAACTGTTCAGTTCCGGCCAACAGAAATGACACCAACGCTCAACCGGGATGAGCGCCGACACTTTTTCAGTGGCGCTCAACAATTGCAGTCGAAAATAGCGCTCCCCCGTTTGGGGAGTGATGGTGCTGTTGTCCGGTTGATAGCGCTGTTGCCAGCGCATCACCTGAATGTGAAGTGCACTGAGCCGACGGATTTTAAGCAGGGTCATGCCTCATCCTCTTGCTCTGATTGCTGCCGACCACGACGCTCTTTATCCTGTTCGTCATCACGAAAGTGCAGCGGGTTTTCAGACTCCAGCAAATAGTGATTTTCTTGTAGCGCCTGTTGCACTTCTGCACTGGCGGTCAGGGCGGTCAGCTCCCCAGCCCCCGACAATTCGAAGGTCACCATCGGGCTGTTTTTCCACTGGGTAAAGGTGTAGCTCAGGGTGCGATGCTCCGTCATCGGTTCCCCCTTCGCCATCATCCCCTCAGCAGCCATCCCCTCCGGTAAGGTCTGAGGAGGCGCTTTTATCTCGACCGCATCACTGAGTGTGGCAGCAGGTGTTGTCGAGGGTTGTGTGACCACCCCCTGTGGCCGCTCATCACCCTGTGCGTTCTCCTTTTTATCTGCAAAAGGCGCAGAAGAGGCTGATTCACGCCCAGATTCTGCTGTGTTAAACAGAGAATCTCGGGTCACGACACGCGGCATATCAGGGGCCGGTGTGGGGAGTGGCGTGTGGGCCATCGCCGCTTTATCACCCTCGGCGGAAAAAGTGGGAACAGAGGTGTTCAACATCACCGGGTTCTCTCCCGCCACTGGAGATAAGCCAGCAAGCTGCTGATCACCGCTCTCCTGCGGGATCACATTCGGCCGAGTGAAGGTGTCAGCCACCACGACACTACTCTTCTTGTCCACCACCGGAGTCGGCACTTGTTCACTGCCGAGTTTCGCTAGAGTGATGTTTTTCTCAAGTGAGATGGATTTCGTAGGTGCTACCTCTACCGCCTGTGGTCGCTCTGCCGCTGCCTCAGAGATAGGAGCCAAAACCTCACCTGCGGGTGCCTGCTCGGAAACCAGCGGCTGCGCAAAATGCAGCTTCACGGGTGCACTCAGCGGCAGGCTGTTTATCGGCATTGTGGGAACCCACAGTGTGGGTACTGTCGGCTCCTCCTGCTGTTTTTTGCGTTGCTTGGTTTTATCCAGCAACAATTTATCCAACAACTCTGCTGCTTTTTTTTGCGCTTCCCCCCGCACTGAACTCACTCTCTGCTCACTCTCACCCCGTCGTATCGCTGACGAGGAGATCCGGGCCGAGTCATCCCCCTTGAGATCAAGCGAGGTGCTAGTGGGTGCTTGTTTTATCGCCACCATAGGTGGATAACTCCTCAATTTCGTACTGTTGCTGAAGCTCCAAATTTAACCGCAGTCTGCTACGTTCCCGCTTTAGATAACTTCGGAATTTCTCACACCGATTATTCGCGTCTCTTAGCCGCTGCTGTATAACTTGTTGCCCCTGCTCGAGTTTTATCTGTTCCGCCTGCAAGTTTTCCTGTTGATATAACAGGCGGGCAATCTCAGCCAGTAAGGCTGCCTTATGCCGCTGGCGTTCAAAAAAAGCCTCTCGGGTCAGCTCAGCAGACTGGTCAAACAGGACGCTCTGGGCTTCCATCACCTGAATTCGCGTCCATACATCCTGCTGCTGCTGTTTCAGTGTCTGTATCGCGCGCAGCAACTTCTGCTGTTCTTGTTTAGCCCGATCCAGCCGCCGCTCCGTCAGGCTCAGCAGGTTCTTGACCATCAGTCGGTCAACTCACTGAGCTGATTGAGGGTGCTGGCGAAATCCCCCGTCTCATCCATCGACTGCTGTAAAAAGCCCTCAATCACCTCTCGGTTATCCAGTGCATGGTCATTGTCCGCATTCTCGCCACGCTGATACTCACCCAGATCGAGATAGAGCTGGATCTGATCGAGCCGCCCGAGCATATCTCGTGTTTTGGCCGCCGCCTGACGATGCACCGGGGTACTCACCTTCGAGAACACACGGCTGATGCTGTGCAAAATATCAATCGCGGGGTAGTGACCCCGTCCGGCGAGTTTGGCACTGAGGTAGATATGACCATCGATAATGGAGCGAATCTCGTCGCCAATAGGGTCGGACTCCTCTTCACTCTCCAACAGCACGGTATAAAACGCGGTGATGGAGCCATGCTGCACCGCGCCGGGGCGCTCCAGCAGTAATGGCAGTTGTTCGAAAACAGAAGCGGGGTAGCCACGGCGGGCCGGAAGTTCCCCTGCGGCCAGCGCGACATCACGCAAGGCGCGCGCATAGCGGGTCATGGAGTCAACAAACAGCAGAACATCGCGCCCTTGATCACGGAAATATTCCGCCATCGCCGTCGCCAATAGGGCTGCATTGCAGCGCTCTACTGCCGGGCTGTCCGAGGTGGCGTACACCAAAATGGTTTGTGCGCTGCGCGGTGATACCTGCAACTCATGGATAAACTCGGTCACCTCACGGCCACGTTCACCAATGAGTGCGACGATACAAATATCCGCCACCGCATGATTCATAATCATGCTCATCAGGGAGGTTTTACCGCTCCCTGCCGCCGCAAAAATCCCCATGCGCTGCCCCTGACCACAGGTGAGCAGACCATCAATCGCTCTGACCCCCGTCACCAGCGGCTCACTGACTGGGCGACGCAGTTCCACAGCAACGGGTGGGTTATCTACCCGCCGCAGCACAGTGAATGAAGGCTCGGCTAAAACGGCCTCACTGTTCAGTACGCCGACCTCCTCTCCGGCCGCGTTATAGATCTTGCCCGCCAAGTGATCACCCATCTCAAACACAAACGGCTGACCCGTCGGGCGGATCACCACTTCACGCGTCAACCCCTGCGCCCGCCCAATCAAACTTAAGATGGTGAGATCACCGCGAAAACCCACCACTTGGGCTTTGGCAATCACTTCCGACTGGCGCAAATCGCGCTCAATCAGACAGATTTCACCAATAAAAACACCATGCAGCGGGGCTTCGATAAGGCAACCATGAATGCGCGACGGGTGCGCGCAGGTTTCAAAAATTTTCATGATTTAGGCTGTTAGCAGAGTCATAAGGCGGCTGCTACGTTCGTAAAACTCTTCCAGACTGGCGGAGAATAACTGTGGGTCACTCATTGCGTCTTCATGCATCACGGCAGAGAGGACAAAGGTGTTATTGGTAATATTCAGCGCTGGTTGGCCCACCTGAAAACAGCGCGGTGTATATTCCAGCAGATCACTTAATAAGGGATAACTGACCGCATCAAGATTGATGCCGTGATATTCATAGAGATTGCTCCACAAAATGACATCATTCGTCACCAGATCCACGTTAATAGGCGGTGATTCATTCAGCTCTAGCTGAATAGTGGAATGACAATCTAACTGCGAGTTAATTAAGTCTTGACGACCTTCAGTAGATAAAAAGGTATTTAATGCTTCAACAAAACGGTATTTCATGGTGGTTCTCCCTACACGGTTTTAATAACATTCACTTTCACTGTTTCGGAGATCTCATTAAATGAGAGCACCTCCAATTCAGGGAAACGACTTTCAAGGATTTTTTTCACAAAGCGTCGAATATCGACGGGGACAAGTACATTTATGTCGCGGACAGAGAAATAGCTATTTTCCAGTGCCAGAGAAAATGCCTGAATAATCTCATCTGTTTTTGCTGGATCAAGATTAAGGAAACCACCGCCAGACGCTTGGCGGATACCTTGACGAATAGCATCTTCGTACTGGGTATTGAGCATCAGGACATTAAGACGCCCATCAGTCGCAAAACGAGAAGAGATATAACGCGCCATCGCGCCCCGGACATATTCAACCAACATCATGCCGTCTTTCTCTTTCGGCACCCACTGCACCAGTGTTTCCAAAATCAGTTTCATATTACGGATGGATATTTTTTCCATCAGTAGACGCTGAAATACTTCAGTAATTTTTTGTACTGTCGCGTGGCGATAACACTCTTTTAATAACTCAGGGTATTTTCTTTCCAGATCGTCGAGTAAATTTTTGGTTTCTTGGATGCCAAAGAATTCATTAATATGATGCAATAACAGTGTTCCGATACAGTCGATCATTTCGTGCATATCATCGCGTACGGCCAAGCCCAGCTGTTGAATCTCATCCTTATATTGACCAGCAAGCCAAGTACTGACCACTCGGTTTTCATCACTAAAACGAATTAACTCCAATCCAAGATATTCCAGCTCATCATTTACCGTCAGCAGGCGGAAGCCCCCAAAGCAGATATGATATTCACCCGCCTGTACTTCATTAATCAGCACAATGATTTTATTGTCTGGAACTATCGGAGAGTAGTTAATCGCAATATCAGGAATACGGTAACCATAGCGCACAAAAATATCTTTCTTGATGCGGGAGAGAAAATGGTTCTCCTCCAGCAACGCCTTGTGGGCTTGGCTGACAGAAATAATAATCGGCAGCGTTTCCGGAACATATTCATCCTCCGACTCTTGGCTCTCCCGTCGGGTTTCACCTTCCGCCACATCAGGGCTAACTTCAGCCTCACTCTGCCCTTCGCCAGAGAGTCGTTTTTTCTCTTGGCGCTTCTGGTGGAGGCGATACCACAACAGCCCAAACATTAAGCCGGACAGCAGCAGGAAAATCAGGGTCGGAAATCCGGGTAGGAAGCCGATAGCACAAACAATGATGCCGGTAATCAGGATGGTAAAGTCTTTGGCGAACAGCTCAGAGACAATATTCTCGCCGAGGTTTTTTTCATTCCCGCCCACGCGAGTCACAATGAAACCGGCGCTGATGGAGATAAGCAGTGCCGGTATTTGCGCCACCAGACCATCACCAATGGTCAGCAAGCTGAAGGTATTCAATGCACTCGACATATCCATGCCCTGCTGCGCCATACCGACAGAAATACCGCCAATCAAGTTAACAAAAATAATGATAATCCCGGCGATGGCGTCACCTTTAATAAACTTCATCGCGCCATCAAATGAGCCGTAAAGCTGGCTCTCATTCTCCATATCATTACGTTTCTCTTTGACTGTCGCTTCATCGATCACACCAGCACGCAGGTCAGCATCAATGCTCATCTGTTTACCCGGCATGGCATCCAGTGAGAAGCGGGCGGCCACTTCGGCAATACGTTCAGAACCTTTGGTGATCACAATAAACTGCACGATGGTGACGATGGCAAATACCACCATCCCTACCACCAGATTGTCCTGAATCACAAATTGCCCAAAGGTGGCAATAATGTCGCCAGCATCCGCCTCTAGCAAAATAAGACGGCTGGTACTGATCGAGAGTGCCAGACGGAATAAGGTGGTAATTAATAAAATGGAAGGAAACGATCTGAAATCCAGCACCCGTGTAATATAAAATGAACCCAAGAATATCAATACGGATATCATGATATTCAAACCAATTAGCAGGTCGACTAAAAAAGTCGGCAAAGGGATAATCAGCATGGCAATCACCATCACCATGATGATTAGCACCATTAATTCAGGACGTTTGCGAATATCTAACAATAGTCCGGCAATTTTATTCATGACATATTCTCTTTTTCGTCAGGTGACACCCTTTGAGCCAAAATAAATTCCTGCTCCATAAGATGGCTCATATATTTCTTCAATTCGTCAATGAAATGCTCGCGTTCCTCCAACGAAGAAAAAATCCCTGTCGGTAACGTAGAAAAAGCAATAATCAAAATCTGTAAAAATCGCGCGCGCATATCAGTGCTTAATACACTGAGCTGTTGTGAAATAAAGGTCAGTAAGCTGTCGTTAAAACTCTCTTGATTACGAATGCCACTGGTAAATAATTTGCTAAGTGCTTTATCACCATTTTGGCCAATAAAGGCAAATCCAGCATGTAAAAAGCGCTGACGGAATATTCCATCCAGTGACTGCATCTCCCTTAAGTTTCGAATGCGATTAAAGAAGCGACCAAATTCATTAACATTGACATTGCCCAGCGGTAATACCTGTAGGTCACAAGCCAACGCGCGGGCCAGATAGCGCATAATATTTTCGCGCTCTTGAGCCTCTTGCTCTTCCGCCCATTGCTCATAGAGATAGACCACCGGCCCCTCATAACTGAGAAATTCACGATAGAGCATTCTCAGGTCGCCTGCGGACTGCTGCATTCTTTGGGCGAACGCTTTCGCCACCAAAGCAATATTGACCCCAGCCTGAGCGCTACGACTGAGGTCTTCCGCCTCCAGCATTTCGCGCAGCTCTTCCAGATGCTCGATCTGCTTTCGCTTTAAACGGCTCCGGTGAATCAGCGCCGCCAGCGCCATCAGTAAATCGCTGGTGTCGGTAAAATATTGCAGCAAAAAGGCACGTAACTGTTGTGGATTCATCAAACGGCGGTTGAGTAAGCCCTCAACCTCCACGATTTTCTCATCCGCCTGAACGTCCAAAATACGTTCAGCGAACCCCATCCACTCCTCTTTGTTGTCCGCTTTGCCCCCGCCTCGGCGAATATGGCTCGCCGCTAACATAGACATCGATGCATATTCGCTGCTGTTATCAATGACACCCTGTCCGCGTGCGACACCATCAGCATCATCACTGGCCTCCGACGACGAGGCGCTTTTGTCACGCTGGCCCACTAAGAAGCGGCTATTACCACCAACCGGACCTATTGCCATGGCTGACTCGTGTACTTTTTCAGAAACTCAACCGTGCCATGTAACTGGCTATCATGCTGAGTGAGACGTTCGTTGTCGGAGAACTGACGACCATCCCAAGCTTCGTTTTCATCAAGCAGACGAGGTTGAATCAAGAAAATGCGGATCATTTTCTGCTGGTTGTGCGCGCGGTATTTAAACAAGTTCCCCACCAGCGGAATGTCACCTAAAAGCGGAATCTGGCTCTCACTGTCTTCAACCTGATCACGTGTATAGCCACCAATCAGCAAGCTGTTGTTCCGGCCCACACGCGCTACCGTATTGATATTAGTGCGGTTAACTTGTGGTAATCCCTCGACATCGGCTACCTTGCCAGACTTGTCACGGCTCAGTCCGCCATCTTCAATATTGACTTCCATCTCCACACTGTTGCCTGCCGAGAGGCGCGGTAGCACGCTGATCATGGTGCCATAAGTTACCTGCTCCAATGTTGCCACTCGCTCCCCTTCCACCCGGGTATAGAAGCTGGTGTTGTTATCAAACATGGCAGGGACATTTTCCTGTGTCAGAATCACTGGGCGAGAGACGATACGCGCATTGCCACTTTTGCTAATGGCGTCGATTTGGGCCAGAAACATGCTGCTGTCAGTCAGGGTGCTACGGTTAAAGGTGACAGTTCCTCCACCCACACCAATACTTCCGGCCTCCCAACGCACACCCAAATCGTCCACTTTGCTGCGCACTACATCGATAATCCACAGTGATAGCTCCACCTGACTGCGGCTACTGTCCAAGGTGTGGACGAGTTGGCGAACATAGCGAATCTGCTCCGGGCTACCTTTCACCACTAAACTATTGCTGTCGGGGTATGCCACCAAAGAGAATGGGCTGTTGCGGCCAGAAGCCATAGCGGGCTTGGCCGTGTGACTTAGCCCTTCGATTGATGGCGGCACCGGAAATCCAGCCTCAATAGCCTTTGGCTCACCCTCTTTAGGCTGTATCGTTAAGCTGCTTTCCGCTGCACCGTTATTCCCCTGAAATAGACCATTCAGTGCTGAGAGCATCCCTGGAATAGTGACGGTTTGTCCGCGCTGGGTGTAAGTGCGATCCGTCACCGATGAGTTTTTCAGTGGGATCACCGCCACCTCACCGCCAGCCAAATCCTCCTGCTTAATGCGCTCATCAAGATAGGCAGCCGCCGCGCTAATTAACTCAACGTACAGCGGTGGGCCGGAGACAAACAGCAAACGGTTATCACCTTGGGTACGTACCGGAAAGCGCTTATCGTAGATCCCGGTTTTCTGAATATAATTAAGCACCTGTGTACTGCCGGCCGCCTGAGTGTTGACAATGACACTGCGCATTTCGCTGTTGTCATACACATAGATCCCCGCACCATCGTCGTACCACACCAAGGCGATACGGCGAGCCAGTGCTTTAAACATTTCATCGGCGTTCGCCAGATTAAAGTTGCCAGTCACCTTTTTTTCTGCCGCCAATTTGCTGAGAATAATGGGCTTATTCAGCCGCTCGGCCACCGCATCAAACAGCTTACCGACCTTGATATTACTGGCGACAAAAGAGTCATTGAGGCTTTCCTGATCAACCGGAACTGCCGTCACCACATTGGCATTGAGATAACCCACATTGCCTGCCAGCATAAAGAGTGAAAAGTAGATCACTCCCTTGCAATTAAATTTCATGTAAAATCGCCTCCAGGCGTCTTATTTCTGAAGGCGTTAACCCCAGTTCTTTTTTAATATCATTGGTAAAATGTGAAGCGGAGCAATATCCAGCATCAAGCCCTACATCAAGGATTGAAGCTTCACTTTCGATCAGTTTTAATACGGCAGAGGCCATTCGGACCCCCATCATCTTTTTCTTGGCGGTATTGTTAAAACTCTGTTTGTACAAATACCTGAAATAGGCAGTAGACACTCCATAACGCCCGCTTAAATAATTGATGCTGATATTCTCTTTCTGTTCTGAAGAGGATAATAAAAAGCACATCAATCCGTAGGCTTCATATTTCCGCAATAATTCGCACCAAATAGTAAACTTCGCCTGATGACGCAATATCATATCGACGGCAATATTATTGACTGATACTCTGGTCGAATAATCAGTCGGCGCGATAGAGATAATCTCTGGCCATAGGGGCGTCGCCATCGGGTCTTTCCCCCGCTGACGCAATAATGATTTCCCCATCGCGGAATCAACTGTGGCGAGAATCTCGATTAAATGCGCTAGGGGAATACTGTGCAAAAACCAATGGCTCTTATTTCCCTCAATCTCATCTGTATTGGCGCAAATAAACAGTGACGGTTTAGTTATCACTATCTTCCTGCCTGAATAAGCAGAGCAAAACATCAGTGCTCCTGACTTATCCGCTGGTATAGCCAACACGAGTTGGTCTTGTAAGGATAAGCAGTGGGCCTGTTGTGCCACTGGCTTAACACTATCGTATGGTCCTATCATCACCCTTAATCTCTACCTGTTATCTAAGGGGGACAATGTTGATTGATAACCACCGCGTATTAAATGGAATTACTCGGAATAGCCTGTACCGCGATAAATAAGGTAACGAGTCAGATTAATTAAGCCCAATTCCGCTGACAGAAACAGCCTATTGCGTTTTACTTGTCGCCAATTTGGTACAACGAGAAAATATGATGAAGGACACAGACAACCGCGTCTGCATAATGAAAATTGCCAGTGGGCCTCTGAGCGGTAATGAATTAATGCTCAAAGTAGGCACTCACCGAATCATTATCGGTCCGGAACAAACCTATCGGACTGAAACCAATGACGAAGGATTGACAACCTATTTTCTGCCCAGTGATCAGGGGCATTATGAGATGGCGATCACTGCTGATGAGACTGTGCCAACGCAGGATCAGGAGAGCACTGAAGTGCTCTCTCTTACCCTGAGCGGTGATTGCCCAGAGATGAAGCAGCCCGTTATTTTTCAGGAATTGATGCTTGCTGAGCACTTTCCGGTGGTGATTAAGATGTTGAACACCCCGTGGAATACAGAGGAGGTTTTGCCTCTTCCGCCGCAGGTGGCAACAATGGAAAAAACAGAGCGTCGCGACCGCACATCCTCACAGTTTATGCCTCATCCGGCGTTTCTGGCGGGTATGGTGTTGGTGCTGTTGGCAGGGCTTACTGGTTGGCAAGTGCTCACTTACAATAGCGAAGCGCGGAAAGTCAAAACACTGGAGACGCTACTTCAGGGGAGCAGCTCCCCATTAACGGTCACTACCAGTGGCAATGGCCAAAGCTTGGTGCTGGTAAACACACAGCGGGATCTGGATTGGAGCACTCAGCGTTTACTGAGAGAGCACTACCAAGAACCGGTGGTAGTGAAAAAAATCAGCACACTGGAAAGTGAGATCGAAAATCAGCTAAGTGGAATCATACCCGGCTTATTGAAAGTGGATTTATCGCTCCCCTGCAAACCGGTGATTCGTCGGCTAAAGGGCAACTATCCTCAATTGGATAATAAGCACATTCAGCAAACGCTATTGAGCTTTATTGGCTGCTCCACAAAAAACCAAATAGAGAGTTATTCATCAGCTGAGCTATTTAGCAAGGCGGAACAAGGTTTAACCGAAAGTAATGTCCCTTGGCGTGTCGTCAATAAAAATAGCACCCCTATTTTTATTATTAATGCCAGTCTGACGGATAAACAAACCCTCTCGGCGATTGATTTTGCCGATGAGTACACTAAAAAATGGGGAATACGCCACATTCAATTCTCTATTTCATTAACCACTAATCATCTGGCAGGCAAGTCGTTCGTCAATAATGCTAACGGCTATGTTCTGCTAGGTAATAACCACTGGTATTTTAATCCAGTGTCACTCTAAAACCTCAACTTAATATTAAGGATTAATTATGGCTATTCCTGGACTAGAAGCAAATGGTAATTGGGAAACATCAACTTATGAAACCGTTGATACTACATCAACATCAAACTGGGGGATGATGTATCGTAGCGGCGCACTACTCAACGGCCGTGTTAAAGAACTGGCAGACGAACTTAAGACCGCCCTTTCAGATAAAAACAATGAAATGGACAACCCGATTGTACTGGCAAAAATTTCGGCGCTTAATGGTCACTATAATGGGGCACGACAAGCACAAAGTAATATTATGAAGTCAGTTAAAGATACCTCTCAAGCTATTATTCGTAATATGTAATGATATTACCATTACGCAATATTACATCATTGTCATGTTGCGTAATTATTAAGGATTTTATCTCAATGTTTATTAATCTCACGCCAGCCACTACCTCTGTAGCGGAAAATAACCTCCCCGCGATGGGGGCCACTGCTCCGGTAGAAGATCGGGTAAGAAACCTGTTTGCCAGCTACAGTGTGACCGCAAGTCAGGAAAAAGCCGCCATTATTAATCAGGCCAGTAATGGTGATCCGACTAACCCCGCTGAGTTATTAAGTTTACAAAATCGAGTGGGTAATTATAGCCTCGCTATCAATATGATCAGCACGCTAACCCATAAAAGTGCTTCTGCGATCGACTCAGTCTTAAAAGCCCAGTAGACGATGAATAGGCTAACAAAATTTCTGATAATTGCGGTTCTTGGGCTGCTGAGTGGTTGTGATAACCAAACACTGCTCACTGAACTGAGCCAGCGCCAGGGCAATGAAGTTCTGGCGGTGTTACAAGAGAACGGTGTGGAGGGCACTCGCAGGGACAACGGTAAACTCGGTAGCTCTATTAAGGTGGCGCGCAGTGATTTTGTGACGGCGGTGGATCTGTTACGTCTCTACAACCTGCCCTCCAAAGATCCGGTTGAGATTATTCAGGCGTTTCCGGGGGATTCTCTGGTTGCCTCACCACAGGCGGAGCGTTCGCGTCTACTCTCTTTAATTGAGCAGCGCCTGCAACAATCACTGCTGACCATTCCCGGCGTGGTGAATGCCAGAGTGCATGTCAGTTATCCCCTGAATAGCAATAATCGGGTCAAACAACTTCAGCAGGTCTCGAGTCTGGTGACCTATGCGGGCAATGAAGATCCCAAACAGATGATGAATAAGATTAAATTATTCCTCACCAACAGTTTTACCGAAACCAGCTATGACAATGTCTCGGTGGTGGTGGTAGAGCGCCCGCCATTGCAACGTCAGGTGAGAAATGAGCCTAACTCGCCTGTTTCTCCGGTGCTATTGGCGTCCTTTGCGGCCACTCTGGCGGCGGCGGGTATCAGTGTGCTGTTGTTACTTCGCCGTCGCAAGCAGCAACTTAGCGCTAATGACGCGAAAGAGATGCTCCCGAACAGTACAGAGCAAAAACCATGATGGCCTCTGCCCGTCACTCTAACACCCGGGGCCAGCATAAGATTATGCTGGCCCCGGGGGGGTATTTTCATGTCGAGCACAGCGGCATTGACTATTTTGCCCTGCCGCCGATATGGCAACAAGCCCATAACCAGCGCTTGCTGATGCAGTTTCAGCTCCCGATGCCGGATGCCAATACGCTGATATTGCCGGATTTTATGGCTCACCATTGGGCCGACTTACCCAAGGTCGCTTGGGCATTGGGCATACTGTTACACCCATCGCCGCTCCCTTGGTGGGTGAAGACCTCCAAATATGCCGGGCTTCATCACCGCCTGAGTGACGATTTCCGACAACCACAGGCGGAGCCATCATCGCCACAAACCCTGCTGGCGACAGGAGCAGTACAAATATTGGCGAGTCTGACCCCCTTTGGCGAGGTGTATACCACGCGAGCCAGCTATATGTTCAGTTCCGCCAGCCGACAATTAATGAATGTTCCAGTGAAAAATGCTCTCCCTTGGAATGTGATAGAAGGAGCTTACGATTATGTCCGAGAGACCTGAACCGGATATCTGGCAAACTGCGCAGGAGAAGGTGCTCATTAAGCATCAGGCAATGAAAGCGAGCCGCTTTAAGAAAATCCTGACCCAGCAAGCCAAAAAACAAGCTGCCGAGATCTGCCAGTCGGCACAACAAGAAGTCGCGGAAATACAACGTATTGCCTATCAAGAAGGCTATCAGCATGGGCTGCAAAAACTGTTAGTGGACCTCGTGCACGGGTTGGAATCCAGCCAGAGCCAGTATCAACAGATGTTGGCTCGCAGTGAGGCCCAATTACAGACCCTATTGGCGGATGTCTTCAGTGACAGCCGGTTGTATGAAATTGTCAGTGACCACTTTATTCGACTGCATCCCGAATCGCCGCAGATCCAGATGTATCTTCCCCCCGCGTTGCTGAAAAAGCTCAAACCAGCACTGGCGGAGATACAGCACATTACCGTGCTCGCGGGCGCGGAAGAGTGTGTGGCACTGGAAGTGGATAATGAAATCCTGCATTTTTCACCAGACAGTGCGGCGCAAAGTTCACTGCCCCACATTTTTACCCTCTCTGCGCGCTGCAATATCTTGCAGGCCAGAAAAGAGATGTACCGCAAATTTTCCAAACAACTCAGCCAATCAGGAGAACACGATGACCATCACCACACTTCACTCCACACTCAAAATGGCAGCCGCGCTCCCGAACTCGGAACCCGCTCGTCAGAGTAACAATATTCACCTTCGTGTCGCTGAAGCATGGCAGGCCAATACCTCGGGGAAAACCGCCGTCACAGAGCGAAATAAATCGACGGATAAGCCGCAAATATCAGAAATGGAACAGTCTGATATCAATAAATTTATTGAAAGCTTGCGCACCACACCAGAAAAGAGAAAGCTCTTCGCTCTGCTCAATAATAAACTCAGAAGTTTATCGTCAACAGAACGTGAGAAGTTTATTAGTGGGTTGGTGCAAACACTTAAAGCATCCGAGCAACCGGAAGATCAAAATTTACTGAAAGAAAAATTTAATCCCGCGTATTCAATGTATATTTCCAGCGGCATACTTATTAACCAATTGAATCAAGAGTCTCTCGCCAAAATAGGTCAAGCACCTCGCGAAGATGATGAAGAAGACGATTCAGATGAAATTTAAACTTATTTACCTATGAAACCTATTACTTACTGTCTATCTGCTATTTTATTTCTCAGCCCGATTATCGCCCAAGCCTCTTGTTTATCCAAGGCGGCTATCCGCTGGAATGTACCAGAAATTATTCTCGAAGCGATTATTCATCAAGAGTCTGGCGGTCAACCCGACGCCCTTAATATTAACAAGAATGGCAGCCATGATTATGGTCTAATGCAGATTAACACGATTAATGTTAGCTCTCTGAAATCAATGGGAATCATTGATCATGAGCAGATGCTGATGCAGCCCTGTATCAATATCCAAGCAGGGGCTTATTTGCTGAGTCAGAAGTTTAATAAGCATGGTTATAGCTGGCGGGCGGTCGGGGCTTATCATTCAGAAACAGCGCATTATCGCGATAATTACGCGAATAAAATCATGAAAATAGTCAATACAGGCCCGGCCCTTTCCCGTAAAACGGCATTACTATTAGCCTCTGCTCCTACAACTTAACTCTGTTACCTCAATAACAAGGAAACTCCCCAAATTATGAAGGGAAGACTCTCCATGTTGATAGAGAGTGCTCTGCTTAATGCCCATAATAAGACTAACTTAGTGCCTCCCCGTTGAGAACCATACATTTAGGATGTATAAGGTAGCCCATAAATTCAGCAAACTTATGCAGCCAAGGAAATATTATGGTCAACAATGATTTCATTTCATCTAACGTTATTTTATGTGAAGGCGTGATTTTTAACCCGTTAAAGCGAACTCTGACGCGAGAGAATAATGTTGTCCCTCTCTCTGAAAGTGAGTCCTGCCTATTAAAAATGTTGTTGGCACAAACATGCAGTAAAAGAGAGGTGATGTACGCCATTTGGGAAAAACGCGGCGTTATTGTGACGGAGAGTAGTTATTATAAACTTGTCAGACAACTACGCAGTTCATTTAAGAAGGCAAGTCTGGATGAAGGCTTGATTACCACGTTACCGAGAATTGGTATTTTATATACCGGAACCAAGAAAGCCCTTCCAGATGATTGCGAGTCAATTAAACCAGCGCAGAATAAAGCGATAGAGAAGAGAAATATCATCGATACCGCCATTACCGTGTGTACGCTAGCTATCGCGGCGGGTTGCTCTTTTTTGTATGTATTTACTGTAGGATAATGTAATGAAATATGTTTATACCGCCACACATTTTCACTTCCGCTATTTGATTATATTGATAGCACTAGTTTTATCGGGTTGCACCCATCTTACTGAGTTAAGCAAAAACCAAAAAGATTATTATCTTCAGGGAAATATCCAGAACTTTCATGGGAAAATACCTGAAAATGCCACCATCACCTTATCGGTGACTCAGAATAAGATTGCGGGGGAGAAAGAAATCACCTTCCGTGAATATATTATTCTGACTAAAACGGAAAGCCGGAAGATTCCATTTCTCTTACCGTTACAGAATGAGTTATCCTCATTACCTAATCAGTTAAGTGTTAGTGTTAGAGTCGAGAAAGAGGGAAAACTCATTATGATGAGTGATAAGCTAACACCGCTCACCTATCAACCAAACGAAAAATTAACACTGATAGTCAATGACAGTTAGCGTTTACACCTCACCTGCTCGAGGGTTATATGGAACGAACCAAGACGTTAAAAATAGCAATAATTGAAGATGAACCTTTTAGCCGACTGGCACTAAAGGAGATCTTGACGAAGTTTCCTTATCACCATAAAGAGCCACAGCGTCAGGTTATTTACAGTGAGTTATCACTTGATGTGGTGGGTTGTGTCAGCAATGCCCCTGAGCTTATTGCGTTACTCAAAAGCAACGATGATATCGAAATGCTATTACTGGATTATTCACTCACGGCGTTGGATACCGAAGTCGATCCGTCACATTCTCAGGATGGTGCCGCGCTCATTAAGCACCTTCTCCAATTGCGCCCTGAATTGAAAATCATCGTACATACGGCCCATAAAAGTTTGGCCGTCGCACGTATTGCCTGGCAAGCCGGTGCGTGGGGATTTGTGCAAAAGAACAGTGACATTCAGGAACTCTTTTTTGCTATTTCGTATATTGATCGTGGCAAGAAATTCTTCCCCATTGAGTTGGCCGCACTATCACAACCCTCAGAACAGAATGCCCGCCCTGCTCTAAGCGTGCGTGAAACCGAAGTGCTGAGGATGTTACTGAATGGTGTGAGTCAAAAAGAAATTAGTGAACGTTTGAATATTAGCTTTAAAACAGTGTCCAATACCAAAACACGGGCCTTTAAAAAATTAGGTCTCACCTCAAACGCTGATTTCTTTAAATATGCTCATGAAATACCTTTATAAAATTTATCTTATATGTGCTCTTCTGCTGTTGCCGGCAGCAGCCGGTTATGCGGCGAAAACTATCGCCTTCACACCTGAAGAGCAACATTATATAAAGACTCACCCTATTATTAAGTATGGCGTTTTTCCAAAGTTCTTCCCTATCGAAGCATTAAATAAAAATGGGGAGCATATTGGACTCACACGTGATTATATTGATTTGATTAGCGCTGCTACCGGAATACAATTCCAAGTCTCCTCCAGTAGTAATGCTAATGAATCCGTTAAAAATCTGAAAAACGGTGATATCTCGCTTATCACCAGCACCTCGGCCTTATTCGCAGAGGCTAATGGGCTGGTCAGCAGTATGCCGATCTTTACCACTTGGCCGGTCACGGTCACGCGCAGAACCTCACGTAATATCAATACGCCAGAAGATTTCATGGAGGGGCGTACAGAAGGACGCATCTCCATAACCGACTATTTATCGTTGATTGATTGGTTTGAAAAACGCTATCCGGGTGTCGATTATAAAATAGCGTATTCGCCCGAAGAGACTATTGGTGAGGTGGTACATGGGCGCGCCGCAGCGGCTGTCGTCCTCTCCCCCACGGCATTCTATTATATGAATGTCATCTATCCGGGGCAGTTAAAAGTCTCCTACCCCAATAATGCCAAAATATCCTTGGTGATGGGCGCTCGACCAGAAGATCAGCTCCTGATCGATATTATTAATAAAGTCATCACGTCCATTTCTCACAAACAACAAGCAGAACTCACCACCAAGTGGATTATTAGCGACAACGCGTCACTTTTGCACAATACCCAGTTTGAGAGGTACGCCTATATTGTGGGCGCTATCTTGCTCTCCTTGTTGCTCTTTGTTTTTTATCGTTATCGACGGTTAAAAAAAGAAATTAGCCTACTGGGTTCAAAAAATAATTTGGAACTGTCGGTACTGGCTCACGAATTACGAACGCCTCTGATTGGAATACTGACCGCCTGTGAAGGGTTGGTACTCAAAATATCGTCTAACCCTCAGCGGGAAAGGCTATCTAATGTCGTTCACGTCACACGGGAATTACTGAACAATCTCGATCTGTCACTGGATTACGCCAAAATTAATGCCGGTTCGGTGCAACAAAAGCCACGCCCCCATTTACTGACTGAACTCTGTGACACCACAGTCAAACTGTTTACCAGCTTTGCTGAGACCCACGACACCGCACTTCATGTTCGCTATCTGTCGGAGCAGTGTTTTTTACCCCATCTAATGGATGGCACGCTCATCTCTCAGGCACTGAATAATATCGTCAACAATGCCATTAAGCATACCCGTGGCGGTATGGTCTTAATTGAGTGCGCCTTAGTGCAAATTGACAGTAAAAGAATGTTCAGCATTGAGGTGACGGACACCGGCACCGGTATTTCCGATAAGGTGCTGGCACGACTTTCAGAGCCATTTTATCAGGGCAAACAACATCGCTCAGATAACGACGCCCTCCTCCCCAAAGGGACCGGGCTAGGATTGTTCGTCGCGAAGAAGAATATCCATCTTATCGGCGGGCATCTGGGCATTGCCAGCCAGCCGGGGGTTGGCTCACGGGTCAGAATCTCTTTCCCAATGATCCCCGCCCATTACGAGATTGAAAACCCACTACCTGAAGGGCTTTATGTGATTATGCCCGAAGACGTTCCCACCTCGCGAGCCAGCGAAGTGACCCAGATCCTTGAGGGCTGCGAACTGCCCTATTACCCGCAATCGAATTCACCACCGGCCTCGGCTCGTGGGCCTGTCATTTATCTGCATTTTGATCTGCGGAACAACCACTGGCAGCTCGATAATCAACAGGGAGTTTCCATCGTCATACCCTGCCCGATTTACGCCTCAGCGCTCTATTTTGCTATCACCAGCCTATGCAGTGAGGACCTACTTCGGGAGAACAGCCGTACTATGCCAGAGGCAGACTCAGCCTCCGCCACCAAAGAGTCACGTCGGCTGTTGATGGTAGAGGATGAGCCACTCCTGCTGGAGGTGCAGCAGGAGTTGTTCAGCAGTCTGGGGTATCAGGTCGATGCAGTACCAGGGGCACAGGAGGCTTACCAAAGTTGGTTACAACATCACCATACGATTATTGTCACCGACTGTCGGCTGGATGAGAGTGATGGCTTCGAACTGGTTCGTCACCTCCGAAAATTGATGCAAGAGACGACGGCGCAAGTATTAATTGTCGGCCAATCGGCTTCATTGAAAGCAGAAGATGCACAGCGCGCCCGTGAAGTGGGGATGGACTACTTGCTACAAAAACCCATCGCCCGCGAGCAGTGGCAACAGTTGTTCCATGATCACTTTGCCTCGGAGGAGAAGAGCGATGTCTGATCCCAGCTTCAACGCACGGTTTTACGCCAGTGTGCGTGATTACCTTGGCCGCATTGAAGAGATGATCACACAGGGCGATCTGGCGACAGCGCAAAAAACAGGCCATAAGATGCTGGGGTTGTGCCAGCTTTTTGGTACGCCTGAGCAGGTTGCCTTATGCGAGGAGCTAGAAAACGCCCGTGATTTGCATCATTTGCAACAGACCCTAAATCGATTTTATGTGCAAATAGATAATGCTGAAGTCTGAGGTCAACAAATTAAAAAGTAAGGAGAAAAATGAAAGAGATGGCTCAGTAGACATATTATACTAACTTAGTTGAGATGTTATATCGAGTCTACTTTCACCTACAGAGATCTATAAAATGAATTTATACTTAAATAATAATACTAAGCATTATTATTCCGCTGATAAACTGAATGACCATTGTAAAAAACAGGAAAAGATTAGTCTTAAAACGGCATTATTGGAGGGGGGGGAATCTGTAGAATTCACAACACTACTAAGAACCGTGAAATTGAAAGTGATCCAGATTTTCGCACAACTATGGACAAAAGAATTGACAATGCATTATTCGATGATGATATAACCATAAAGCATGATGATGTAGCCATGGAAAAAAAAGGCTCATTTTCAATTGGTGGGATTATTAAATCAATTAAATCAATCACATCATTTACATCATTTATTACGAAATCATTTAGGCTGTTTTCAGCATTCAGTACCAACATTGAGAATAAGGCACCTCCTACTGATAATAAAATTGAGATACAAGAAAAAGCAGTTAGTAATCTAACACGGCTTATTGACTGCACTCTCAATAATGAATCTTTCTTGGCGAAAAATGGAATATTTCGAATCCCTCCGTCTCCAGCATCAAATCAGAGTATTCAGAAAGCCTTGGAATCAAATAATGAAGAACAACTAACTACTTTACAAATAGAGAATGATTTCCATGATGCTGTCGCAACTAATATCAAAGATAATCTAGAATTAGCATTAAGTGACGCCGACAAAGAGAACCTTCACGAGATGGTTGTAGCTTATGATTTGACTGAAGCCGATAACAAGAAAGAATTCCTCCCAAAGACAAGCGAACTTCCATTGCCACTACAGAAACTGATACCTCTATTAGCCAAGACGACTAGTAATGCTAAAAACCAGATGGACGCAATAAACTTGGCAAAGATAATTGCACCAAGAATACAACCAGAAAGCGTCCTTAATCATATAATATCCATAGCTAAAGTTATGGAAAATGAAAAATATTACACGTCATTTCTGAGCGATTTAATTAACGACTATGGCAAATAGCATTCACAAGGAGAGGATTGTCGTCGGAGTAATGAACGAACTAACATCCAAACTCATTAATAGGTCACCAAACCCTAATTCACATTAATTTTAATCACTGCGCCCAATAAGGGCGCTTTAAACAAAAACAGTAACGAATGTTTTTATCCTCTGATGACCCATATATCCCCTTATTTACAATAGGGTTAGATGAGTGTGACGATACAGTCAATAAGTTAAGCACAGTAGGTTGGGTATCGGAAAATGAAAGAAATGGCTCGATGGAAATATTATATTTAAGCCTTATTTTCACTTACCGAGATCAATACAATGAAATTAAAAGCAATGTCACAAAATACTCCCATAACAAATAACACCAGAAAACCTGCTCGTTTACCGGGCTGCAATCACACTTCTGTCGTTGAGAATTCACCGACAAGTGATAAACTAATAGGTAGCAATCTAACAAGTGTTAATAATGCTGCCGTTAAATTTGATCGCAAAGAAGTTAATCAACAGACGTGGGGGGAACGTCTGTCGGGGTTGATAAGAAAAATTACAACCCTATTTCAAGCAGAGAAAAAGTCACTTGAAGGACCAAAACTACTTAAGTTGCAGAACAATCCATTACCCTCAAGAATCGCCTCTCATGCACTTATCAATCAGTTCACACCCAAAGCAGGGGGAGTGGCTAGTGATATTTGTAGTAAAATTTGTAATTCTCATTCAAGTGGCGAAGTTAGTGAATTAATAAATAAATGTAACAATGCGCTAAAGAATGCTGGCATTGAATTTATTGAAGTGAAAGAGTTATACGAGAATCAATTGGTCATGGCTTTTAAAAAAGAATTTGGGCACGCGTTGTCTACAGGCTCACATCTCCTCGATATTCAAAAGGAGAAGGAGAAGGTGACCGGAGTTCAATCTATTGAGCACACTTCTGATAGTCAGAAATTAATAGATTTAATTCAAGATTACCAAGAACTTCCTGAAAATAAACTTGAAATGAGATTAGAAATTAAGCTAAAACCAACTATTCCGTCTCCATTTCGCAAAGAGGGGTATATTGAAACTCAGGCCGACAAAGATGAAGCTATTGCAATAAATACAAAAAACTACGGCAATACTGAATCCACACAAAATAGTCAGAGTGCAGCTTACGATTCCCTGTCTGCCGAATACAAGCGGGAGGACGATAGACCTAATCGCCAATTGAAAAGCGAACCTAAATATCATGAGATTAAGGTTGAGGTTAATAACAAGAAGATCGAGGACGAGTTCAAAGAAGACAGAAAGAATACAATTAATACCTCAATTAAAAGCTATAAATTCTTACAAGAGAATGCCCCTGCCATTTTCAAGTTAGAAGACTCACTTCAATAAGTACCCGCAATTCTCGTAAATTTCATTGATTCGGGGGCCGAACGTAAAGATCAGCCCCCAACCTGCCCCCTTATTTTCAACATTATAGGATAACCCCCCATTGGAGAGTGCGATTGATTTAATCTTAAATCTGCCCCGCTATACTGTAGCTCAATTGTTTACGGAAATAGAGCTGGGTACAGAGGAACCTACCCTGCTGTTATCCTTATACCGTAATGATACCGAGATGGCAGAATTCTGGGATGAGCAATTAATGCAGGCGCGAGTATAACTCGCGCACTTTAAATTAGAGCGTGGGGGGTAACGGAGGAGCCAAAGGAATTTTATTCTCATCATAGACCAGAGATGCCTTAAGCTGGTCAGCCTCAGCGTTGACCTTGGCTACATTTACCGCCTCCAGTGCCAATTTGCCTTCTGCTTTGAGTCCCTCGACAACTCTGGCATCCTCTACTTTTTCTGCTAATACCCGCTTGGGCGCATCAAGCACGTATTCTGCTTTCACCAGAGCAATTTCCTCTGTGATTTTATTAGTGAACTTATTTGTCTTATTTTCAGCCACTACACTGTTGTGACTATTCATTCTTTTCAGTTTTTGGGCTAATTCTTCCATAACACCACTCTGCATCATTGCTTGTTTAGCAGTAGCAACAGGTTTCCTGGCTTCTTTGGCCTGATTATCGGGTTTTGGACTCAGTTTAGTCTGATCGCCCATCGGGGGGAATTGAGGTGGAAGTGGGACGCCGTTCTTGTCAAATATAAGGACGGCCATAACCTTGTCAGACTCCGCTTTAGCTTTAGCTGCATTTTCCGTCACCAGAGCCAATTGGGCTTCGGCTTTGCGTGCATCGGCAACTCTGGCATCCTCTCTTTTTTCTGCTAATGCCCGCTTGGGTGCCTCGAGTGCGTGCTGTGCTTTCGCCTGAATAATCTCCTCTGTGATTTTATTGGGAATTTGGCTTGCTCTATTTTCAGCCAATCCCCCCCCATTTCTGTTTGCCAGTTTTGAGGTTAATTCACTGAGGAATGTTTCTGGCATCATTGCTGGCTTAATATCAGAATTCACTGTCTTCAGCGTAATATTAACCATCATATCAGCCAGTAAAGTTTCGACCTTCGGCCGTATGATCTGAGGCTCTGGCTCTTTGGCGATATTCTGAGATGTGGATTGTTTCTCAAGTTGAGGCTGTCTACGTTCTATTGGCGAGCGCACAACGTTCTTAATATTTTTTGCGAAACATCCAGTTATCTTAGTGCCACTTTCTACAACTTGTTGATTTTTCTTAGTGAGTGCAATTCTTCGCTGAAGAATGCCTGAAACCGATGCCATTATTAGATACTCCTCCGATTATGATTTATAGGCACGATAACAGAGCATCCTTATTATTCCTTTCAAATACCGCGACTGACTTACGCATTATTGGGATGATCGCAACATGTCTGTGTCCTGCCCCCTTATTTTCAACATTCTAGGATTACTCCCACAACAATTGGAGAGTACGACTGATTTAATCTTAAATCTGCCCCGCTATACTGTAGCTCAATTATTTAGGGTATATACCCATAATTAGCAGCAGAAATTAAAATGAAAAAAAAATATTCTTGGCAACAGGTTGTTTTACATTGGGTCACCGCAGTGATTATTATTTGGGCAACCATAACTGGGTTTTATGTCGGTCTCTTTAATGTCGCGCCCGAACTGAAAGCACTTATCGCATTCATTAATGTCTCGATAACCACTTTGCTGATCCCGGTGTTTATCGTTCGATTGTATTTCTACTTCACGGCAGAGAAACCCGAAGAGATTAACACCACCGGATTAACTCAGTTTATTGCTCATGCCGTCCATTTTATTATTTATCTGAATATCACGATAGTGCTGGTGACTGGGGTTCTGATGATGGAGAGAGATATCAACGTGTTTGATCTCTTTATTATCCCACAACCCATTCATGACCTTGCTGTGACTGCATTTTTTAACACTGTCCATATTTTTTCCTGTGCGACCTTAGCAGTATTAATATTGTTACATATCGCCGCCGTGATTAAACATGAACTGAGTGGTAAGAAAGTACTCAAGAGAATGTCCCTCACGGCGTGAACCAAAAACATTGAAGTTAATAGATAAGTTAAGGATATAAAACATGTTAATGAGAGAAGAGTGTATCCAGCTACTTAGCGATGAAACTCTCACTTATAACGAGTTATTTACACTTCAGTGTTCCGTCAATAAGTTGGTCATCCATGCCAGCCAACAGACAGTCACCTTAAGTGAGGGGCAAAAAAGGCTTCTGGTCGCCTTACTGAAGGGAATTAATTGTAAGCGCGAAATCATTAGTCTGGTCTGGTATGAAAATCATCAACGAATCAGTGATAATAATTACCACCAGCTTATCTTCCAGTTACGGGCCTTATTGCAGCGCCATAACGTCCCTGGGGATTTGATTGTCACGGTTCCTCATTATGGCCTTAAATTAAATGAGTCATTACTGAGTGTGAATAACCTGCAATCTGACACAAAAGCTATAAAACAGAAAAAAAAGCCAAGTGATGCCGTGCCGAAGCGCAATATGAATTCGGCACTGAACCGAATTTATAATATTGGCCGCTCTTTCTTTACCTCTTAATCAGTGGCCTGACTTTGATGATCCGAAAAATTTCACACTCGTTCGGCCTAGCAGCCTATCTCAATACAACAGCAGTGAGAGTGTTAGCCGCTTTACTGCTTGTCATTCTGATTATGCTGCGCATTGAGCCTGATTTTATTCCGTTTTGGCACGTTTCCGCGCCCGAGAATATAGCAACGCCTGTCGTCATACCGAATAAAAAGAGTGATGAAAAACAGGCCATGACTGAACTAAAAAAGCGAGATCTCTTTTCGGCTGATGTACCAAAAGATATTTATCGAGTGGGCCATTTATCCTGGGAAGATCCGCTATTTTCTCAAGCGCCACCGAGTCATTTAGCCGTGCGCTTAGTCGGCATACTGAACAGCACGACACCAGAGAATAGCATTGCCATTATTGAACAAAACAAGCGCCAGCACTCCTATACCCAAGGCGAGGTGTTGCCAGAAAAAAAGGCGGTAGTGGTCAAGATATTTGCCGATCGCGTCATCCTCGATCAGCAAGGATATTATAAATCCCTGCTATTGAATTGATATTCATCGGACTTAAATCCTGTCGTATTAAGACTCTCACTGGTGATATCGACGTTGCACAAACCACTATTCAAGCTGGCGGCTAAGTTATTTCTGCTGGGATGGATTATTACGCCCACTTTTAGATTAAAGATGAAAAAATGATAGTTAATCGCGATGTAACCTTAACCCCGGATCAGCACTCCCATAGAGCAAACCGCACGCTTTTATCCTTTGGCGTCATTATGCTATTTCTGCTCTACACGCTATTTGTCCCCCGCGCTCAGGCTGAAACTTATTCCGCCAACTTCAAAAATACCGATATTAATGAGTTTATCAATATCGTCAGTAAGAATTTGAATAAGACCGCCATTATCGATCCCGCCGTCAAAGGGAATATCAGCGTGCGCAGTTATCAGGAGCTGACACCGGAACGCTATTATCCCTTTTTCCTCAGTGTGTTGGAGGTTTATGGCTTTACCGTGGTCAATATGCCCGGTGACGTGATCAAAATTATTCCTGCTAAAAATACCAAAGGTTCGGCTATCCCTTTAATCGAAGGTGGGCATCCGAGTGAAGGCGACGAAGTGGTGATGCGCGTGGTTTCACTCCACAATGTGGCCGCCAAAGAGCTGGCTCCCCTGCTGCGCCAATTGAATGATGCCGCCTTTGGCACTGTGGTTCACTACGACCCCTCCAATGTTCTGCTATTAACCGGCCGAGCAGCAGTCATCAATCAATTGGTCGCCATTATTCAAAATGTGGATAAAGCGGGTGATCAGACGGTAGAAACCATCAAGTTACAGTATGCCTCAGCCACTGAGGTCGCCCGTATTGCTGAAGCACTGCATAAGAACAGCGGGAAAAATGCCAGCGGCAGAATGTCTGCCAGTATTGTGGCCGATGAACGTACCAACTCCGTGCTCATTGGTGGCGAAGAACAAGTCCGCAAGCGAATGATCGACACGGTACTCGAGCTGGACACCCAAGGGGATATCCACGGCAATACCAAAGTGATTTACCTGAAATTCGCCAAAGCAGAGAGCCTGTTAGATATCCTTACTGGTGTCAGCAGCAACCAACAAGAGGGCAAAAGCTCATCCGCTCCCGCCGTCGCCATGATGAAAAACGTGGTGATTAAAGCCGACGCGCAAACTAATGCCCTGATCATCAATGCCACACCCGACCTGCTGCGTGATCTTGAGCAAGTGATCACCCAATTGGATATTCGTCGGGCGCAAGTGTTGGTCGAGGCCATCATTGTCGAGGTGCAGGACGACGACAATCTGAGTCTCGGAGTGCAATGGTCTAACCAACATGGGGGGGGCAGCAATTTCCCCGACACCGGCGCTTCCGCCAGTAACGCCATCGCCTCCAGCCTGAAAGGGGTGACCGGTCTGGCCACTGGCTTTTATCGCGGCAACTGGAGCGGGCTGTTTACCGCACTGCGCACCAATAATCAAAACGACATTTTGGCGACCCCCAGCATTGTGACACTGGACAATATGGAGGCCGAATTCAGCGTGGGTCAGGAAGTACCCGTGTTGAGCGGCTCCCAGACCACCACCGGGGATAATATCTTCAGAACGGTGGATCGTAAAAGTGTCGGCATTAAGCTAAAAGTGAAGCCGCAGATCAATAAAGGCGACTCCGTCCTACTCGAAATAGAGCAAGAAGTCTCCAGCGTGGCGGCCAAAGCCCCGAGCGGCACCGGCGATTTGGGGGCGACCTTCAACTCTCGCACAGTGAAAAATGCGGTGATGGTGGGCAGTAATAATATCGTGGTGGTGGGCGGATTGCTGGATAGCACCAGTCAAGATATCACCAGTAAAGTCCCGCTACTGGGGGATATTCCCGGCGTCGGTTTTCTGTTCCGCTCCACCACACAGAAGATGGTGAAGCGCAATCTGATGCTGTTTATTCGTCCAACCATTATTCGCGAACAGGATAGCTATACCGATCTGAGTGAGCAAAGACTCGACAAGTTTCAGCAAGAACAAAATCGGGATCGCCCTGCCAGTGGGCAGCGCATTAATGAAAATCTGAATAATATCCTCTCCGATGGCCGCTCACTGCAAGATCTGCGCAACGATGTCAGCGCCTTCTACAGCAAGGGGGCATGATGAGCCAGACATCAGCCCCGCTGCCACAGCTCCCGTTTACTTGGGTTCAGCAACACGGGGTATTGCATCAGCAGCACCCCGTTTACGGTGAACAGCTCCTGTTTCGGCAGACCGCCAGCCCAGAAGCCTTACTGGAAGCCCGACGTATTTTGCCACTCGGCCAGTGGCAATTGGTCAGCGATGAGGTTTTCGAGGAGTGCATGGTAGCGCATTACCAGCAAGGCTCCGATCAGGCGCGTCAGATGATGGAGAGTCTGGGCAACGAGATCGATTTTCGCCAATTGGTGGAGGCACTGCCCCAAAGTGATGACCTGCTGGACAGCGATGATGGCGCACCGATTATTCGCCTGATCAATGCCATGCTGGGTGAAGCCATTAAAGAGGGGGCGTCCGATATTCATGTCGAGCCTTTTGAGCGGCAATTAGCTATCCGTTTTCGCATTGATGGCGAATTGCGTCAAATCCTCACCCCGCCACGCCCATTGGCGGCACTGCTGGTCTCGCGCATTAAGGTGATGGCGAAGCTGGATATTGCCGAAAAACGCCTGCCGCAGGATGGGCGAATCTCTCTGCGTATCGCGGGTCGAGCCATTGATATTCGTGTCTCCACCCTGCCGTCCAACCACGGCGAGCGCGTGGTGATGCGCTTGCTGGATAAAAACAACATGCGGCTCGATCTCTCTCATTCTGGGATGACCGCAGAGAAGCAGGCGCAGTTTAGTCAGCTTCTTCAGCAGCCCCACGGCATTATTCTGGTGACTGGCCCGACAGGCTCCGGCAAAAGTACCACCCTTTATGCGGCACTCCAGCAGATCAACAGCCAGTCGCTCAACATCATGACGGTCGAAGATCCCATCGAATATGATCTGGACAATATTGGTCAGACTCAGGTCAATCCGAAAGTGGACATGACCTTTGCGCGCGGTTTGCGGGCCATCCTGCGCCAAGACCCTGATGTGGTGATGATTGGCGAAATCCGTGACACCGAAACCGCGCAGATAGCAGTGCAGGCTTCGCTGACGGGTCATCTGGTGCTCTCGACCCTGCATACCAACAGTGCCAGCGGGGCTATCGGCCGCTTGCGTGATATGGGGGTGGAGCCTTTCTTGCTCGGCAGCTCTCTTATTGGCGTACTGGCACAACGGCTGGTGCGGACCCTCTGCTTGCACTGTCGCAAGGGGGAGCCGGTCAGCGCCGATTTTCTGCAACCTTTCGGCTGGCCTCAACCGGAGAGCGAAAGCCACCTTCTGTATCACCCCGTCGGCTGTGAGGAGTGCGATTTCAGTGGCTATCGTGGCCGTACTGGCATCCATGAACTGATGCAGGTGAGTGACGCGCTACGCGAAGCCATCTCGCAGGGATGTAGCGAAGTCGAACTGGAAAAACAGCTTCATCAGCAAACCCAGACCATTCGCCATGACGGCCTTGAGAAAGTGCTCTCCGGCATCACCAGTCTGGAAGAGGTGTTGCGCGTCACGAGAGCCAGTGAACCATGAAGCAATTTCGCTATTTAGCCATTAGCGCTGAAGGGAAAAAATGCCGTGGCACCCTCAGCGCAGAGTCCTCCCGTGCGGCACGGGCGCAACTGCATGAGCAGCAACTGACACTGATCAGTATGACAGCGGAAACCCGTGCGCCCCGCGCGTTTTCGCTCTCTTGGCGGCCGGCTCAGGAGAGTATCCGTGGCAGCGATCTGGTGTTGCTCACGCGCCAGTTGTCGACTCTGGTCGCCGCCGCTTTGCCACTGGAGGAAGCCTTGCTGGCACTGGCGCAGCAGAGTGAAAAGCCGCGCCATCGTGCCCTGCTCCAGCAAGTGCGCAATAAAATACTGGAGGGCCAGCCGCTGGCCGAGGCATTGGCGTGTTTCCCTAAAACATTCTCCTCGCTGTTTCGCACCATGATCGCCGCTGGCGAAGCTTCCGGTCATCTGGATCAAGTCCTGCTTCGGCTGGCAGACAATGCCGAGCAGAGCCAGAAACTGAAAAGCAAAATGCTACAAGCCCTGATCTACCCGCTGGTGCTGACAGGGGTGGCGATCACCGTGGTGGCGATTCTCCTCACCGCCGTGGTCCCCAAAGTGGTCGAGCAATTTATCCATATGCAGCAAGCCCTGCCCCTCTCCACCCGCCTGCTTATCTCACTCAGCAACAGCTTACGAGACTTCGGCTTATGGGGGCTATTGGCGGGTTTGATGGTGGGGCTGGGTACACAGCAATGGCTCAAGTCGGCGAAAAATCGGCTGTGGTGGCATCAGAAAATGCTGAGTTTACCGTCAGTGGGTCGGGTGGTGCTGGATCTCAATCTCGCCCGCTATGCCCGCACCCTGAGCATCCTCAACGCCAGTGCCGTGCCGCTCTTGGACGCCATGCATATCAGTGCCTCGGTGCTGGTCAACAACTACGCGCGCCAGCAGTTGATTGAGGCCAGCGAGCGCGTGCGCGAGGGGAGCCGATTGGCCTTGGCGCTGGAGTCGACTGGCCTATTGTCGCCGATGATGCGCCACATGATCACCTCCGGCGAGAACAGTGGCGAACTGGATAGCATGTTGGCGCGGGCCGCCGACATTCAGGAGAGTGCCTTCGTCAACCGGATGACCATCGCACTGGCACTGTTCGAGCCACTGCTGGTAGTCAGCATGGCGACGGTGGTGCTGTTCATTATCCTCGCCATTTTACAACCCATCTTGCAGCTCAACAGCATGATGGGATAACCCCCTATTTATCGACTCAAGGAGTATTTATTTATGAACAATCAGCCTGCTCAGTTAGCGCGCCGCTCTGCCCAAGGGGGCTTTACCTTGCTGGAGATCATGGTGGTTATCGTCATTCTTGGCGTGCTCGCCAGCCTCACCATCCCCAGCCTGATGGGAAATAAAGACCGGGCCGATCGACAAAAAGCGGTCAGCGATGTGGTGACGCTGGAGAATGCGCTGGATATGTACAAATTAGATAATAGCCGCTACCCCAGCACTGAACAGGGTCTGAAAGCGCTGATTATCAAACCGACGATTGCGCCGATACCAAGAAACTACCGGGTCGAAGGTTATATCCGCCGCCTGCCCTCTGACCCATGGGGGAACGCCTATCAGTTGACCAGCCCCGGCGAGCACGGCGCGGTAGATATCTACTCCATCGGCCCCGACGGTGTGCCGCAGAGTGATGATGATATTAACAATTGGGATATTGGCGCTGACGGCGGAGAGCAACCGTAATGCGTGCGACAAAGGTTAAAACCGCCTCCCGTGGGTTTACATTAATGGAAATTATGCTGGTGCTGGTCCTGCTCGGCAGCATGGCGACGCTGGTGCTGAAAACCTTGCCGTCATCCTCCCGCGAGTTAAATCAGGAAAGTGACCAACTCACCGTGGCCTTGCAGTGGGCCGCGCAACAAGCAGAGTTGGATGGCAAGATCTACGGGTTGTCTCTCTCCCCCCATCAATGGCAGTTGATGACCTTAAATAGCCAGCCCCATAAACGAGGGGAAAGCTATCTTTGGCCCAACCATTACTGGCACCCGGTCAAGGTCGGCAAATTACAACAGCAACGCCCATTGCCTGACAACCTCACCCTCACACTGGCCCTGCAAGATCAGCCGATTCCGCTGAACACGATGCAAGATGAGAGTCTCATTGATGAGCCAAAAATTATCTTTTTCCCTGGCGGAGAGCGCTCGCACTTCGAGCTGACCTTGAGTGACCTCGAGGGCCAAACCCGCACTATTACTGAGCACGGCGTTCAGGTGGAGAGCGAAACCTCAGACGCATTGCCCCCGCAGCACACTGCATCCACAGGGACACCAGCGGCATGAACTGCCGTGGCATGACGTTACTGGAAGTGCTGGTGGCCTTAGCGGTGTTGGCGCTGGCGGGTTTGGCCGCTATCAAAAGCACCGGTGAGCAGGTCAGCAATCTGAGTCATCTCGAAAAAAAACAGTTTGCCGCGTGGGTCGCCGAAAACCAATTGGTCAGGTTACGGCTGCAAAATGTCTGGCCGCAAGAGCGCTGGCATCAGGGGCAGATCCTCATGGCCGAAACCACTTGGCACTGGCGCTGGCGCGGTGTCGCCACCACCGATGCGCAATTGCGCGCGCTAGAAATTGAAGTGAGTCTCGACGATCGCCATACCGCGCCGTTATCCACCTTGCGCAGCTATCAGGTTAAATCATGAGCCAAGCGAAACAGCAGGGTTTCACTCTACTCGAGATGATGCTGGCGATTGCGCTGTTTTCCCTCCTGTCGATGGCGGGTTATCAGCTACTGCAAGCGGTGCTGCGTAATAGCGAACTGACCCAGCAGCACGCCACCCGACTGGCGGAGATTCAACGCGCTTTTACCCTGATGGAGAGTGATATTTCCCAAGCCCGAATTCGGCCAGTGACGCCACTCCCTTCGTCCTCGGGATCACAGCCCTCAGCATCACCGCCCTCTGGCGGCGATTTCCAGTCGTCTCGCGTCGGCAAAAACGACAGCCTGACACTGGTGCATGATCACTGGCGTAATCCCGCCGCCTATCTCCCGCGATCCAACTTGGAGAGAGTGAGTTGGCGTTTTCAGCAGGGGAAGCTTGAACGCCTCAGCCATCACCAGCCTGATAGCCAGCCAACACAGCCCAAACTGAGCCTCACACTGAGCAACATTGACGCTTTTCGGCTGCGTTTTTGGTCACAGGGCCACTGGCAAGCGCGCTGGAATCATAGCCAAATCCTGCCCGAAGGCATTGAAGTCACACTGGAGACCAGTGATTTCGGCCTGTTGCAACGGGTTTTCTTCCTGACGGTGCCCCATGAAAAATAATCAGCAGAGCGGCATGGCGATGCTGGTGGTGTTGATGATCACCGCCCTGATGGCGATCACCGCCGTCAATATGAGTGACTATGGGCTACGTGCGCTGCATCGGGCCACCAGCAGCCAGTTTTATCTGCAAAGCAAATGGTTACTGCTCAGTGCCGAATCACAGATTCAGCGCCAACAACTCTCGCCGTTGCCGACCGATAAAGTGCATCTGGGCCAGCCGTGGGCGCGCGCTGATCAGCAAATGGTGCTGGACGGCAGTCAGGTCAATTTCCGTCTGCACGATCGGCAAAGCTGCTTTAATCTCAATGCTCTCGGCCGAGGCCAAGGCGCTGGCGAAAAAGTCTCGGCGCAGACAGAAGCCCCAAAAACAGAGGAGAGCCGCGAAAAGCCCACAGAAAAGGAGAGCAAAAAAGTCCCCTCGGTGCCCTATGCCCAACAGGTTTTTCAGCAGCTCTTGCTGACACAGGATGTAGAGGCGACTCAGGCGCAAAACATCACCTTGGCGCTGGCCGATTGGATGGACAAAGATGCTCTCTCCCACAGCGGAAGCAGCGAAGCGAGTTTGTATGAACAGCATCGCCCGAAGCTGCTACCCGCGAACCGCCCGATGCTCGATATCAGCGAGTTCAGAGTAATAGCGGGGGTCGATCAAGCGCTCTACCTGCGCCTAAAACCCCTAATTTGCACCCTGCCCAACCCAAATTTACGTATCAACATCAATACATTATCGCCCGCACAGGCACCGCTGCTCGCGGCGCTGTTTCTCGGGGATATGTCTATTGAAGCAGCACAACAGTTGATTGCCCGCCGTCCGGCCACCGGCTGGGGTGGCGTCAATGACCTCAAACCCTTAATTGCCGACAGCAACACCACGTTTGCCAAAGCACAAACTGCCATCACTCTGACCAGCGACCACTTTGAGCTGCGGCTCTGGCTGGATGAAGAGCAACGCAGCAATAGCATTCGCAGCCTATTCCAGCGCGATGGACAGGTTTTTCAGGTTATTTCCCGTCAATACGGCCTTACTGATTGAAATGAAATTTATGTTATTAAAGAAAAATAGAAGCGTCGCCAATGCATTACTGCTTACTCTGCCGACCCACGCGGGGCAGCCCATTTCGTGGTATCACCAGCCTCACCAAGGCGAGGCACAGGGAGGGGTGTTGGCAGATGAAACCGCGCTGCATGAACTCTTGCCGCTGGCGGCAACTTGCCAAATCACCCTGCTGATCCCAGCGAAAAGCGTGCTGTTCAACACCGTCACCTTCAATGGCAAATATCGCCGTCAGCACCTGCCCGCACTGGCGTGGCAACTGGAGTCATTCTGCCCCAGTGAAGTCGAGCAACTGCATCTCACCGTGATCCAGCGGCAAGGCGCGCAGTTCTCCATCGCGGCGGTCGATAAAAGCCAATTACAGCAGTGGTTGGGCTGGTTACAGAGTGCCGGTTTGACGGCCACACGGGCGCTACCGGATGTGCTGGCACTGCCCTCCCCGACCGCAGGCTGGACCGCCGCGCGTGTTAACGATAGTTGGCTGATGCGCCAATCGGCGGTAAAGGGCTTCAGTGCAGATGAAGAGGAGCTAGGGTTTATTCTTGGCCGCTACCCCTCACTGCCCGCGATTTTAAGCTACAGCCCGCGTCCCGCAAATGAGCCGACGTGGCTGCAAAAAGCCGAGCAACCTATCTGGCCGCTCTTAGCGCAAGGGGCACAGGAGAGCGCCGTCAATCTGCTGCATGGCGAGTTCACTCCGCCCCGCACGACACAGCCGCGAGGCAATAAGTTACTGGCCGCGTTAGCGGCACTCTATCTGCTGACTTGGGTGATTCAACCCGGCCTCACGGGCTATCGCGCGCAGCAACAAGCCGACCGAATTGACGAAAAAACCCAGCAGTTCTACCGCGAAAGTTTCCCTAATACTGCCATTCCTAAACAGTGGGTTTCGGGGATAGCGCAACAGATCACTCAACTGGAAAAGGGCATGACACCGCCCGGCCTGTTGGCGCAGTTGAACACCGCCATGCCGGTGCTGCACTCATTAAAAGGGGTCAAAACAGAGGCGATGGAGTGGCAGGGAGAGACCTTGGTTTTAACGTTTAATCTCGCCGAGGCCGAGCTGTTGTCACGCCTGCCGCCTCAACACCCGGAGGCGCTCAGCATCACCACCCATTCGCTGGATCAGCAAAACACGCGGCTCACGATCAAAGGAGTTCACCATGATGACAAAAATTAAGCAGCGCTGGCAGGACGCCAGTCAGCGCGAGAAATGGATTTTATCCCTTGGCAGCCTGATCCTTTTGGGGCTGTTACTGAGCCAAGCCGTGATTGCGCCACTCAATTATTATCAGCAGCAGAGCGAAAAAAACCTACGCCAAGCCGCGCGGGGATTCGCCGCGTTAGTGCAGCAGCAGGATCGCATTAGCCGTCTGCGTGTCGAGCAGCCACCCCAATTCACACTCTCGGCAGACAGAGCGGTACATGAGAGCGCCCGCCAGCAAAATATCGTCATCACCTTGCAGGAGGCGAATGCAAACCGGGCGACACTGGCCCCCATGACACTGACCTTCCCCCAGTTAGTCAGCTGGCTGGAACAGTTGGAGAGGCAATATGGTTTACAGGCCAGCCATCTTGCGCTGTCCGCTGATACAGATAATCCGGGCCGGGTCCATATCTCGACACTGGTACTGCAACGCACGGAAGGGGGCGCATGATGATGGAGACATTGGCTGTTGCTCAAACCATAGCGCCCATTTGGTGGGGGGGGCTGGCGGTGCTTGGCCTGTGTGTCGGCAGTTTCCTCAATGTCGCCATTTATCGGTTGCCGCTGATGTTAGCGCATCAGTACTCGCGCAGTTTCAACCTCTGCCTACCCCACTCCCACTGCCCTAAGTGCAAAACCCAATTGAAATGGCGGGATAACATTCCCTTTTTCAGTTGGCTCTGGTTGCAGGGGAAATGCCGCCACTGTCAAAGCGCGATCTCGGTGCGCTACCCGCTGATAGAAGTGATGACCCTCGCGGTGACCTTGCTGATTGCCGCCGTGATCCCCTTCGGTTACCCCTTGCTGGCGGCACTGCTACTCAGTTGGATGTTGATCGCCCTCACCATGATTGATATCGACCATCTGCTGTTACCGGATAATCTGACCTTGCCGCTACTGTGGGCAGGATTGCTGTTTCATCTGTTTGACGACAGCTTGCCGTTAAGTGATGCCATCATTGGTGCGGCCAGTGGGTATCTGATTTTATGGTGCCTTTACTGGGTATTTTGGGGGGTGACTCAGCGGGAAACGCTCGGTTATGGGGATTTTAAATTATTGGCGGCATTGGGAGCGTGGTTGGGATGGATGGCACTGCCCTCTTTACTGCTCATCGCGTCACTGGCGGGGATTACCTTCGCACTGGTTGCCCGCCTATTTAAGGGGCGTCCACTGAACACGGCACTCCCCTTTGGGCCATTTCTCGCATTCAGTGGCTGGCTGCTATTTCTCGAGTTCTATCATTTATAAGTTCGAGCATTTATAAGTTCGAGCATTTATAAGTTCGAGCATTAACAAGTTCTGCCATTAACAAGTCTCCCCCGACAGCGCAGCATCACTTGATGTTGCGCTGTGCCTCATCCACAAAATCAACCATCAATAAGTTAAGTTCTGTGCACATGGACTTGTCTGTCTCGTTCTCTTTCACCAGCGCCTGATAACGCGCCTGACTCTGCTCACCCAGCAATTTATAGGCGGGTGCGCGGGTGTCCCAATGGCGAGAGGCCGCCAGACTCCGCGCGGTTTTAAGCAGCACCGCCTCATCAGGCACCTCGGCCCGTTGACAGTTTTTCTGTAGATAGTGCGCCCCAGCGACTAATGCGGACAGTTGCTTTATTTGCTGTTGGGCGGTGGGTTTAATGGTTTTATTCATCGGTTGCTGGCAACCGGTTAATAAGACCAAAGGCAAAAACCAGAATAACTTACGTGTAGTGGATAACATTGATTAACTCATTTTGTAATAAAGAACAGGTGATTTTAAATCAAGAGAGAGAGTCAATATACCCTGACGTCATTATTCGCACAGATAAAGTCTCTCCATTTTTTGGAATGCACGGAACCCTTATTATTAAGGCCAAGAAAAAACCTTAAAACTTCGCACCAAGGTACAAAAACCCCATACTTTTATTGAATTACCACCTTAATAAATCACCCTAACTCACTCATTTATTGACTTTAATGTCAATAATGACAAAACGTTTCCATCTCATCTCGCATTCATCTAATTTTTATTCCGTTGACAATATGACTCTGCGGAAAAATATCCGTCAGCAAAAAAATCATCATTAAGATTAAAACCAACAGGCTTCCGACGAAATAGTTCAATGGAGCTTCTTTATATAATAGGAAAGTAATAAAAGATGAATTTGAATAAAATCATGTTAGCTATGGTTGTGATGTCAATCAGTGGCAGTGCACTGGCTCATGGCTATGTTGAAAAGCCTGAGTCACGTAACTTCCTTTGTAGCTCTACCGGCAAAAACCTGAATAAAGATTGCGGTAATGTGCAGTATGAACCACAAAGCTCAGGCGAAACCACTGACGGTTTCCCAGCCAAAGGCCCAGCAGATGGCAAATTGGCGAGTGGTGGTATTTTCGTGAGTAAAGATCTGGATCAGCAAACTGCAACTCGCTGGCATAAAACTAAAATTCAGGCTGGCCCTCAGCAATTCAAGTGGAAATTTACTGCCGCACATCCGATTACTGACTTCAAATACTACATGACTAAACAGGATTGGAACCCTAACCAACCTCTGACTCGTGACTCATTTGATCTGACGCCATTCTGTGTTATTGGCGGTGGCCCTGCCGAAACAACCACCATGATGTCCACTCACGAATGTGATGTTCCTGAGCGCACTGGCTATCAGGTGATTTATGGCGCATGGGATGTTTCAGATACCCAAAACACCTTCTATAACGTGATGGACGTTGAGTTCGATGGCGCATCGGGTGAAGTGGTGGTTTCCGAATGGACAACCAAAGTCGGCACTATCGAACCGCGTGACAATCTGAACGCGGGCGACAAAGTGAAACTGCGTATGTTCGACAAGCAGGGTGAGCGCAGTGATCTGGCTGTGGAAATCACCATTGCCGATGCGAAAGAAGGTAAGAAAAACAACTGGGCTTACGCGCTGGCCAAGAAGGTCAATGACACACGCAAAGATCTGCGTGCAGGTCATAAAGAGGCTTCCGGTAATGTCTCTGCTGCACACGGTTCTAACGCGGTTTATATTAATGCCAGCAGTGAAGTGATTCGCGTTGAGACTCAAATTGAAAGTGCTCAGATCGATGCAGGGACAGAAGTCACGGCAAGCTTCTCTGCCAACGGCATGAAAAAAGAGTATCAAATGGCGGCGGGTGCATTGACGATTCATTTCGATCTGAAAACCATTGGCACCCTAGATCTGGAAGCAAAAGTCTTCGCCGCAGACAGTACGGTTAAAAGTTACAGCAATGTCACGCTGGAAGACGCCTCCCAGCATGTGTCTATGTCAATGACCGACCTGAAAGCCGGCAAACATACGTTAGTGATCATCGGGACTGACACGCAGGGTAAAACTCAGCAACAGAGCATCGACTTTATGGTTAAAGGCGAAGCTGAGACTGCCAAACCCGAAGTGAAGCCAGAAGTTAAACCCGAAGTGGACGGCGCTGACAAGCAATGTACCGCCCCCGCTTGGAGCAATAAATCCACCTACAATGCCAATGATACCGTCACCCACAATGGCCGTATCTACATGAGCAAATGGTGGGCGGGTAGCAGCTCCGTCCCAGGCGACGCAACAGTGACCGATTCCACGGGTAACAACACCGGCTATGGCAAAGTTTGGGAAGATAAAGGCGCGTGCTAATTAAGTAAAATTAATCTCGCATGACCACAAAAGGCAGGGGAAACCCTGCCTTACCTATTTGTACCCTGAGAAAAACGAGCTATTCACATTTTAAACGCCAGCGCCCTATTCTGATCGGCCTGATACTTTACCCCTGCTGCTGTTTAACTCCGCGACGGGCCTCCGTTAAGTTTTCGCCGGACTCAAACTAAAGACTTTCGGATTGCGCCCCAGCCACTGAGCGGCCAATTGATTGACCTGCTCAAGAGAGACTGCCTTCAGTTGTGGCTCCTCTTGTGCCAACAGCGCAAAGTTGCCGTCATCACTGGCGACCTGCGCCAAGGCATCCGTCCAGTAACTGGCGCTGGTGCGGCTGGCCTCCTGCTCAATCCACCACGCTTTTTTCGCCTTATCCAGCTCCGATGGCGTAATGCCCTCCGCCGCGATTTGCAGCAAAACCTGTTGCGCCATCTGCGCCATCTCCTGCGCCCGTTCAGGGGCTGAGGTGAAGTTGAGCCGCGCCAGATAGTAGGGCTGCGGCAGTTTTGCCAGTAGCTGCGAGAAGCCCAAGGTGTAGATGCCGCTGGCCTGCTCGCGCATGGCATAACGTAGCCGCAAGGTGACCACTTTATCCAACAGTTGTAATGCCAGTTGATTCGGCTGCGACCACTGAGCCTCGGTCGAGAACTGCATACTGACCATGGTTTTCGGGCTACTCGCCAGCGGATAGTCGTGGCTCATCGCCTGATTCAGCGGCTTGATCGCCCAATCACGCCACTGCAAGCGCTGCTCACTCGGCGGCAAGCCGCCTAACCATTGCTCGACCAGCGGCTGAAGGCGCTTCTCATCCAGCGCACCACTGAGGGTCACCGTCATATCCTGCGGGGCAGAAAATAGCTGGCGATGGCGCTGTTCAAGCCCCGCCACAGTAAAGTCACGCCACGGCCCAGTCGCCGTCACCAGTAGCCGCTCCCCCTGTTGATACCCGGCTTGGGTGATGCTGTCGAGGAAGCGGCGTTCGACGGGCTGCTTCTCTAACCCCAACGCAAAGGACTGTTTTTGCTGTGCCAATTTGTCCACCGCAAACTGCGGCGCAGTGATCTTCAGGTAGAGCAATTGCAGCAGCGACTCCAGCTTGTCCGCCGGAGCCGAGCCGCGCAAACCGTGGAACAGCATCTCATCATAAGGCGCGATCGCCACCTCGCTCTGCTTAGCTAACTGCGCCAGTTGACGCGGGTTATACTGGCTGTAACCACTCACTTCTGGCAGTCGCATCGCCCAATTCACTTCGCCAATGTGCTGATCGTCCTCCAGTGAGCGCCCACCGGGGATGCGCAGTGAGAGCTGCACGTCATCTTTTAGGCGGTTATTGGCTTTGATAATCACCCGAATACCATTGCTCAGCGTCCAGAGCTGGGTATCGGGGATGGGCAAGGTCTGGCGCTGCACCACTTTTCCGGCAGGTGGCGGCGTCACCATCAGGGTGACGGGTTTCGGTTTCAGGGTGAAAGCCCCCGGCGTGCTCTGGCGGATGCTGTTCCACATCGCCGCCAACTGCTTTTTATCCACCTGCGATTGATCACTGTCTGGGCCAATCAGCGCCAAACGGGCCGAGCCTTTCTCCAGTAATTCAGCCACTTGCGCCTGCACATGCTGTGGGCCGACCGCCTCAAGCCACGTTTGGGTCATCGCCAATTGCTGCTGTTTGTTGAGCATCGGCAGATCAAATTCAATGGCGGTGGTGAGATTATCCGCCAGATAATCATGCTGATAGCGGCTCTCTCCTGCGGCTTGCTGGCTCAGTTTAGTGAGGATCTGCTGACGCGCCGCCTTCAGCTCGGCGTCACTCACCGGCGTGGTCGCCATCCGTTGTAGCTCAGTAAACAACTGGCGCAGGGTGCCGTTGTAATCACTGCCTTGCGGGCGGGCAATCATCAAATGTTGAATCCGGCGGTTATCCAGCAGTGCGCCCTGTTGATTAATGCTCGCGACCGATAACAGCTCATTATCCACCAGCAGTGATAGCCGCTGGTTAAAAATGATGAGCCACAGGGTATCCAGCAGGTCACGCCACTGCCCGTTGGCACTGTTCAGCGGAGCGGCCAAATCACGCTGTAGCGCGAGTTGAATGATCCGCGTCCCTTGCTCGGCATCAAATACCGTGCTGAGCAGCAAGCCCGATTGCGGGGTGAAGGTCTGCCAGTCAGCCTCATCGCGGGCGGACTGTTTAGGGGCGGATAGTTTAGAGGCGGATAGTTTAGAGGCGGATAGTTTAGGGGCGGGCATCGCAAATAACGATTTGATCTGTTGGCGTAAATTATCCGCATCAAAGCGCCCGACCACCACCAAGGCCATCCGCTGCGGCTGATACCACTGCTGATAATAGTTGATCGCCTCACTGACGGGCGCTTGCCGCACCACCTCCAGCAAACCAATAGGATCACGTTCGCTATAGCGGCTGCCGTGATAGCGCAAGCGCTCCAGCGCCTGATTGATGCGGAACCCGACGCCCTGACGCAAACGCCACTCCTCCACTATCACCTGCCGCTCTTTATCAAACGCCAGCGGGTCAAAACTGATGCCCTGCGCCCAGTCCGCTAAAATCCGCAGCCCCAGTGTGAGCTGTTTTTCATCCGCATTGGGCAGTGAGAGCTTATAGGTGGTGGCATTCAGGCTGGTGACCGCATTCACATGGCTCCCCAGTGTAATGCCCTGTTTCTCCAGCGATTTAAAGCTGCTGGTGCCGGGGAAGTGGGTCGTCCCTTTGAAGGCCATATGCTCGACAAAATGAGCCAGCCCGCGCTGTGCTTCGCTCTCTTGTAGCGAGCCGCTGTTGACCAGCAAACGTAACTCCACGCCGGGCTGGTCGCGCGGCAGCAGATAGACCTGCAAGCCATTGTCCAGTGTGAGGTGCTGGAGGTCCGCGCGCACGGGCAACTTTTGCTCCTGCACCGATGGCTCCTGCGCCGATGAGCTGTCAGCCGCAGAGGCGGGCAGCCCCCACGCCAAGATCAGGCAGAAAACGGGAATTCGCACTAATCGGTTAAACATGGTGTGGCCACTCCTTGAGGCGCATCGGATAAATCATCGAGGCAATATTGATGGTCGGCGATCTCAGCCAAGAAAGTTTGGTGACTCACCAGCAGCACCGCGCTCTCTGGCAGTTGTTGGCGCAGCAGACGCAAGAGCTGGCAGGCGCTGGCAGCATCCAGTGCCGAGGTGGTTTCATCGAGTAAAATCAGCCGGGGTTTATTCAGCAATAAGCGAGCAAACATCAGCCGCTGTTGCTCGCCGCCCGATAAGCGCTGCTGCCAGTCGGTAGAGAGCGCCAACTGGAAATGCAGTTGCGGCAAACCGACCTGCGCTAGGGTTTGCTGGAGTTGCTCGGTGCTGAAATCACCGCGCTGCGCCGGATAGGCGAGCAAGTCATCCAGCCGCTCATGGGGCAGATAGAGGCGCTGAGGAAGCCAACTCACACTGTCACTGCGCTGAATGCGGCCCTGATAATGGGGCCAGTGGCCGCTCAGGGTGCGCAGCAAAGTGGATTTGCCGATGCCCGAACGCCCCTGAATCAGGGTCAGGCTGCCCGCCGTGGCATTGATCCTGATAGGGCTTAACAGCCGCGCGCCCTCAGCGGTGTACAGATCCAAGGTGGCACGCAGCGGCAAGCTGCCCTCCGGCGCACTCTCCACCGAGCTGGTGGGTTCGGCATCCAGCAACACCACAAAGTGGTACAAACGGGTGACCGTGGCCTGCCATGCAGCAATCTCGCGATAGGAAAAAATAAACCAGCCTAAGGCTCCCGCGACCTGCGCGAAGGATTGGCGAATCTGCATCAACCCGCCCAGCAGCAACTCCCCCGCCAGAAATTTAGGTAGCGCAAAGAAGATCGGGGCCAGTGCGCTGAGTTGCTGATAACCGACGGTGAAGAATGAGAGGTTTTTTTCGTAGCGGATCAGCTGATACCAGTTGTCTGCCACGGCACGAAAACGCTGCAACAGCGCACCGCGCTCATGCTGTTCCCCCCGCTGTCCGGCGATGGCATCACTGGCTTCGCGGCGCGCAATCAACCCACTGCGGTAATCCGCCTCGCGCCGCTGACGATCCATATTCAGTTGGCGCAATGGATAACCAATCCAGTGCGTTAGCCCAATACCAATCAGGGTATAGAGGATGCAGACCCAGAACATATAACCGGGCAGGGTAAAACTGTGCTGGGCCAGCGAGAAGCTGATGCTGCCGGAGAGCTGCCACAAAATAGTGGCGAACGAGATCAGGGTGAGCAGGGAGTGCAGGAAGGTGATGAGCAAGCGCAAGCTGGACTCAATCAGCAGGCGGACATCTTCGGCAATGCGCTGATCGGGGTTATCCGGCACCAGCGCATTGATTTTCAATGCATAATGCTGCCCTTTGTCGGAGAGCCAGCGCGCCAGAATGTGCTCGGTCATGCCGATGCGCCAGCGCATGATCAGCCGCTGCTTCAGGTAGTCGGCAAACACCACCACCAAAATCAAGGCGCTGACCAGCAAGATAAACTGTTGCAGCAAGCGGTAGAGCGCCTGACTGTTCAATTGCTGCAAGGCGTTGTAAAACTCGCCATTCCATTGGTTCAACTGCACATTAAACCAAACCGAAGAGAGGCTCAGGGCCAACACCACCAGCAGCAACAGCCAAGCCAACAGGGCTGAGCGGATGCCCCAGAACGGCCGGGCAAGGTAATAAAATTGTTTCAGTGTTTTCATCAATAACTTGCTTTCATAGATAAATGGGCGGCATAAAAAACGGCAAGCCGAGGCTCTGCATCGTCAGAAAAAAAATCTCGGGCCGCCCTCTGGCTACCCGAGGGTTTTAGGTCTCGCGGTTATCGGTCTGATTAGAGGTCATAGCTCAGTTGCAGCCAGAATTGGCGGCCCGGATCATAGGAGTGCAGCACGCGGTCGCCATAAACAAAGGTGTCGGCCACATTGCGTTTGTTCAGCAGGTTATTCACCTCAACCGCGATCCCGACGCCATAAGCAAAATCGGGCTGCCAGCTCACTTTGCTATTCCAGACAAAATTGCTGGCGAAGTGCGTTTTCTCATATTTCAGCATCTGCGTGCCGGTATGGGTGTCGGTGTAATACTCATTCTGATAGCGCACCGCCTGACTGCGCGAACTGCGCCATTGCCACAGGTTATAGAAGGTCAGGTTGTACTCCTGCCACTCACTGGTCAGCTCCAGATTGAGCCGCCACGGCGAGTTAAAGTTGGTCGATGGCAGGTCGGCAGCATTGATCACCTTGCCGTCGTACCACACTTTGTCGGAATCCAGCTTGGTATTGGGATCAAAGAAGGCGTAGCCCTGATCTTTCGGGGTGTTGCTCTTGCTCTGCTGCCAACTCAGGGAGCCAGTCAAGGCGTGAGTGGTCGAGGCCAGCTCCCACGGCTTGCTGTTGCTGACCGAGAGTGAAACGTTGTCGTTGCTGCTGCGCCCCCCATTATCAAAGGTGCGGATGCGGGCTTGGGCCGCGCTATTGGGGTTGCGGTATTTAGTGCGGCTGCGCACCTCGTCGTAACCTTCGCGATGCACATACTGCAAGCGCCAAACACTCTGCATCACTTGCTGTTGCAAGGCGAAACTCAGCTCATCGTTATAGGGGGTCGATAAGCTGTCGATGCCCTCAAAATCTTTCACCCCATCCCACTCATTTTCCGATGGGTCCAGCGAGCAGAAGTAGTAGCAGTGTTCCATGCCCGCGTTTTGCGCTTCGTACAGGGCGTAGGTCAACATAGAGCGGCCATAATAGCGGTTGGCCCCAGCGATCAGCACCGTATTGCCCGTCCCAAACAGATCGAGGCTGCTGCTCAGACGCGGCGCGATATTGGTTTTCTGCACAAAATCATCGCGATCCAACCGCACTCCGGGGCGCACCGTCAGGCGGCCATACTGCATACTGTCATCCAAAAACAGCGCGTAGTTGCTGTAACCTGCCTCATAATTTCCGGCACGAAAACGGGTGATGTAGCTGGCTTCGGTCAGCGAGCCGACATCATCGGCTGCCCCACTGAATTTGTAGCGGTAGTAGTCCCGATCACGGGTATAGCGCGCATTGGTTTTGTTGAATTCAAAGCCAAGATTGGGTGCGTGTTGCAGGCCCAGAGCAGTGAATGTATTGAAGCGCAGCACCCCTTTCGCCGTGGTGCTGTTCTGGCGGGTGGTCAAATCGCCCTGCCCGCCATTGTTATAAAACTGCGGATTACGCCAATCGGTCATGTAATCCTCCAAGGTGTAAAAGTCTTTCACGTCATTGATGCGCTCGTCGGTCAACTGCTGATAACCGGCGGTGAAATCCAGACTGGCGATATCAAAACGGTGCTCTAGCTGGAGCGTGGTGCTCAAGCCGTTATGGTCATTGTCATAGCCGGAGTTAATCACGCTGCTGGAGAAGAGGGTGCTGGTGTAAGCGGAGTAGTTGGCCGAAAGATGGGCGCTGGTGCGCTCGTTGGCATCCCAAGAAAGCTTGGCAAAATAGTTATCCGACACCCGTTTTTGGCTGCGATAGCCCGGCGTCGCGGAGACCACTTCCAGCTCATTATTCGGCCCTAACTGCAAGCCGTCGCCACCGGAGGTGTAGGTCGGAATATCCGAGAGGCGCTGGGAGGCGGAGAACACGATGCCCATGTTGTCGGTGATCCCGGCCTCAAACCAGCCACCAAAACTCTGCTTGTTGTACTTGGGCTGATAGCGCGCCGGGCGGCTGGTATCGTTATTCGCGCTGTCGAACTGCATATCGGGATCCGTGAACACTTTGTTCCACGCCGAGCGGGTTTCGCGGTAGTAGAGATGGCCGCTGTTCTCGCCGCGCCAGCGGCGGCTGGTGACATCCACCGTACCGCCAGTAAAGCCGCCAAACTCCACCGGAATGTTGTTATCAAACACATTCATGCTGTCGATTAAGCGGCTGTCGATGTACATCCCCTGATCACTACTGTCGATGCGGGTAATGGTTTCGCCGTTGCCATCACTGGCCGGATCGATGTCGTTATTGAAGCTGACGCCATCCAGTTTGTAGGCGTTTTGATAGCTCGACGAGCCGTGAATTGAGATCGCGGCGGGTTTGATTTCACCTTGCGTCAGGCTGGTGTTGCCGCTATTGGAGAATTGCACGGCGGGGTTGGTGCGCAGTAATTCAGTGATATTGCCGTTGCCGGTCGGGCGCTGGCGAATCTCTTCGGCGGTGATTAGCTGCGGGGCGGACATCAGGTTATCCACGGCGGCACGCCCACCCGCTTCCCCCATCACCGAGGTGGTGGGCAGCACCATACTGCCCGCATTGACACCCGCCGCCAGCATCGGGCGAATCACATACCCCTTGCCACTGGCGACCAGCTCCAATCCACTGCCCGCCAGCAATTGCTGCAAGGCGGCTTGCGGAGTATAACTGCCGCTTAAGGCGGGCGCGCGCAGATTGCGCAGATCAGATTCATCAAAGATAACATGCAGTTGGCCCTGCTGGGCCACATGGGTAACTGCGTTCGCCAACGGTTGCGCGGCCAGATTGAAGGGCAAATCTGCCGCCGTGACCCCCTGCGTGACCAACAGCGTTGCCAGCGCCAGAGCAGAGAGAACAGGCATCCCAGAAAATTTCTTTTTATGATTTATCATTACGCTATGTCTTCCCTAAGCCATATCAATGCCATGCCAATCAGCACCAGCATCAGGGAAGACGTGATAATGAGAATTATCCTCACCTACCAAATTCACTTTTTTTCTGTTTTTTACTTTTTATTCTTCAAATCGCGTGAAATCAGTACGTTACCTTTGTCGCCATGAGTCACATTCACCGCCAATAACAGCGGTAATGAGTCGAGGAACTCATCAGGGCGATTGAGATCCAGCGAACCGGATATTGGCAACTGCGCCAAACTGGCATCAAGCAGCTCAATGTTGCCCGGCCGATAACGCCGCAGTTCAGCCAGCAGCTCACCTAGTGGGCGGTTACGGAACCGCAGTTGCCCGCTGCGCCACTCACCGATTTCAGCCACTGGCAACCTACTGAGCAACAGACGTTTTTTCTCTGGCAGTAACTGCGCACGATCACCCGCATAGAGCATCACCGCCGCCATATTCGGCCTGCCGGTCATAGCGACAATGCCCTGTTTGACGGCCACCGCCACTTCGCCCGCGTCAAAGCGCACATCAAATGCGGTGCCCACCACCCTCACCTGACTCTCTCCGGCATACACCATGAAGGGGCGAGTTTTGTTGGCGGCCACTTGCAGGTAGATTTCACCCTGATCCAGCCAGAGCTGGCGGTTCTCTTTCGCGTAATGAACACGGATTTGTGAATGGCGATTCACATGCACTCGAGTGCCGTCCGACAGCACGATTTCACGGCTATGATTGGCGGTTTGCAGTTGGATATCATTGGTCACCAACAGCGGCAGTTGACTCATCGGCAGCAGCAGAGCGAACAGAAAAAATAGCCCGGCGGCGCAACTTCGCAAAGGCCGCCAGCGGCTGGTGGTCTTTTCCGGTTGCGGGGCGCTGGCGGGGCGGGGAATCAATGCACAATCGCCCCACACCTGCTGCATCTGGCGAAAAGCCTCAGAATGGGAGGGCGAGCTTTGCAACCACGCAGCCAGTTGCTGCCGCTCGGCATGGGTTAAACGCCGCGCCTGACTGCGGCTGAACCACAGCGCCGCCTGCTCATCGATTTCACGGCTATCACTCATCATGTTGCTCACTCCCCTGTTCAGCAACGTGGCGCTTGCAATGCAGCAGTGCGCCCGCGATATGTTTTTCGACCATACTGACAGAGATGCCCATTCTCTCCGCCACCTCAATCTGCGACAGACCATCAAAGCGGTGCATCAAAAAAGCCTCGCGGCGGCGCGGACTTAGGCTGTTTAGCGCCTCTTCCAATCGACTCAACCGCTGCTGCTGCTCCAGCACATGGTGCGGATCGGCAGCGACAGGGGCTATTTCTGGTTCCAGTGGCTCCTCATCATGGCTCTGCGCTAACACCATCCGCTGCTTGCCCGCCGCTCGCCAGTGATCAATCAACACCCGGTGGGCAATCTTAAAAAGAAAGGCCCGCGAATGCTCGACAGGCGTCTGTTTCGCCCGCTTTAGCCACAGCGCAAAGACATCTTGCGACAGATCCGTGGCGTCACTGGCGTTATCCAGCCTTTTGCGAAAGAAGCTGACCAACTGACCATAAGTGCTCTGGTAAGCCAGACTCACTTTGTTTGATGGCGGTTTATCCATGAATGCATCCGTTAGAGAGTACAGCCTCAGGCAAGCGGCGTGCGGGCAGTTACGCAGCAACCCTGCGGCATCAGGTACATCAATCCAGTGGCTCACATCTTGCTGGTGAAAAAGGGCAATAAAACACGGCATAAAATATGAGGTGGATACCTTGCGGTTCCACACTTCTCAGGCGGGCGGTTATAAGCGAAAACATTGATCAAATGCAAATGATAATCACAATAACTATCAATATGATTATTGATTTGTATAATCTGTCGCTTATTATCTGCGGGGAATTCACTATCGCGGCGGGTCATTTTAATCTGAAATAAGCCATAAAACAGTTATTAATCAAAACAATAAACTCAAGTCACTCATTACCTGTGGAGTCTGTAATGACATTATTCTGCCAGATGGCAGCCAGCGGCACCTTTATGCCGACAGCAATAAATAGCCATAATAGTAAAATGGATTTACCCCTTGGGCGGCCAAAAACACGCTGGAGTATCAGCTTATTATTGGGTCTCGGCCTACACCTACTCGCCGCTGCGTTGATGCTCGGCTGGATCACTAAAATGGCCCCGCAGGGGGTGCTGCCTCCCGCCGTGATGATGGAACTGACACTCTATCAACAGGCCAAATCTCTCCCTCTCGATGTGCCGCTCGGGCCACAACAAAACATGGCGGCACCGGATGACGCGCCGCCGGAGAAGCTGCCCGAGGAGTTACCCAAATTAACCGCTTCCCCTAATGGCCGCCATGCCATCAAGCCGGAAAAAGGGGTGCAGAAGAAGAAAATAACACTGGTCAAACCCCAGGTAGAGACGCCATTGCCGATAGTCGCCGCAAAAGCCGCCCCGACCACCAGCGCCCCGCTGTCGGGTGAGAGCCACAAAAATGCCGCCACCTTTTCCAGTGAAGCCGCCGCCGCCATCAGCGGCAAAGCCTCATGGCAGAGTGATGTTTTGGCACATCTTGCACGCTATAAGCGCTACCCACGGGAGGCATTGCGCTACCGTCTGGAGGGGGTTAGTCACATCCGCTTTGTGGTGGATCACCAAGGAAAAGTGTTAACCGCCGAGCTGTTTTCCAGCTCCGGAGCCAAGATTTTGGACCGCGAAGCGATGGTGCTGATCTCTCGCGCCCAGCCGCTGCCTACTCCCCCCGTCGAGTTATTGAAAAATGGGGTCATTGAGTTGATCGCGCCCATCGCTTATAACGTGAAGCGCTGAGGTTTTTTTGCGACAAAATTCGTATCTTCATGTAACGAAAATCACACCACCATGTAATACATTTCGTTTCACCTCGGTGCTCTTTTTGATACTATAATTGCACTGGGAAAGGGAAGGATACAGGGATGATTGAAAACTTCAGAGATGGGCAGTCAGGTTCATTAGCTCAGTTCTATCGGAACAAAAAGCGAAGCAAGGATATTCTCGCCACCATAGAATCAGCGTTAGCGCGTAAGCTCGATATTATCGAATACGCCACGACAGAGCGCTCCTTATTTGCCCCCCCAAGCAATAATTACGAGCGCTTATCGGGTTCGCTGGCAGGATGGTCAAGTATTCGGGTCAATATTCAATGGCGCTTAATTTTTCGCTGGCGAGATGGCGCAGCACACGATGTTTACCTTGATCCACATAAATATTAGTAGGGGATGCTATGGATACTATTTCACGTGAACCAACCACAGTAGGCGTTATGCTTCTGGAAGAGTTTATGAAGCCGCTTAACATTACTCAGGCAAAACTCGGCGAAGCACTGAATCTGTCACGCCCCCGTATTGCCGAGATACTGAACGGTAAGCGTCGTATCAGCATTGAAGAGTCAGTCATGCTGGCAGCACTGTTCGAAACAGACTCCGATTTTTGGATTAATGTTCAAGCAGGTCATGACCGCTGGGAAGCACGCCAAATGATGGCGACTAAAACAGATTTAAAGCCGATTAGGGCGCTACTGGCGAGGTGATCCCCGCCAGTGACTGTTTTTTTCTTGCGCTTGCTGTCAGCGCTGAATCAGATAGCGAATAGTCGGGCCGTCTTGCTGGATATCCAGCACGGTATAGCCGTAATTTCGTGCATCCAGCGGAATATTATTGATGGATTGCGGACAGTCGCTGATCACTTCCAGAATCTCCCCCGGCTTCAGTTGGGGCATGGCTTCCAGTGTCGCCACCGCAGGATAGGGGCAAGGCTCGCCCACCATATCCAAGCGGTAATCGGGCACGATAGGTTTATCTGGTGAATGACTCATAGTGACTCCTTAGCCGGAACGGATACGGTGCTATTCTGTTGACGCGCTTTCTGCTTGCGGAAAAAGTGCTTTTCCCACCACAGCATGGCGGCAAAGGCGATGGCGAGCATCAGGTAAGTGACCAGCAATCCGCCCATCGGGCCGAAGGTCTCCAACAGGTTCACTTTGTCATAATTAGTCGCCAGTGCGGGGGCGAAATCGTCCCAATAGTAGGCCAACAGGGTCGCGCCGATAATATTGCCCAGCCCCACCCACCAATAGTGAATCTGCCCCTCCACGGCGCGATACATCCAGCCAGTTTCACAGCCCCCCGCCAGCACGATGCCAAAACCAAATAGCAGGCCGCCAATCACTGCATTCGGCCCGGCCCATAAAATCTTCGGTGCCACCCCCAGTTGGACATAACTGAAAATGCCGATAGCACTGACCGCCATTCCCAGAATAATGGCCTTCGCCATATGGGTGCGGCCCGTGATCCACAGGTCGCGAAACGCGGAGGTAAAGCAGATCTGCGCCCGCTCAATCAGTAGCCCAAAACCGATGCCGCACAGCATGGCAATGCCCAGTTTGGGGTGGCGGAATAGCTCAATCAGCGACCAGCTCAGCGCCAGCACAAATACTCCCATGCCGAGGCGAAAACGGCGTGCCGCTCTGGCAGGATGCTGAGTCAACGGCGAAGCTGCCGTCACTTTTTGTAACTTCACCGGAATACGAAACAGCGGCAACAGGGTGAATTTGGCACCAAAATAGGAACCCGCAGCCGTCGCCAGCGCAAAGAACCACGCGTGTAGTGAAAACTGAGGAATACCAGTGAAGAACGCCGCCAGATTGCACCCCATCGCCAGACGCGCACCAAAACCGGCAATGATGCCACCCAGCAGCGCCTGCGCAATGCGAATGCCGTGCTGGGGCTTACGCAACTTCACATTGTTGGCCCAGAGCGCGGCGGCGATACATCCGGCAAACATGCCGATAATCATCATGCCATCGATACGATCCAGTGGCGTCCCTTCCAGCCCAATCACTTTAAAGTAACCCCACTCTTCTGGATGCGCGCCAAAAAGCTGCATCAGATGGCCGCCCCAGCGCGTGAATTCGCCAGTGACCGCCCAAAAAGTGCCGGTTAAACCAAAGTAATAGGTCGAGAGAACACCAGCGGCGATCACCGCAGGCAGCGGTGCCCAAAAGCGCACCAGATATTGAGACTTAAACATTTGCCAGCTCACACTGACACCTCCAAAATAGGTGTTGTCAGCTGCGATATCAGGCGATGCGCAGCGACGGAATAATAGACCTAGATATAATAAGTCAATTATGCCGTCAATGGAGCCTCATCGTATCGTTATTGGGGTGTTAATCAAAAGTTAACTCACTCACTGGCGCGTTGATATCCCTCTGGCCTCCCCTTTACTCCATCAGCGACCGCATATGGGATGGGCACTGCTGGAAACGGCGACGAAAACTATCTGAAAAATGAGCGTGATTGCTAAAACCGCACTCCATGGCAATATCGGCCACCCGTAGCCGAGTGGATAACAGTAATTCGCAGCCTTTTCTCAGCCGTTGATCCAGCAGCCACTGTTTAGCCGACATACCGAATTTCTCATAGAATAGAAAATTCAATTTGCGGGTCGAAATCCCTAACTCATCGGCATAACGCGAAACGCTCCATGGATTGAGGCGATTCTTCTCAAAGAACTCCAGCAGCTCGTTATTTGTGCCGACGATTGATTCTAATAATCGGGAGAAATAGACCGCGTCCAATCCTAAACAGTAAAGGTAGATAAACGTTAATGAGCTGCTCTTTTCTATGCTGATTAACTGCTCAGCTGCATGAATAATCTCGTGACTTGCTGGCAATATTTTATAGCGATTAGACATTTTATAGGGTAAACGAAATTTATTCGGCTGTACCATCTTGCTCGCGAGATTTTTATAGATGGGCAACAGATCGATAGAGTGACACAATATTGAAATAAAAGCGCTTTGTGAAAATGAAGAGACGGTGGCCCGCTCGTCAACAATAACCAGATTTCCCGCAGGGACAACATGGCACGCCCCTTCGTGGCGTAATATCCCCTCTTGCCTAAATAGAATAAATTGTATTGTTTTCATTATATTCCTTAGGATGTTGCTAAATTTGCGCAAGATTGTCAAATATGAGCGAGAATAGATATCAGGTCTAGACCTGAGGTAACTCATGGCAATATTTAATTTATTCTGGAATAACTTCCCTCTTCCTAATTCTATTCCGTCGCTGTGCATATATAACCAAGCAGTTAAAAGATCATCGCCCCTGTAATACGACAGCTTCATTACCCGTTGTATATAATTTTTCGCTACAAGGTGAAAATATGACTTTATATTTTATATAATTAAATGAACCTATAACGAGCAGTAATGAAATAAGTATAATTCTTGAGATCAATTATTAATTGTGGCGTACTGAAAAAAATTCAGGTGACTTTATGGACACTTCATCATCACTCGTCACTCGACTGACATTGATACTGGGTATGACATTAATGGCTATTGGGTTAATTTCCATTTCGGCCACGGCACTCTTTTCCTATGAGGATACACGTCAGCGACGGGTGAATGAATTAACACATAAGGCTTCATTACGTGCAAATTTAAGCAATGACCAATTTGAAGGGGCTGAGCGTGATGCGGCGTCATTCATTAATCACCAGACAACTTATCATCTCGACAGTTTTACCATTAACAGTAAAGACGGAATCACCCTATTCCGGTCTCAATCGGTATCCAATGACTATTTGAGTCAACGACATAATGAATTACTTCTGCTGCCGCTATTTCCGACTCATGGCAATATTTTCTGGGGCAGACCGACCTATTCAGCGCAAAATGGTTGGCATGTTTCTGTTGCCGCCGGTGATCAAAAAGGCTCATTAGCTGGGTTTTCATTAAAACTAAATAAATTGCTCACTGATAATCAGCCGATAGGACAACGGGACATTAATTTATGGTTGGATAAAAATGGCGAGTTATTACCGATATCTCAACAAAATATACCGTTAAGCCAGTTACATGAAATTCTTCGTCAGCTCAAAGAGATCCATTTGCATGATGGCTGGCAGCAAACGTCCGATTATTGGGTGTTGAGAACGCAGTTAAAAGGCCCGGGTTGGCAGCAATTAGTTATTTATCCCAGCGTCGGTTTTGCCTGGGAGGCGGCCAAGCCCGCTTTGCATCAATTACCTTTTGCATTCGCTATTTTATTGTTACTCACATTAGTGCTTTCACTATTACTGCGTTATTACCTGGCAATCCCCCTATGGAACTTCGTTAATATTATTGGTGCCACCGGCCCACAAGCGATGGAGCCACGGTTACCCGTTAAGCGCATGGATGAACTAGGAATGATTGCTATGGCTTACAACAAGTTACTGGATGCATTGAATGAGCAATACGACACTCTGGAGATGAAAGTTGAGAAACGAACCCTCGCGCTGGCAAAATCAAAACAGGCTGCCGAGCAAGCTCATCGCCGCAAGCGGGTGCATCTGACCACCATTAGTCATGAAATTCGTACCCCCCTAAACGGGGCTTTAGGCGCAGTCGAATTATTACAAAATACCGCACTCACCCCCGAACAATATCGATTGGCGGAGACTGCTCGCCAATGTTCACACTCTTTACTGGCAATCATCAATAATCTATTGGATTTCTCCCGCATTGAATCGGGCCAAATGACGTTGTCGCAGGAAAAAACAGCACTATTACCTTTATTGGATCAGGCCATGCTGACAATTCATAGCCAAGCTTTGAGCCAATCACTCTTTCTCTCGACTTATGTCAGCTCAGAAGTCCCTTTATCAGTTGAGTTGGACAGCCAACATTTAAAACAGATTCTGATTAATTTATTGGGCAATGCGATTAAGTTTACCCAACAGGGTCATATTAGTCTGAATGTCGAATGTAAAGACAATCAACTCTGCTTCACCGTTGAAGATACCGGCAGTGGTATTGATTCACAGCACCAGCAAGCCATATTCAGTCCCTTTGTCCAAGCCTGTGACCATCGACATGGTACTGGCTTGGGACTCACGATTGCAGATAATCTGGCAAGAATGATGGGCGGGAAGATTACGCTTTCCAGTCAATTAGGCCAGGGGAGCCGCTTCACATTAAGTTTGCCGTACCATGGGGTCATCCCCGTAAAGCCTTTTAACAGCAAATTAGGTGCACCTCCGTCATTACACCCGCAATTATCTGCTTGGGGAATTATCTGCCCACCTGCGAATAATGAGTCGTCACTCTCGCCATTAGGGCCATTTACCGATAAAGAGTTAAACTACCTACCGGGCCGCTTATATACCAAAGTAGAAAAATATCTGAGTCGCCATCATGCTCCCGTACCCTCTACGCAAGAGATATCGCAAAATCTTCCGCTACAACCTTGGCACATGTCCATATTGTTGGTCGATGACGCAGAAACGAATCGTGATATTACCGGCATGATGCTGCAACAATTAGGGCATCAAGTCACATTGGCAGAGAGTGGCGAAGTCGCGCTGCATCTCGGCCAAAGTCAGCGTTTTGATTTGGTGCTGATGGATATTCGTATGCCGGGTATGGATGGGCTGACCACCACCCGCTGTTGGCGTGAGGATATGATTAATTGTGATAATCGCTGCATGATAACCGCGCTGAGCGCCAATACTAACCCTGACGAAAAAATAAAGGCCTATCAAGCGGGGATGAATCACTATCTCTCCAAGCCCATTACTTTTTGCCAATTAGCAGAAGTGCTGGATCTGGCCGCACAATTTCAGCTTGAGCGCGATATTAGCCTCTCTCCCCACATCTCAATCCCCAGACCCCTATTAAATCTGGATGACGATTTGCTTCGACTGAAATTATCTCAGTCTCTAAAAGTACTGGTGCAGCAGGCAAATGAATCGCTCACTCATCTCCCCAGTTTGTCGCACATCATCCACACCTTAAAAGGCTGTGCCGGTCAAGCGGGGCTGATTGAATTACAAAATGCCGCCATTCAACTGGAAATAGCGATCGAGGATCAGGACACCATTACATCACAAGATATCTCTCGTCTTGACGAGATAATTCATTCGCTATTTTAAATTTGAAGTTCCGGTAACCCTATTTCAATCACGTAGAAGGAACAACGTTATGAAGACGAAACTACTGATCGTTGACGATCATGAACTCATTATTAATGGGATTAAAAATATGCTTTCGGCTTATCCGCGCTATCAGATTGTTGGTCAGGCGGAAAATGGGCTGGACGTCTACAACTTATGTCGTCAGACCGAACCGGACATCGCTATTATTGATTTAGGTCTGCCCGGAATGGATGGTCTTGATGTGATTATTCAGCTTCTTCGCCGTTGGCCGACCATGAAGATCTTGGCATTTACCGCCCGCCATGAAGAACATTACGCCAGCAGAACATTAAGCAGTGGAGCACTGGGTTATGTTTTAAAGAAAAGCCCACAACAGATTCTGATGGCAGCCATTCAAACCGTGGCGGTCGGGAAACGCTATATTGATCCTGCACTGAATAGCGAGTTAATGAGTAAAATGTCGTCGCATGGCAACAAGAGCAACCAACCCATTCTCACACCACGAGAGCGACAAATTCTAAAACTGATTACCGAGGGTGCCTGTAACCGTATTATTGCGGATCGGCTGTCAATCAGCCAGAAAACAGTTGAGACTCATCGGCTTAATATGATGAAAAAACTGGATGTGCACAAAGTCGCCGAGCTGATTCATTGGTCGTATCGCTTAGGATTAAATGCATAATTACGGCAACTTCACTGGCGAAACATGAATGATAAACATCAATAAAAAACCCCCTGTCAGTATTGCTCTGATAGGGGGTTCATCGCCAAACAGCTCTTATGCGAATCTTAATGAATCCATGATCCGCTCACTGATGTGCGCCTGATATTAACCTTGGCTAACCGGTGTTTGCTTCGGTGCAAACAACGCTTTTTCATATGCCTTGGCTTTCTTATGGTCAAACTGGTGCTCCCATTTGGCGATAACCAACACCGCCAATGCATTACCCACCACATTCAACGCGGTTCGGGCCATATCCAGAATACGGTCCACACCGGCAATAAAGGCCAAACCTTCCAATGGGATACCCACGCTGCCCAATGTTGCCAGTAAGACAACAAAAGAGACACCTGGGACACCTGCAATCCCTTTTGAGGTCACCATTAAGGTCAACACCAGAATAATTTCTTGGCCGATGGAGAGTTCAATACCGTAGAGTTGGGCAATAAAGATCGCCGCAATACTTTGGTATAACGTGGAGCCATCGAGGTTAAATGAATAACCTGTCGGCACCACAAAACTGGTGATGGATTTAGGCGCGCCATAAGCTTCCATTTTTTCAATAATTCGCGGCAACACGGTTTCAGAGCTGGCCGTAGAATAGGCCAAAATCAGCTCATCTTTTAGAATTCGAATTAATGTCCAAATGCGCAATTTACACAATCTTGCTACGGTACCTAGCACCACTAAAGCAAAGAAGAGAATCGCGGCGTAAACCAGAATAACCAATTTGGCGAGAGGAATCAGCGAAGCAAAACCAAAGTTGGCGACGGTGACCGAGATCAAACCAAACACCCCGATAGGCGCATAACGCATTATCATGTGTGTGACTTTGAACATGCTTTCTGAAACAGCTTTAAACACGTTCAACAGTGGTTCTTTGGTTTCTTTTGGCAATGAAGACAGCCCTAAACCAAACAACACTGAGAAGAAAATAATAGGCAACATATCGCCTTTCGCCATTGAGGCAAAGACGTTCGCAGGGATCAGCGACAAGATAGTGCTGACCAAACTGTGGCTACCACTTTGAACTTGTTCGGTGGTTTTTTCATACTGCGAGATATCCACCACCGTCAGCGCCGACATATCAATGCCATGCCCCGGCTGGAATACATTCGCCAAGGTAATCCCGACGATAATCGCGACGGTCGTAATCACTTCGAAATAGATGATGGTTTTCAGGCCAATGCGCCCCAGTTTCTTCGCATCACCCACACCCGCAATCCCGACGATCAGGGTTGAAATAACAATCGGTACTACAATCATTTTAATTAAGCGGATAAATATATCGCCCGCTGGACTTAAAACGTTACTGACTAACCACTCTCTCGACTCAATTTGATTATGCAGAATCGCACCAACCAAAATACCTAATACCAGCGCGATGAGTATTTGCCAAGCCAAACCTATTTTTACACTTTTCATACCCTAAAAATCCCTCAAAGCATGCCAAGAAATGCAAGTTACCCAGCATTTCAAATGGAATACTTAATCATTAAATACGGGGCTATAGTTGATGGAGCTTATGGTACGGCCTCCCGCCAGCCGTCCACGTTATAAATCAGTATCATTTTTGGACACGCTTCTGCAAGCCTTGTTTACACAAAGCCCACATCGCGGTGAGTGTTAATATCGGCCTGAAAAGCCATTAAGATTCAGTAAATATTTGTTATTAAAAAAGTAAAATAGCTCAATTGCAAATAACAACCAACTCTATTAGTAGAAAAAATAAGCTAAATTAAATTACAAGAAAAATCCTATTAATGTTCTATTTTTTGACGCGTTATGTTTCTATTTTGTTAAATTTCACTTTCGAAAGTCGGAATTTATCTTGGATATTCTACAATAAAATCTGTTTTTTAATCAAAATACAGTGCGAGTTTTCTCTAAAGTGGAGAAATATAAAATCGCATAATTATGCTATTCGTTTTTTATTTTCACTACTATATTCCCAACTGGAATATATATTCCAATTTAATTACTATCCGATATTAAAATAGTCTCACCCTGCTGTTGTAAATTTAATTTCTATTTTTAGGTTTACTAGTTGTATTGAACTGAATTAGTCACGCTACGTTAGCGCTCTGGGTTATACATGCGTTTAAATATCTCTATTTCACTCAAGAAATGAGCTGACGAGCACATTTCTTTCCTTTATTTCATGGCCTCAAAGTCCCTCTCCTATCATTAAGATATCGATTCACCACGCAGCACGTTAAGTAAGTCTCTAAATCAACATCTTTTATGCGTGATCTGCCGCCCAAAAAAGAAACAAAACACCCACTCGCACTATAATTAACCTTTGATTGACATATTATTAACAATCCCAAGGAGAACTATTATGAGCCAAATACATAAACACCCTATTCCAACTGCAATTGCAGCGCATGCCCTGATAAACCCAGAACAATATCATCAATACTATCAACAATCGGTGCAGAACCCGGATGAATTCTGGGGTGAACAGGGCAAGATTATTGATTGGATTAAGCCGTATACCACGGTAAAAAACACCTCCTTTGATCCCGGCCATGTGAGTATCCGCTGGTTCGAAGATGGCACGCTGAATCTTTCCGCCAACTGCCTCGACCGCCATTTAGCTGAACGTGGTGATCAAACCGCGATTATCTGGGAAGGTGATGACCCTAACCAGTCAAAAACCGTCACTTATAAGCAGCTTCACCATGATGTTTGCCAGTTTGCCAATGTGCTGAAAAAACTGGGTATCAAAAAAGGTGATGTGGTGGCTATCTATATGCCGATGGTACCAGAGGCCGCTGTTGCCATGCTGGCTTGCGCACGTATTGGTGCCGTTCACTCTGTTATTTTTGGTGGATTCTCTCCTGATGCCGTGGCTGGCCGCATCATCGACTCTAACTCAAAATTGGTGATTACTGCCGACGAAGGCATCCGTGCAGGTCGTGCAATTCCACTGAAAAAAAATGTCGATGACGCGCTGAAAAACCCGGCCATCACCAGCATCAAGAATGTGGTCGTCTTCCAACGCACCGGCAATGCCAGTTATTGGAAAGAGGGGCGGGACTTATGGTGGCATGATCTGATTAAAGAGGCTTCGGCTGACTGCCCAGCGGAAGAGATGAGTGCGGAAGATCCGCTGTTTATCCTCTATACCTCGGGTTCCACAGGCAAACCGAAAGGGGTATTGCATACCACTGGCGGTTATTTGGTGTATGCCGCGCTGACCTTTAAGTATGTTTTTGATTACCACCCCGGTGATGTCTACTGGTGTACCGCCGACGTCGGCTGGGTTACCGGCCACAGTTATCTGCTCTACGGCCCGTTGGCCTGTGGCGCTATCACGCTGATGTTTGAAGGTGTGCCGAACTATCCGGGCGTCAACCGCTTGGGTCAGGTTATCGATAAGCATCAGGTCAATATTCTGTATACCGCCCCAACCGCAATTCGCGCCCTTATGGCGGAAGGCGATAAGGCCATTGAAGGGACTAAGCGCGACTCACTGCGCATCATGGGATCAGTAGGCGAGCCAATCAACCCAGAAGCGTGGGAGTGGTATTACAACAAGATCGGCAACAGTCAATGTCCGATTGTCGATACTTGGTGGCAGACGGAAACTGGCGGGTTCATGATCACCCCGCTACCGGGTGCGACTGAGTTGAAAGCGGGTTCGGCGACTCGCCCCTTCTTTGGTGTACAACCGGCGATCGTCGACAATCTGGGCAATCCGCAGGAGGGCATCGCAGAAGGTAATCTGGTCATCACTGACTCTTGGCCGGGTCAGGCCAGAACCCTGTTTGGCGATCATGACCGTTTCGAACAAACCTACTTCTCCACCTTTAAAGGCATGTATTTCAGTGGTGATGGCGCACGCCGTGACGAAGATGGCTACTACTGGATCACTGGCCGAGTCGATGATGTGTTGAACGTTTCAGGCCACCGCTTAGGGACCGCCGAGATTGAATCCGCATTAGTCTCTCACCCCAAAATTGCCGAAGCAGCCGTTGTTGGGGTTCCGCACAACATCAAAGGGCAGGCAATCTACGCCTACATCACACTTAATCATGGCGAAGAGCCAACGCCCGAGCTGTATACCGAGGTTCGTAACTGGGTGCGCAAAGAGATCGGCCCGATCGCAACTCCGGACATTCTGCACTGGACAGATTCACTGCCAAAAACCCGCTCAGGGAAAATCATGCGCCGGATTCTCCGTAAGATTGCGGCGGGGGACACCAGCAATTTAGGGGATACCTCTACGCTGGCCGATCCGGGTGTCGTGGACAAATTACTGGAAGAAAAACAATCAATGCAAGCACCGTCGTAAATTGTGCCGCCTGCGGGCGGCAACCTTAATTAATGCCTCACAGGAGAACTCTGATGAATGACAGCATTTATCAAGAGATTGAAAATAACCCGCGTTTCAAAGAGTTGGTGCAAAAGCGTGGTCGCTTTGCCTGGCTACTGTCGCTAATTACGTTAGCGCTGTATGTCGGCTTCATTTTCCTTATTGCTTTCGAACCACAATGGCTCGGTACCCCGCTTTACGCCGGTTCCAGCATTACTCGCGGTATTCCCGTGGGTGTGGGGCTGATCGTTATCTCTTTTGTTCTTACTGGTATTTATGTAATTCGTGCTAATGGCGAGTTTGACCGTCTGACGGCAGAAATTCTTCGCGAGGTGAAGCAATGAAGATCCGCCATTGGTCCGCACTTTCCTTACTGGCTCTGCCTGCGCTGTCACAGGCAGATGCGATTACTGGCGAAGTTCATCGTCAACCGTTGAACATTCAGGCGATCGTGATGTTCGTTCTGTTTGTCGGCGCAACACTGTATATCACCTACTGGGCGTCAAAACGGACCCGCTCCCGACAAGATTATTACACCGCAGGCGGTCGGATTACCGGCTTCCAAAATGGGCTGGCAATCGCTGGCGATTTTATGTCGGCGGCCTCATTCCTCGGCATCTCGGCATTGGTTTACACCTCCGGCTACGATGGTTTGATTTACTCCATCGGGTTCTTAATCGGCTGGCCAATCATTCTATTTTTAATCGCGGAACGTCTGCGTAATCTGGGGCGCTATACCTTTGCCGATGTGGCCTCCTATCGATTGAAGCAGAAACCCATCCGAACCTTATCCGCTTGTGGCTCATTAGTCGTGGTTGCCCTGTATCTGATCGCCCAAATGGTGGGGGCAGGTAAATTGATTCAGCTGCTATTTGGCTTGAACTACCATGTCGCTGTAGTGCTAGTCGGCCTCTTGATGGTGCTGTATGTGCTGTTTGGCGGCATGTTGGCAACCACATGGGTGCAGATAATCAAGGCGGTGATGTTGCTGGCCGGGGCATCATTTATGGCCCTAATGGTGATGAAGTCCGTTAACTTTAACTTCAATACATTATTCAGCGAAGCCGTCAAAGTTCACCCTAAAGGCTTGGCCATCATGAGCCCCGGCGGATTGGTTTCTGACCCTATATCAGCGCTATCTCTGGGTCTGGCATTGATGTTTGGTACGGCGGGCTTACCTCATATCCTGATGCGCTTCTTTACGGTAAGTGATGCAAAAGAGGCCCGTAAAAGCGTGTTCTACGCTACTGGCTTTATCGGTTACTTCTACATCTTGACCTTCATCATCGGCTTTGGCGCGATCCTGTTGGTTGGCCCAAACCCCGCATTTAAAGACGCAGCTGGCGCATTGCTGGGTGGCAATAATATGGCGGCAGTCCATCTGGCTGATGCCGTCGGTGGCAGCTTCTTCTTGGGCTTTATCTCAGCCGTCGCCTTTGCCACCATTCTCGCCGTCGTCGCGGGGCTGACACTAGCCGGAGCATCGGCCGTTTCGCATGACCTTTACGCGAGTGTGATTAAAAACGGTAAAGCGAATGAACGCGATGAGCTGAAAGTCTCAAAAATCACGGTTGTCGTGTTAGGGTTCGTGGCGATTGGCTTGGGGATTCTGTTTGAAAAACAGAACATTGCCTTCATGGTAGGTTTGGCATTCTCCATTGCCGCCAGCTGTAACTTCCCCATTATCTTCATCTCCATGTATTGGGAAAAACTGACCACCCGTGGTGCCATGATTGGCGGCTGGTTGGGGCTATTGACTGCGGTTATCTTGATGATTTTAGGCCCAACCATCTGGGTGACGATTTTGGGGCATGCAAAACCAATTTATCCGTACGAATACCCTGCATTGTTCTCAATGATAGTGGCATTCGTCGGGATCTGGTTCTTCTCCATCACCGATACTTCAGAAGCGGGTCAGCAAGAGCGTCTGCGTTTCAAAGCTCAATTCGTACGATCACAAACAGGTTTGGGCGCGTCACAGAGCAGCTCTCACTGAGAGTATTTTATCGCGATAAGGCCCCTAAGGGCCTTTTTTTATGGCTTGAGCCAACGGTCCAGCCACGGGAAAACCACATCTTGCTGCTCTTGGAAAAACACATGCCCAAGATCCGGCCAACTGCGAGTGAGCAGCCGCGACTCAGCATTCTGCGAACGCCAGATTGCATGTACTTTACCGTAAGCCTGCTCTACGGAATCTGACGGGAATAATTTATCTTTTCCGCCATTAAAAAGCAGCATCGGTTTCGGCGCGGCTAAACTGGCAATATCAGGGAAATCTAACTTATTGGCGATACCGGGATGCAACATGTAGAAAGCCGATTGCCCACGAAGGACATTATTGCCCGGTGTCATCAGGCCTTGATAGTTTCCAAACCAAGATATAGCGGCGGTCGCGGCCACCTTATCTGACAGTGCCGCCAGTTGCCAAGCGCGGTAGGCCCCCATAGAAAAGCCGAGTGCCCCGATACGCTGGCGATCAACCGACGGAAGTGTCGCCAGAAAATCAACAGTTCGCATATCCTCATACGCCATATTGCCGGCTAATGAGCGACCAAGATTGAAGAAATTGCTGGCTAAAGCCTGCTGCTGCTCATAACTCATTGGGCCTCTATCACCCCAGCCAATAGCATCAATGGAAAGCACCACATAGCCACGTTTCGCCAATTCATCGCCAATAAACTTGCCGCTAAAGAATTTATCAGCCCAGGCCTGCGCCGAGGCGAGTTGCGCGCTCTCTCCCCACGGGCGGATCATTTTCTCTTTACCAATATCAAACTTAGAACCGTGATCATGCAGCAGAACAATCGCCGGATGAGGGCCTTTCCGCTTGGGGGTTAATAGCAATCCCTGAACACGGCTTTCATCAGTAATATTTAATGCTATTTTTTCAGCAACATAACTCCCACGATCTTGCTGATCGATCTTCTCTGCGGCAAAGGCAATGGTTGAGTCAGGAGTGAGCAATGCTTGTCTGAGGATTTTCCGAGTATCACTTTTCCATAGCGCGAAGTCGGTATATTTTCCGGCGAGCCATGAGCTTTGGTAGGACATCTGCTTTTTTAACTGTGGGTAGAAAACAGGGAGATTATTTTCGGTGATGGCTTCTTTTTGATGTGTCACTGAACTGGCCTGCGCTGCTGTAGCAGCAAGTGTCGCAGACAGTGCAAGTGTGCGTACGAAGAGACTTGCATTCATTCAAACCTCACAATCAAAACATCGTTCCAATTTTAGATTGAATGATTTTAAAGAAATAAAGGTTATTTTCTGTGGTGGGGGCTATAAAAATGGGAGAAAACTAAAAAAATGGATCATTCGAGTTAGCGAGTGATCGTCTTATCTTGGGGGTGAGTCTGACTCTTTCAGGGGCTGAACGGCATATGATGCTCGAGTAGCACACGCCAGAATCACACACAGAAAAAAACTTCTGCATTACAGAAGGATTTTGGTTTTGGTTTTGGTTTTGGTTTTGGTTTTGGTTTTGGTTTTGACACATAGCAAAAACCCCACGCTTTTGGCATGGGGTCTCGGCTTGATTTGATGCCTGGCAGTGTCACAGTATTCGTCTCATCTTGAGGATGAGTCTCACCCCTTCGGGGCCAGCGCAAGGCGCTGTTCAAACTGCATGCGCAGTAGTATTCGTCTCATCTTGAGGATGAGTCTCACCCCTTCGGGGCCAGCGCAAGACGCTGTTCAAACTGCATGCGCAGTAGTATTCGTCTCATCTTGAGGATGAGTCTCACCCCTTCGGGGCCAGCGCAAGACGCTGTTCAAACTGCATGCGCAGTTTGTCGCATGTCATGCTCGAATAGCACACGCCAGAACCATAAGCAAAAAAGGCCACCCATCAGGGTAGCCTTTTTGTTTATTTGATGCCTGGCAGTGTCCTACTCTCGCATGGGGAGACCCCACACTACCATCGGCGCTACGGCGTTTCACTTCTGAGTTCGGCATGGGATCAGGTGGGACCACCGCGCTATGGCCGCCAGGCAAATTCTGTTTCAATCAACTCGCTCACGATAAACTCTCGTCAGCCAGCCAATCCAATCTCGGAACATTCGCTGAAAATCTACTCTCAAATCACCAAAACACCTTTGGTGTTGTAAGGTTAAGCCTCACGGATCATTAGTACTGGTTAGCTCAATGCATCGCTGCACTTACACACCCAGCCTATCAACGTCATAGTCTTTAACGTTCCTTCAGGGGGCTTAAAGCCCCAGGGAAGACTCATCTCGAGGCAAGTTTCCCGCTTAGATGCTTTCAGCGGTTATCTCTTCCGAATTTAGCTACCGGGCAATGCCATTGGCATGACAACCCGAACACCAGTGATTCGTCCACTCCGGTCCTCTCGTACTAGGAGCAGCCCCTCTCAATCTTCCAACGCCCACGGCAGATAGGGACCGAACTGTCTCACGACGTTCTAAACCCAGCTCGCGTACCACTTTAAATGGCGAACAGCCATACCCTTGGGACCTACTTCAGCCCCAGGATGTGATGAGCCGACATCGAGGTGCCAAACACCGCCGTCGATATGAACTCTTGGGCGGTATCAGCCTGTTATCCCCGGAGTACCTTTTATCCGTTGAGCGATGGCCCTTCCATTCAGAACCACCGGATCACTAAGACCTACTTTCGTACCTGCTCGAGCCGTCACTCTCGCAGTCAAGCTAGCTTATGCCTTTGCACTAACCTCACGATGTCCGACCGTGATTAGCTAACCTTCGTGCTCCTCCGTTACTCTTTGGGAGGAGACCGCCCCAGTCAAACTACCCACCAGACACTGTCCTCACCCCGGATTACGGGGCCGAGTTAGAACATCAAACATTAAAGGGTGGTATTTCAAGGTTGGCTCCATGCAGACTGGCGTCCACACTTCAATGCCTCCCACCTATCCTACACATCAAGGCTCAATGTTCAGTGTCAAGCTATAGTAAAGGTTCACGGGGTCTTTCCGTCTTGCCGCGGGTACACTGCATCTTCACAGCGAGTTCAATTTCACTGAGTCTCGGGTGGAGACAGCCTGGCCATCATTACGCCATTCGTGCAGGTCGGAACTTACCCGACAAGGAATTTCGCTACCTTAGGACCGTTATAGTTACGGCCGCCGTTTACTGGGGCTTCGATCAAGAGCTTCGCCTTGCGGCTGACCCCATCAATTAACCTTCCAGCACCGGGCAGGCGTCACACCGTATACGTCCACTTTCGTGTTTGCACAGTGCTGTGTTTTTATTAAACAGTTGCAGCCAGCTGGTATCTGCGACTGGCTTCGGCGCCGAGAGCAAGTCTCTTTACCTAATGCCAGCGTGCCTTCTCCCGAAGTTACGGCACCATTTTGCCTAGTTCCTTCACCCGAGTTCTCTCAAGCGCCTGAGTATTCTCTACCTGACCACCTGTGTCGGTTTGGGGTACGATTCAATGTTACCTGATGCTTAGAGGCTTTTCCTGGAAGCTTGGCATCAACTACTTCTGCACCGTAGTGCATCGTCATCACACCTCAGCGTTGATAAGCAACCGGATTTACCAAGTCACTCCGCCTACATGCTTAAACCGGGACAACCGTCGCCCGGCTAGCCTAGCCTTCTCCGTCCCCCCTTCGCAGTAACACCAAGTACAGGAATATTAACCTGTTTCCCATCGACTACGCTTTTCAGCCTCGCCTTAGGGGTCGACTCACCCTGCCCCGATTAACGTTGGACAGGAACCCTTGGTCTTCCGGCGTGCGGGTTTTTCACCCGCATTATCGTTACTTATGTCAGCATTCGCACTTCTGATACCTCCAGCAGCCCTCACAGGCCACCTTCAACGGCTTACAGAACGCTCCCCTACCCAACAACACCTAAGTGTCGCTGCCGCAGCTTCGGTGCATGGTTTAGCCCCGTTACATCTTCCGCGCAGGCCGACTCGACCAGTGAGCTATTACGCTTTCTTTAAATGATGGCTGCTTCTAAGCCAACATCCTGGCTGTCTATGCCTTCCCACATCGTTTCCCACTTAACCATGACTTTGGGACCTTAGCTGGCGGTCTGGGTTGTTTCCCTCTTCACGACGGACGTTAGCACCCGCCGTGTGTCTCCCGTGATAACATTCTTCGGTATTCGGAGTTTGCATCGGTTTGGTAAGTCGGGATGACCCCCTAGCCGAAACAGTGCTCTACCCCCGAAGATGAGTTCACGAGGCGCTACCTAAATAGCTTTCGGGGAGAACCAGCTATCTCCCGGTTTGATTGGCCTTTCACCCCCAGCCACAAGTCATCCGCTAATTTTTCAACATTAGTCGGTTCGGTCCTCCAGTTAGTGTTACCCAACCTTCAACCTGCCCATGGCTAGATCACCGGGTTTCGGGTCTATACCTTGCAACTAGACGCCCAGTTAAGACTCGGTTTCCCTACGGCTCCCCTATTCGGTTAACCTTGCTACAAAATATAAGTCGCTGACCCATTATACAAAAGGTACGCAGTCACACCACGAAGGTGCTCCCACTGCTTGTACGTACACGGTTTCAGGTTCTATTTCACTCCCCTCGCCGGGGTTCTTTTCGCCTTTCCCTCACGGTACTGGTTCACTATCGGTCAGTCAGGAGTATTTAGCCTTGGAGGATGGTCCCCCCATATTCAGACAGGATGTCACGTGTCCCGCCCTACTCATCGAGTTCACAGAAGGTGTGTTTTTGTGTACGGGACTATCACCCTGTACCGTGCGACTTTCCAGACGCTTCCACTAACACACAAACTGATTCAGACTCTGGGCTCTTCCCCGTTCGCTCGCCGCTACTGGGGGAATCTCGGTTGATTTCTTTTCCTCGGGGTACTTAGATGTTTCAGTTCCCCCGGTTCGCCTTGCATGGCTATGTATTCACCATGCAATAGTGCAACGAATTGCACTGGGTTTCCCCATTCGGGTATCGTCGGTTGTAACGGTTCATATCACCTTACCGACGCTTATCGCAGATTAGCACGCCCTTCATCGCCTCTGACTGCCTAGGCATCCACCGTGTACGCTTAGTCGCTTAACCTCACAACCCGAAGGTGTTTCTGTGCTCAAAGTGGTTGCGCGTTCACAAATGCGGTGTTGTTCCGTGCGCGCAATCCTCATGAACATTAAGTTCACTCCGGTTGCTGTGCGCGGTACGCCTTGCCTTTGCGTCGCTCACTCACTTTTTGACATCGAAAACCTGTCGCATTGCGATTATTTGAGAGACTCTAATACAGGTTACTTCTTATCTCAGTACTGCTACGGAGAGATAAGTTTCAGCTGTATTGTTTCAATTTTCAGCTTGTTCCAGATTGTTAAAGAGCAATATCTTAAACACGACTCGTTAAAGTCATCTTTAAGATATTTTTTAGTTCATAAAGAACCAGTGATAATGTCTTTCACACATTATCGGATTGGCGTCCCCAAGGGGATTCGAACCCCTGTTACAGCCGTGAAAGGGCAGTGTCCTAGGCCTCTAGACGATGGGGACACGAAGTACCGATTAAACCGAAATCTAACCGTTCGCGTCAGCATGAGTCGAAACTCACGACATCAACAGGTGCTCTTGCTCATTACATTCATCAGACAATCTGTGTGGACACTACGCAATGCGTATCGTTAGGTAAGGAGGTGATCCAACCGCAGGTTCCCCTACGGTTACCTTGTTACGACTTCACCCCAGTCATGAATCACAAAGTGGTAAGCGCCCTCCCGAAGGTTAAGCTACCTACTTCTTTTGCAACCCACTCCCATGGTGTGACGGGCGGTGTGTACAAGGCCCGGGAACGTATTCACCGTAGCATTCTGATCTACGATTACTAGCGATTCCGACTTCATGGAGTCGAGTTGCAGACTCCAATCCGGACTACGACAGACTTTATGTGGTCCGCTGGCTCTCGCGAGTTCGCTTCACTTTGTATCTGCCATTGTAGCACGTGTGTAGCCCTACTCGTAAGGGCCATGATGACTTGACGTCATCCCCACCTTCCTCCGGTTTGTCACCGGCAGTCTCCCTTGAGTTCCCACCATTATGTGCTGGCAACAAAGGATAAGGGTTGCGCTCGTTGCGGGACTTAACCCAACATTTCACAACACGAGCTGACGACAGCCATGCAGCACCTGTCTCACAGTTCCCGAAGGCACCGAAGCATCTCTGCTAAGTTCTGTGGATGTCAAGAGTAGGTAAGGTTCTTCGCGTTGCATCGAATTAAACCACATGCTCCACCGCTTGTGCGGGCCCCCGTCAATTCATTTGAGTTTTAACCTTGCGGCCGTACTCCCCAGGCGGTCGACTTAACGCGTTAGCTCCGGAAGCCACGCCTCAAGGGCACAACCTCCAAGTCGACATCGTTTACAGCGTGGACTACCAGGGTATCTAATCCTGTTTGCTCCCCACGCTTTCGCACCTGAGCGTCAGTCTTTGTCCAGGGGGCCGCCTTCGCCACCGGTATTCCTCCAGATCTCTACGCATTTCACCGCTACACCTGGAATTCTACCCCCCTCTACAAGACTCTAGCTTGCCAGTTTCAAATGCAGTTCCCACGTTAAGCGCGGGGATTTCACATCTGACTTAACAAACCGCCTGCGTGCGCTTTACGCCCAGTAATTCCGATTAACGCTTGCACCCTCCGTATTACCGCGGCTGCTGGCACGGAGTTAGCCGGTGCTTCTTCTGCGAGTAACGTCAATCAATCGTGCTATTAACACGACTGCCTTCCTCCTCGCTGAAAGTGCTTTACAACCCGAAGGCCTTCTTCACACACGCGGCATGGCTGCATCAGGCTTGCGCCCATTGTGCAATATTCCCCACTGCTGCCTCCCGTAGGAGTCTGGACCGTGTCTCAGTTCCAGTGTGGCTGGTCATCCTCTCAGACCAGCTAGGGATCGTCGCCTAGGTGAGCCATTACCTCACCTACTAGCTAATCCCATCTGGGCACATCCGATGGCGTGAGGCCCGAAGGTCCCCCACTTTGCTCTTGCGAGGTCATGCGGTATTAGCTACCGTTTCCAGTAGTTATCCCCCTCCATCAGGCAGTTTCCCAGACATTACTCACCCGTCCGCCGCTCGCCGGCAAAGTAGCAAGCTACTTTCCGCTGCCGCTCGACTTGCATGTGTTAGGCCTGCCGCCAGCGTTCAATCTGAGCCATGATCAAACTCTTCAATTTAAGATTTGTTTGATTTGCTACTAATGAAAGTAGCGATGCTCAAAGATTACTTTCTGCAAATATGCATTCGAACCGAAGTTCAAATGTGTACTGCTTTGGTCACTCTTCAAGACTTTGATATTGCTTCTGCCTGCCGAAACAGGCTTCGATATCGTCTTGCGAGTGCCCACACAGATTGTCTGATAAATTGTTAAAGAGCAGTGAGTTAGCAACCTTCCGGTCAGTAACTCGAGGTGCGCATATTACGCTTTCCTCACTCAGAGTCAACTACTTATTTCGTTGAATTTCTCTGTTCTCTTTGCCGGTCACTTAACTACTTGATTCGTTGTGTGCCGTCTCGATGGATGCGCATTATAGGGAGTCGAGTTTTTTGCACAACTCTTTTTTCGTCTTTTTCTACTGTTTGAATACTTTTCGCTCCTTACGCGCAGATCTTGGTCGATCCGCCTTATTTTCACTGCGCTCTCCGCCTCCGATTGGTTGTAATTCCAGCAACAAAGGCTAGTATTGCCAGTAAAATATGATCGTATAAAAGAGGTTATTATTATGTCTGATGCTATTCGCCCCTATCTACACTATTTACCTACGCTTGGTGATCGCGTCATGGTTGATGGATCCAGCGTGATCATTGGCAACGTTGTTCTGGGCGATGATGTGAGTGTCTGGCCGTTGGTCGCGATTCGGGGTGATGTCAATCAGGTTGTCATTGGCGCACGTTCAAATATTCAAGATGGCAGTGTGCTACACGTTACCCATAAGTCGGAGCACGATCCTAAAGGGAATCCACTGATTATTGGCGAAGACGTGACGGTTGGGCATAAGGCGATGCTTCATGGCTGCACTATTGGTAATCGGGTACTCGTGGGGATGGGATCGATCCTGTTAGATGGCGCGGTAATAGAAGATGATGTGATGATTGGAGCCGGTAGTCTGGTTGCTCCTGGAAAACGGTTGGTGAGTGGTTACCTCTATATGGGTAGCCCCGCGAGACAAGTCCGCCCGTTAACGCCGGCGGAATTAGAAGGTCTGCTTTACTCTGCCGGTAACTACGTGCGCTGGAAAGATGACTATCTGACTGAAACCAAATAAGTCATCATTATTATCGTGGATGCAGGAGATAGGTCATCTCTTTCCTGCATTATTCCGCGCTCTTCTATTTACCTAACTCATTACGCAACTGATTTAAGACCGGTGCTATTTCAGGCATCACACCATGCCAGAGTTGGAAAGCATGTGCCGCTTGCCCCACCAGCATACCCAGACCATCTGCATAGCTTGTCACACCAAGCCTCTTACCCCAGGCCAAAAATGGCGTGTCATCAGCTTGATAGAACATATCGTAGCAGCGAGTTTGTGGGCCGATGATATCTGTAGGTAAGTTGGGAACCTCGCCATGAATACCTGAAGCGGTTGCATTTATGATTAAATCAAATTGCTGCCCGTGCAGGGCCTGCATTTCGGCAGCATCAATATCACCCAAATGGTGGAATACTTCAGCAAGCTGATGTGCGCGTATATAAGTGCGATTAGTCATAACGACTTTGCACCCATATGAGAGTAAAGGAAGGATAACACCACGGGCCGCCCCACCTGCCCCTACTAACAGGATAGTATCGGTTGTTTGGATCAGGTGTAGTCGTTGAAGATCACTGAGCATGCCAATTCCGTCGGTATTGTCACCTAATAAACGGCCATCTTCTAATTGTTTGATCGTATTAACCGCACCTGCCAATGACGCACGATCCGTCAGTTCATCACATTTAGCATACGCGCGTTCTTTAAACGGCGTGGTGATGTTCGCACCTACTGCTCCATCAGCAAAAAAGGACGTTAATACATCCTCAAATGTTTCATTAGGTGCAAGCACTTTACCGTATTGATGCTCTATACCTGTTTGCTCAGCAAAAAGCGCATGGATCCTCGGCGACTTGCTGTGCCCAATGGGATTACCAAACACTGCGAACTTCTGATCCATGCTATTTCCTACCCTTGACGAAATTGCTTACCGGTTAAGGCGTCTCTGATTTCAGATGGGTTCAAACGACCACCAACCTTGCCAAGAAGCACCGGCAGTGAAGGGCCAAATTGTATTCTCACTTCTTCATCGGTACGGCAAGGCTCATGACCACTTAAATTGGCGCTGGTTGAAACCAGTGGCTTGCCATATTGCAAGCAAAGTTGCTGTACAAGTGGGTGGTCACTCACCCTGACAGCCAATGAATCAAAGCTACCCGTTAGCCAACGTGGCGTTTCAGTACGAGCAGGAATCACCCATGTGACCGCCCCAGGCCAGCATGAAAAAATAGTCTCTCGTTGTGAGTCACTTAATGACGAGTCATCAACATAAGGTTTTAATTGTTCATAATTGGCCGCAATCAGGATCAAACCTTTTTGCCATGGTCGCTGTTTTAAGGTTAATAGGGCATTCACAGCCTTTTCACTATCAGGGTCACAGCCTAAACCAAAAACGGCTTCTGTCGGATAGGCAATAACTTCTTCTTGCCGCAATGCCCGCAACACATCGGCCAAAACATCACTATTCTCTTTCATGCTTATGCTGTTATCACTCACTTGCCACGACCTTCCCACATAACTTGCTGGCGCAAAAACGTTTGACGCCTTGTGCTGTTCTCTTTTCCATTAATAATGGATAGTGGCAATAGCCACAGTTTCCGGCGATAGGTTGCTGGTTAATGGTAAATTGGCAATCCGGATAACGATTACAGGCATGGAAAACCTTCCCAAACCGTGACTTACGCTGTAGCAGTTTTCCTTGGCCACATTGCGGACAGTCGATCGTCGTCTCATCAGGCTTATCAATGACTTCAGTATGATCACATTGGGGATATTGGCTGCAACCAATAAACATACCAAAGCGCCCTTGCCGCAATACCATTTCTGAACCACATTCAGGGCAAAACTGCCCGTCCAGAACTTTCACTATATGACCATCAGATTGCGCTTTCAGCGGGCGCATATACTGACAATCGGGATAATGCGAACAACCAAGGAATGGCCCATGCCCACCACTGCGAATGACTAAAGCCGATCCGCATTCAGGACACGACCCATTATCCTTGGCAGTAACTGTTTTCGTCATAACGCCTTCTGTTTTTAAAGTTATTAGCCAGCAATGTTACCACTTAGTGCAAATAACCTTCATTGACTTCAAAAAGTAACTCTTCCATCTGCTGATAGGCAATTTCATAACCCGGTATGTTAAACAACACCATCAGCACAACCCATTTAAGGTCTTCCAGATCAATCTCATTAGAATCTAACGCCATAATACGATCGATAACCATTTCACGGGTATCAAAGTGTAGTACCTGAATTTGTTCAAGAAATAGGATAAAACCACGACAAGTGGTATCCAGACGTTGAGACTCTTCCACAGTATAAATACGTAATGCTTGCGGATCGGCGGCATAGAGATAAGGTGCTTTCTGCCCTTCTTGTAGGTCAGCAAGAGCCTCCAACCAGTTCAGGGCGTTGTTGATATCCTCACGATAGAAACCTGCGTCAGCAAGATCGTCAGTAATCTTATCTTGGTCGACAAGCATTTCCGACTCGTTATGCATATAAGTTTCAAATAAGTAAATTAAAACGTCGAACATGGCCTGCCCTCCTTAATCGGACATAGCCGCCGGGTACTGCTGCGATCCACCCTGCTAACTCCAGCTCAAGCAATTTGCTTACGATGTCTGGCACAGGTTGGCCGGCACGTTCGGCGACGACATCAACGGGTGTCACCTCATCTCCTACGTTAGCCAACACATCAGCAAATGGCAATTCAACTTGCCTCTCTGATGAAGAAATAATTGCTTTGTCAGGTAATGATATCCATTGAAGTGAACCGCCTAGCTGTTCAGCAACCCCTTGTGCAGAGCTTGCCAAATAGGCCCCTTGCTGGATTAGCCAATGCACTCCTTCGCTGGTTGCACTCCCTAATGGCCCTGGCAAAGCAAAAACATCTCTCCCTTGTTCAATAGCATAGCGGGCAGTAATTAAAGAGCCACTTTTCATTGTGGCTTCAACAACCAGTACAGCCGAACTTAATCCACTGATGATGCGGTTTCTTCTGGGAAAATGGGCTGCTATCGGCAGTGCCGTCGTCAAAAACTCAGAGACTAATGCCCCACCTTGGTGCTCAATCTCTTTGGCTAACTGACTATGTCGCCGAGGATAAATATTCTCTAATCCACTGCCTAATACTGCGATAGTCTTTCCTTTCGCACTCAAAGCGGCTTGGTGGCAAATCCCATCGATTCCCATTGCGAGTCCGCTGGTGATGACTAACCCAGTTCGGGCCAGTTCTGAAGCAAAATGATGGCCCCACTGCTCGCCATAATGGCTAAAATGGCGGCTCCCAACCATAGCAATCTGTGGGCGATAGAGGACATCCAGCTCGCCAGAAACAAAAAGCACCAAGGGTGCGCCAGAAATATGGGCTAAACGAGGTGGGTAATCTGGTTCACCATGCGCCAACAAGTGGTGAGAGGGGTGATTCAGCCAAGTTAATGTGGCTTCAATATAACGGAGGTCTACCTGATAAAACTGCTGACATTGCTGTGAATTCAGTCCATAAGCGGCCAATCGGCTGGGGTGAATATCACCACTAGTAAGTAACCGCCTAACCAATCCACCGCTCTTCGCTACGCCAAATCCCTTAACCTTGCTCATCCTGAGCCATAATTCTGCTGCTAACATATCGCCTCCCTGGCTTGTTTCCAACGCTGACACCGATTTGTTCAATTGGTCGCCAATGCTGTCAATCCGAGCGAGAAATGTCTAGAATAGAGATTGAATATCATTCACTACTCGGACGCAGATCTAGATATTTATGTCAGTATTACAAGTATTACATTACCCAGATGAGCGGCTGCGCAAAATTGCTGCGCCGGTAAAAGAAGTCAATGGTGAAATCCAGCGCATTGTGGACGACATGTTCGAAACGATGTACGCAGAGGAAGGTATTGGGCTTGCCGCAACACAAGTGGATGTTCACCTGCAAATTATCGTTATTGACGTCTCAGAAAACCGTGACCAACGTTTGGTGCTGATTAACCCAGAACTGCTGGAAAAAAGCGGTGAAACTGGCATCGAAGAGGGTTGTTTATCAATTCCTGAACAACGTGCATTAGTTCCTCGAGCAGAAAAGGTAAAAATCAGAGCGCTGGATCGAGACGGTAAACCGTTCGAGCTAGAAGCAGATGATTTATTAGCGATTTGCATCCAGCATGAAATGGATCACTTGGTTGGAAAACTGTTTGTGGACTATTTGTCACCACTGAAACGTCAGCGCATCCGCCAAAAGCTGGAGAAAATGGCCAAGTTGAATGCCCGTGACAACTAACCCCTTCTAATGCAGGAAACCTACGTGTCTGACTCTTTGCGGATTATTTTTGCCGGAACTCCTGATTTTGCAGCGCGCCATCTTGGCGCGTTGTTGTCTTCTCAGCATCAAATTGTTGGTGTTTTCACTCAACCAGACCGCCCGGCAGGACGAGGTAATAAACTGACCCCGAGCCCCGTAAAAATATTGGCAGAACAACAGGGTATCCCCGTTTTTCAGCCAAAATCATTGCGGCCAGAGGAGAATCAACATTTAGTTGCCGATCTTAATGCTGATATTATGGTAGTGGTCGCCTATGGCCTGATTCTACCTGCATCTGTATTGGCAATGCCGCGATTAGGCTGTATCAATGTCCACGGTTCCCTGCTACCACGCTGGCGTGGTGCTGCCCCCATCCAACGTTCAGTCTGGGCTGGAGATGCTAAAACTGGGGTAACCATCATGCAGATGGATGTTGGGCTAGATACCGGCGATATGTTGCATAAGATTGAATGCGATATTCAGCCAGAAGATACTAGCGCGACGCTGTACGATAAACTGGCACAATTAGGCCCTCAAGGCTTATTGATCACACTGCAAGAATTAGCTGAAGGCCGTGCACAGCCAGAAGTACAAGATGAAGCACAAGTGACTTATGCCGAGAAACTCAGCAAAGAAGAAGCGAAGTTAGATTGGTCACTTTCTGCCGCTCAGTTAGAGCGTTGTATTCGTGCTTTTAATCCTTGGCCAGTGAGCTATTTTGTCGTAGATGAACAGTCGGTCAAAGTCTGGCAAGCACAGGTACTCCCTGCGGTTGGGAATACTCAGCCCGGAACTATCATTCATGCAGATAAGCATGGCATCCAAGTGGCAACAGCAGAGGGTGTTTTAAATATCACGCAACTGCAACCTGCCGGGAAAAAGGCCATGTCCGCAGCTGACTTGTTAAATTCACGTCGCGAGTGGTTTACACCCGGCAATCAACTAGCATAATAGCTCAGCAGTTACAGCTATCTACCCAATAGATTTCATCGCCCGATACTCCATCATCATCATCGGGCCACTTTCCCTTTATTTGCTGACGTTTGTCGGCTTTTTTGGTTATGAAAAACACATATAATCTCCGCAGCATCGCTGCTAAAGCAATTAGTCAGGTATTGGATCAGGGGCAATCGCTCAGCACCGTTTTACCTGGGCTACACAACAGTATTTCTGATAAAGATCGCGCATTGCTGCAGGAGTTGTGTTTTGGCACTTTGCGTGTCTTGCCGCAATTAGAGTGGTGCATCCAGCAGTTGATGGCTCGCCCGATGACGGGTAAGCAGCGCGTGTTTCATTATCTGATTATGGTTGGACTGTATCAGTTGATTTACACCCGTATTCCCCATCATGCAGCGCTGGCAGAAACAGTCGAAGGTGCCACTGCGCTGAAGCGCCCGCAATTAAAGGGGTTGATTAACGGTGTATTGCGCCAATTCCAGCGCCAACAAGTTGAACTACTGGAGCGTGCGGCAAATAACGAAAGTCGTTATCTGCATCCGAGCTGGTTATTGGCACGGATTAAGCTGGCTTATCCCGATCAGTGGCAGCAGATTCTGGATGCGAATAACCAAAAACCACCTATGTGGTTGCGCGTTAATCGCCTGCATCACACACGCAGTGAATATCTCGAACTCTTAAAACAAGCCGATATAGATGCAGTGCCGCATGATCTTTATTCCGATGCACTGCGTCTTATCACGCCATGCGCTGTCAGTGCGTTACCCGGTTTTGAGCTTGGTTGGGCCACCGTGCAAGATGCATCGGCTCAAGGTTGTGTTGATCTGCTTGATCCACACAATGGCGAACAGATCCTTGACCTCTGCGCAGCTCCCGGCGGCAAAACAACGCATATTCTGGAAGCTGCACCAAAGGCTCATGTATTGGCCGTTGATATTGATGAGCAGCGCCTCGACCGAGTAAAAGAGAACTTACAGCGGCTGAAATTACATGCTGTCGTGCGCGTAGGCGATGGCAGGACCCCAGAGGATTGGTGTGGAGATCAGCAATTTGATCGTATTCTGTTAGACGCGCCTTGCTCTGCAACTGGGGTTATCCGCCGCCATCCTGATATCAAATGGTTACGCCGAGACCGTGACATTGCCGAGCTAGCCCAATTGCAATCTGAGATCATTGAAGCTATTTGGCCTAAACTGAAAAAAGGTGGCGTAATGGTTTATGCTACCTGTTCTATATTGCCGGAAGAGAATCAGCAGCAGATTGCCGCTTTCTTGCAGCGTCATTCTGAAGCTGAATTAGTTGAAACAGGCACGACTGCGGTGCCCGGTAAACAAAACCTGCCCCACCCAGAGGATGGCGACGGTTTCTTTTATGCCAAGTTAATCAAAAGACTCAGTTAATCAAAAGATAACCGTGGCTTTTGCTATGCCTCAAACCTAATTTCAGTGTGAAACAGAGAACGCTATGAAAATAATTATTCTTGGGGCGGGGCAAGTTGGTGGAACCCTAGCGGAAAACTTGGTGGGTGAGAACAATGATATCACTGTTGTTGATGTTGACTCCGGCCGCCTGCGCCAATTACAAGATAAGTTTGATCTACGTGTGGTGCAAGGACATGGTTCGCACCCTCGTGTGCTACGAGAAGCAGGAGCAGAAGATGCCGATATGTTGGTTGCGGTAACGAATTCTGACGAAACCAATATGGTTGCCTGCCAAATCGCCTATTCGCTATTTAATACGCCAAACCGAATTGCTCGAATTCGTTCAGCTGAATACATCCGTGAAGCCGATAAGTTATTTCTTCCGGAAGCCGTCCCTATAGATCATCTAATATCGCCAGAACAGCTAGTTATCGATTATATCTATAAGCTAATCGAATACCCAGGTGCTTTGCAGGTGGTCAATTTTGCTGAAGGTAAAGTCAGTATTGCCGCCGTTAAAGCCTACTATGGCGGGCCGCTAGTGGGGAATGCATTGTCATCCCTACGTGAACATATGCCACATATTGATACCCGTGTTGCCGCGATATTTCGTCAAGATCGTCCGATTCGCCCCCAAGGTTCTACGATCATTGAAGCGGGAGATGAAGTCTTCTTTGTCGCAGCCTCACAACATATTCGTGCGGTAATGAGTGAGCTACAGCGTCTAGAGAAACCCTACAAGCGCATTATGATTGTTGGGGGGGGCAATGTGGGTGCAGGTTTAGCCCTGCGATTAGAAAAAGATTACAGTGTAAAACTCATTGAACGCGACCCGCAGAGAGCCGCCGAATTAGCCGAAATGCTGCATGACACTATTGTTTTTTATGGCGATGCATCAGATCAAGAATTACTGGCAGAAGAACACATCGAGCAGGTGGATGTTTTTATCGCGATAACCAATGATGATGAAGCAAACATCATGTCAGCTATGCTGGCAAAACGTATGGGTGCGAAGAAGGCGATGGTATTAATCCAACGTAGCGCCTATGTGGATTTGGTTCAGGGAAGTGTCATTGATATTGTTATCTCACCACAACAAGCCACTATTTCTGCACTACTGGGCCATGTCCGTAAAGCGGATATCGTCAGCGTATCTTCGTTAAGACGGGGTGTTGCCGAGGCAATAGAAGCGATTGCTCATGGTGACGAAAGTACGTCAAAGGTTGTCGGTCGGATGGTTGAAGATATCAAGTTGCCGCCAGGGACGACTATTGGAGCCATTGTTCGCGGTGATGAAGTTATCATTGCAAATGGTAATTCCATTATTAAGCAGGGTGATCATGTGGTGATGTTTATTACTCACAAGAAATTTGTTCCTGACGTCGAGAGACTGTTCCAACCAAGTCCATTCTTCTTGTAATGAATAATAATTAAGCTATCCAAGCTGACTGACAAATTAACGCTATTCCCATGAGGAATTAGGAAAAATTTCCTATAATTAGGGTTGTACCGAGTTTTATTTGGCTAAAATTAAGTCATTCATTTTTAAAATGGGGTGTTGGTTATGAGTTTTATGAAGGAATTTCGTGAATTTGCCATGCGTGGCAATGTAGTCGACTTGGCTGTCGGTGTCATTATTGGTGCGGCATTTGGTAGAATCGTTTCTTCACTTGTTGCCGATATCATCATGCCACCCTTGGGCTTATTACTCGGTGGCGTCGATTTTAAGCAATTCCATTTCATATTACGTGCGGCCGAAGGCACAGTACCTGCTGTTGTAATGAATTACGGTATCTTCATTCAAAGTATTTTTGATTTTGTTATTGTGGCTCTAGCTATATTTTCTGCAGTTAAGCTCATGAATAAAATGCGTCGTGAAAAAGCGGAAGAAGCCGCAGCAGAGCCAGCACCAACAACGGAAGAGAAGCTATTAGCAGAGATCCGTGATTTGTTGAAAGCACAGCAAGAAAAATAATTTCGATTGGATCGATATGTTAACGCCATCAAACTGATGGCGTTTTTATTGTCTGTAAATCAGAAGGCCAGTGGTAAAGAATCTATTGATTGCTTACCACTGGCCTCCCAGTTACCACCTTTTGAATGTTTACCTTTACGCTGATAACTCCCTTTCCCTTTGATATTCTTCTCAATACGTTGCCTGAAAAGTGGATCATGGAGCAGCGCTTCTAGTGCATTATCTTTTATTTTTCCCTTGGTATGGCGATATGTCGTCATAATAGTTCCTCACTAATAATGGTATAGATTAAAAAACCCACAAATAATACTGCTTGTTTGAGCCGATTTAAACTCCTCATCAGAAAAATATAGTCTTAAACTAATTCCTCAGCAGCCCCCTGCTCCAATGCTTCCAAAATAGAGCAATAAGTCGTCGCATGTGAACTACCACAACAGGCACTGCTGAGTCGTTTTAGTGATTCACGCATTTTTTTAAGCTCAGTAATCTTGCTTTCCACATCATGTAACCGCGAATCTACAATTGCCTTAGACTCTTGGCATGTATGATGAGCAGGGTCCACACGGATCGATAGCAATTCGGCGATAGTTTCTAATGTAAACCCGAGCTGCTTTGCATAACGGATAAACCGCAAGCGCTGCAAATCTTGTTCATTATACAGTCTATAACCACCTTCTGTGCGTTCACCATGCTGCATCATACCTTGCTTCTCATAGTAGCGAATAGTATCTGGTGTAACGTCGGCGAGTTTAGCGAGTTGTCCAATTTTTAACATTACTTATCCTTCATTTAACAGATTATCAGTCATTTTATGCTGATACTCTTAATGCAGAAAATAAGTGCTAATTCTCACTTGTCTCAATCACATATCCAGCAAGTTTTGGCGCTTATGTCGTTCAGGCAGATTGGGCATGAGCAATCTGCCGTTCAGCTCATTCATCAATTAACCCCATATTTCATCCAAGAGATATGGTTTTGCAAAATCAGAGGTTAGTTAAGATTAATGGATTAGTGAATAAATAATAGGAGAAAAGAAGAAAAGTACGAAGGTATGGCATTACGTCATTGAATTATGGACGTAAAAAAACCGGGCAAGCCCGGTTTTTTTACGCGTTTACAGATTACTCTGCAGCAACTACTTCTGCTTGCGATGCAGCACGATCAACTAACTCGATGTAAGCCATCGGTGCGTTGTCGCCTGCACGGAAGCCACACTTCAGAATGCGAGTGTAACCACCGGCGCGGCTCGCGAAACGCGGGCCTAGCTCGTTAAACAGTTTTGCCACGATCTCGTTATCACGAGTACGGGCGAATGCCAGACGACGATTAGCTACGCTGTCGGTCTTGGCAAGAGTAATCAGCGGCTCAACAACGCGACGCAGCTCTTTCGCTTTCGGCAGGGTCGTCTTGATTATCTCATGACGAACCAAAGAGCCGGCCATGTTACGGAACATAGCCTGGCGATGGCTGCTGTTACGGTTCAGTTGACGACCACTCTTACGATGGCGCATGACCTTATCCTTCTCAGTAAAACCTTAACCTGTGATCCGGTTACTCGTCAGCAATGCTAGCTGGTGGCCAATTTTCTAGGCGCATGCCTAAAGAAAGACCACGTGAAGCGAGCACGTCTTTAATCTCAGTAAGAGATTTTTTACCCAGGTTAGGCGTTTTCAGCAACTCAACCTCGGTACGCTGTACCAGATCACCGATGTAGTGGATAGCTTCTGCCTTGAGGCAGTTAGCAGAGCGGACAGTCAATTCCAGATCGTCAACAGGGCGCAGCAGGATCGGATCAAACTCTGGCTTCTCTTCTTTAACTTCCGGCTGACGTACATCACGTAGGTCAACGAAAGCTTCAAGCTGTTCAGCCAAGATAGTTGCCGCACGGCGAATCGCCTCTTCAGGATCGATCGTACCATTGGTTTCCATCTCGATAACCAACTTGTCCAGGTCGGTACGCTGTTCTACACGCGCTGCTTCAACATTGTAGGCAATACGCTCTACAGGGCTATAGCATGCATCTACTAACAGACGACCAATCGGGCGCTCATCTTCTTCCGAATGAATTCGGGCAGAAGCCGGCACATAACCACGACCACGTTGAACTTTGACACGCATACTAATAGATGCGTTTTCATCGGTCAGGTGGCAGATAACGTGCTGCGGCTTGACGATTTCGACATCACCATCATGGGTGATATCGGCTGCAGTCACAGGGCCAATGCCAGATTTATTCAGGGTAAGAATAACTTCATCTTTACCCTGAACTCTCACCGCCAGCCCTTTCAGGTTGAGCAGGATCTCCAGGATATCTTCCTGTACGCCTTCTTTGGTGCTGTACTCATGCAGTACACCATCAATCTCAACCTCGGTCACCGCGCAACCCGGCATAGATGAAAGCAGAATACGGCGCAGTGCGTTGCCGAGAGTATGGCCAAAGCCACGCTCTAACGGCTCAAGGGTCACCTTGGCGTGCGTCGAACTGACTTGCTCGATATCTACCAGGCGCGGTTTTAGAAACTCTGTCACAGAACCCTGCATTGTGTCCTCTCTTTGGTACTAAGCTTTACTTGGAGTAAAGCTCGACGATCAGGTGTTCATTAATGTCCGCAGACAGATCAGTACGTTCAGGAATACGTTTGAACACACCTTCCATCTTGACAGCATCAACTTCCAGCCAAGTCGGCTTTTCACGCTGCTCAGCCAGCTCCAAAGCTGCCTTAACACGAGACTGCTTTTTAGCTTTCTCACGGATGCTGACTACGTCATTCGGAGATACCTGATAAGAAGCGATGTTAACAACGCGACCATTTACCATGATAGCTTTATGACTAACCAGCTGACGTGATTCAGCACGAGTTGCGCCAAAGCCCATACGGTAAACTACGTTATCCAGACGACCTTCCAGCAATTGCAACAGGTTTGCACCAGTGTTGCCTTTCAGGCGTGCTGCTTCTTTATAGTAGTTACGGAATTGACGTTCTAGAACACCATAGATACGGCGAACTTTTTGCTTTTCACGTAACTGCACACCGTAGTCAGACAGACGCGGTTTACGCGCACCGTGCTGGCCAGGTGGTTGTTCGATCTTACACTTGGTGTCAATCGCACGAACGCCAGACTTAAGGAATAAGTCTGTGCCCTCACGACGGCTCAGCTTGAGCTTAGGCCCCAAATATCTTGCCATTTTCTCTCTCCAACAAACCTAAAAGCAGCGTTATACGCGGCGCTTTTTCGGCGGACGACAACCGTTATGAGGGATCGGAGTCACATCAGTAATATTAGTGATGCGGAAACCAGCCGCGTTTAACGCACGGATAGTAGACTCACGGCCCGGACCAGGTCCTTTAACCATAACTTCCAGATTCTTGATACCGTATTCTTTCACTGCGTCAGCGCAGCGCTCTGCTGCAACTTGCGCTGCAAACGGAGTAGACTTACGAGATCCACGGAAACCGGAACCACCTGCTGTTGCCCAACCCAATGCGTTACCTTGACGATCTGTAATAGTAACGATGGTGTTGTTGAAAGAAGCATGGATATGAGCCACACCGTCAGAGACTGTCTTTCTTACACGCTTACGTGCACGAATAGGTGCCTTTGCCATTATTCAATCACCCCGATTATTTCTTGATCGGTTTACGCGGACCCTTACGGGTACGTGCGTTGGTCTTAGTACGCTGACCGCGAACTGGTAGACCACGACGATGACGCAAACCACGATAAGTCCCAAGGTCCATCAGACGCTTGATGCTCAGGGTCACCTCACGACGCAGATCACCTTCTACAACGTACTTGGCAACTTCGTCACGCAGCTTCTCGATTTGCTCTTCAGACAGCTCACTGATCTTAACATTTTCAGCAATACCCGCAGCAACACAGATAGCCTGTGAGCGAGTTTTACCGATGCCGTAAATCGCAGTTAAAGCGATAACGGTATGTTTCTGATCAGGAATGTTAATGCCTGCTATACGGGCCACTATGCACTCCTACTATTTTATACAGCAATACCATTCTGAAAAGCCCGTTTTCAGGATACTCAAATAGCATTGCAGTCACATACAAAAGATTGGCTGGCTAATCTAGCCAGCTCAACCCAACTTTGCAAGAAAAATATGCAAGATAAATCAGCCTTGACGCTGTTTATGCTTTGGTTCGGCACTGCAGATTACGCGAACGACACCGTTACGCTTAACAATTTTGCAGTTACGACATAATTTCTTGACGGAAGCACGAACTTTCATTTTTACTCTCCGTAACTTCTCAAACATCCCTAATTAGCGGTTATAGCCTTTTAGGTTTGCTTTCTTCAATGCAGACTCGTACTGACTCGACATCATCAGAGTTTGCACTTGAGCCATAAAGTCCATGATGACCACCACTACAATAAGTAGGGAGGTACCACCAAAGTAAAATGGTACTTTCATCGCGTCACGCATGAACTCCGGGATCAGGCAGATGAAAGTAATATACATCGCACCAATTAAGGTTAGACGCGTCATTACTTTATCGATGTACTTCGCCGTTTGCTCTCCCGGACGAATTCCTGGCACGAATGCACCGGACTTCTTCAGGTTATCTGCTGTTTCACGCGGGTTGAAAACTAGCGCCGTGTAGAAGAAACAGAAGAAGATGATTGCAGACGCATAGAGTAACACATAAAGCGGCTGTCCTGGCTGCAAATACATCGAAATAGTCGTCAGCCAGTTCCAACCTGTCCCGCCCCCAAACCATGATGCAATCGTGGCAGGAAACAGAATTATGCTGGAAGCAAAGATTGCTGGGATAACCCCGGCCATATTTACTTTCAACGGTAAGTGTGTGCTCTGTGCTGCATAAACACGACGACCTTGTTGACGTTTAGCATAGTTGACGACGATACGACGCTGACCACGCTCAATGAAAACAACGAAGAAGGTTACTGCAAACACTAATACTGCAACCAACAGCAACAGGAGGAAGTGCAGGTCGCCTTGCCGAGCTTGCTCGATGGTATGGGCTATTGCAGGCGGTAGACCGGCAACAATACCAGCAAAGATTATGATTGAAATACCGTTACCGATACCACGCTCAGTAATCTGTTCGCCAAGCCACATCAAGAACATTGTCCCAGTGACCAAGCTAACAACAGCGGTAAAATAGAAGGCAAAGCCTGGATTGATTACCAGACCTTGCATCCCAGGCATATTCGGTAGACCGGTAGCAATACCGATCGATTGGAATATAGCCAATACCAACGTGCCATAACGGGTGTACTGGCTAATCTTCCGACGGCCAGCCTCCCCTTCTTTCTTTATTTCTGCCAACGCTGGATGAACCACCGTTAACAGTTGGATGATAATTGATGCCGAAATATACGGCATGATACCCAAGGCAAAGATAGAAGCACGACTGAGAGCACCACCAGAGAACATGTTAAACATTTCAATGATGGTCCCTCTCTGCTGCTCGAGCAATTTAGCAAGCACAGTGGCATCGATACCAGGAATCGGAATAAAAGAGCCGATACGGAAAACAATAAGCGCACCGATAACAAACAAAAGTCTGCGCTTCAGTTCGCCTAATCCGCCTTTAGCACTTTGAAAATCTAATCCTGGTTGCTTAGCCATCTGCTACTTATTCCTCAATTTTACCGCCAGCAGCTTCGATAGCAGCACGAGCGCCTTTGGTGACACGCAGACCACGAAGAGTTACCGCACGAGTGATTTCGCCTGAAAGCATAACTTTCGCAAACTCAATCTGGGTACCAACAACGTTAGCGGCTTTCAGCGTGTTCAGGTCGATTACGTCGCCTTCCACTAAAGCCAGTTCAGACAGACGAACTTCTGCCGTGATCATAGCTTTGCGAGAGGTGAAGCCGAATTTCGGCAAACGACGATATAAAGGCATCTGACCACCTTCAAAACCACGACGTACGCCACCGCCAGAACGTGAGTTCTGACCTTTGTGACCACGACCAGCAGTTTTACCCAGGCCAGAACCAATACCACGACCTACACGCTTCGGCGCATGCTTGGCACCTTCAGCCGGAGACAGAGTATTTAAACGCATCTGTTACTCCTCAACTTTAACCATGTAGGAAACCAAGTTGACCATACCACGTACAGCGGGAGTATCCTCACGCTCTACGGTATGACCAATACGACGCAGACCTAAACCGATCAGAGTTGCCTTGTGTTTCGGCAAACGACCGATACTGCTTTTTGTTTGAGTTACTTTAATAGTCTTTGCCATGGTTATTTCCCTAGAATTTCTTCGACGGACTTACCACGCTTAGCAGCGACCATTTCTGGGGATTTCATATCTTCCAGAGCTAAAATAGTTGCACGAACCACGTTGATTGGGTTGGTGGAACCATATGCCTTGGCCAATACGTTATGAACCCCTGCAACTTCCAAGACGGCGCGCATTGCACCACCGGCAATAATACCGGTACCTTCAGAAGCTGGTTGCATGAATACACGAGAACCCGTATGAGCACCTTTAACTGGGTGCTGCAGAGTACCGTTATCCAAAGCAACATTAATCATAGCGCGACGGGCTTTTTCCATCGCTTTCTGGATCGCTGCCGGAACTTCGCGTGCTTTGCCGTAGCCAAAACCAACGCGACCGTTACCATCACCAACTACTGTCAGTGCGGTAAAGCTGAAAATACGGCCACCTTTTACGGTTTTAGATACGCGGTTTACCGCGATCAGCTTTTCCTGCAGTTCGCCAGCTTGTTTTTCGATGTGTGACATCTTACACCTCTACCTTAGAACTGAAGGCCAGCTTCACGGGCAGCATCTGCCAGTGCCTGGACTCGACCATGATATTGGAAACCGGAACGGTCAAAGGATACTTTCGTGATCCCTTTTTCCAATGCGCGCTCTGCAACAGCTTTACCTACAGCTGCGGCGGCATCTTTGTTGCCGGCGTACTTCAATTGCTCATTGATAGCTTTTTCTACAGTAGAAGCGGCGACCAAAATTTCAGAACCGTTTGGTGCAATAACCTGCGCGTAAATATGGCGTGGGGTACGATGTACCACCAGGCGAGTCGCACCCAGTTCTTTGAGCTTGCGGCGTGCGCGGGTCGCACGACGGATACGAGCTGCTTTCTTATCCATAGTGTTACCTTACTTCTTCTTAGCCTCTTTGGTACGCACGACTTCGTCGGCGTAACGGACACCCTTGCCTTTATAAGGCTCAGGACGACGGTAGGCACGCAAATCTGCTGCAACCTGACCAATCACCTGCTTATCAGCGCCTTTCAGCACGATTTCAGTTTGGGTCGGGCACTCGGCAGTGATGCCAGCCGGCAATTCATGGTCAACTGGATGAGAAAAGCCTAAGGCTAAATTCACCACGTTGCCTTTAACTGCGGCACGGTAGCCTACGCCTACCAGTTGAAGCTTCTTAGTGAAGCCTTCGGTAACACCAACGACCATTGCGTTAAGCAGTGCACGAGTGGTACCCGCTTGGGCCCAACCGTCTACAGCGCCTTCGCGTGGAGCGAAAGTCAATGTATTATCTTCTTGCTTAACTTCAACAGCACTATGGACGGTACGAGTCAGCTCGCCGTTCTTACCCTTTATCGAAATAACCTGACCGTTGAGTTTTACCTCTACGCCGGCAGGAATGACGACGGGTGCTTTTGCAACACGAGACATTCTTTCCTCCCGAATTAAGCTACGTAGCAGATAATCTCGCCACCAAGACCAGCTTGGCGAGCTGCACGATCGGTCATAACACCTTTAGAGGTAGAAATAACAGCGATACCCAAACCGGCCATAACTTTTGGCAGCTCATCTTTTTTCTTATAGATGCGCAAACCTGGACGGCTGATACGTTGAATGCTTTCTACCACTGCCTTGCCCTGGAAATACTTAAGTGCTAATTCCAGAGTAGGCTTGGTGTCGCCTTCGATTTTAAAATCTTCAATAAAGCCTTCTTCCTTCAGAACGTTGGCAATTGCCACTTTCAGCTTGGAGGAAGGCATGGTGACCGCAACTTTATTTGCGGCTTGACCGTTACGGATACGGGTCAGCATATCCGCGATCGGATCTTGCATGCTCATCTGTCTTTACTCCCGTGATTCAATTGGTGACAATTACCAGCTAGCCTTTTTAAGGCCCGGGATTTCACCGCGCATTGCGGTTTCACGGACTTTAATACGGCTCAACCCGAACTTCCGCAGGAAACCATGCGGACGACCAGTTTGGTTGCAGCGGTTACGCTGACGGGACGGGCTGGAATCACGCGGCAGAGACTGCAGCTTCAGAACAGCATTCCAACGATCTTCGTCGGATGAGTTCACACCAGAGATAATAGCTTTTAATTCCTCGCGTTGAGCGCGGTATTTGTTAGCTAGTTTCACGCGAACGACTTCGCGTGCTTTCATTGATTGCTTAGCCATCAGTAACCCTACCTTACTTGCGGAATGGGAATTTAAAAGCAGCCAACAATGCACGGCCTTCATCATCGGATTTCGCAGTAGTGGTAATGGTAATATCCAAACCACGTACACGATCGACTTTATCGTAGTCGATTTCCGGGAAGATGATCTGCTCGCGCACACCCATGCTGTAGTTTCCACGACCATCGAATGACTTAGCGGACAAGCCACGGAAGTCACGGATACGCGGAACAGCAATGGTAATCAGACGCTCAAAGAATTCCCACATGCGTTCGCCACGCAGGGTTACTTTACAGCCGATCGGATAGCCCTGACGGATTTTGAAGCCTGCAACAGATTTGCGTGCTTTGGTGATAAACGGCTTTTGACCGGAGATAGCTGCCAAGTCAGCTGCTGCATTATCCAGCAGTTTCTTGTCAGCAATCGCTTCACCAACACCCATGTTCAGGGTGATCTTCTCGACCCGAGGGACTTGCATGACAGAGTTGTAGCCAAACTGAGACATCAGTTGTTTGACCACCTCGTCTTTGTAGTAATCATGCAGTTTCGCCATCGTATTACTCCAAATTACTTGATAGTTTCGCTGTTAGATTTAAAGAAACGGACTTTTTTGCCGTCTTCAAATCTAAAGCCTACACGGTCAGCCTTACCGGTTGTCGCGTTGAACAGCGCAAGGTTGGAAACTTGAATTGCAGCTTCTTTTTCAACAATGCCACCTGGTTGGTTCAGGGCCGGAACCGGCTTCTGATGTTTTTTAACCAGATTGATACCTTCAACAATGACCTTACCAGCAGACAGGACATTCTTTACTTTACCGCGCTTACCTTTGTCTTTCCCGGTTAGCACGATAACTTCGTCATCACGACGGATTTTCGCTGCCATGGTTCGCTCCTTAGAGTACTTCTGGTGCCAGAGAGATAATTTTCATGAACTTCTCATTACGCAGTTCACGAGTTACCGGCCCAAAAATACGCGTGCCGATTGGCTGCTCGCTGTTATTATTTAAAATAACACAAGCGTTACCATCGAAGCGAATGACAGAACCGTCCGGGCGACGTACACCCTTCTTGGTGCGCACCACTACCGCCTTCAGAACATCGCCTTTCTTCACCTTGCCACGAGGAATTGCTTCCTTGATGGTGATCTTGATGATGTCGCCGATGCCTGCGTAGCGACGGTGCGAGCCACCTAGAACCTTGATACACATTACGCGACGTGCACCGGAGTTGTCGGCCACGTTCAGCATAGTCTGTTCTTGGATCATGTTAGTGCTCCGCTAATGTCAACTACTACTTTAGGACCCAGAATAGGTCGTTTAAAAGCCCCAATAACGAGGGCGCAGCATTATAACACCGCTTCCAGATTATGGGTAGAAAAAATAAGCGGCCCACTTTCTGAGCCGCTTATTATGTTCGAGTCAGCTACTCTATTACAGAATCGCTTTCTCTACAACGCGAACAAGCGTCCAAGACTTAGTCTTTGACAGTGGACGGCATTCGCGGATTTCTACCACGTCACCGATACCACATTCATTGTTCTCGTCATGTACATGCAATTTCGTCGTACGACGGATGAATTTCCCGTAAATCGGGTGCTTCACCACACGTTCGATAGCAACAACCATGGATTTCTCCATTTTGTCACTAACTACGCGACCTTGCAGAGTACGGATTTGGTCAGTCATTACGCACCCGCCTTTTCAGTCAGTAAAGTCTTAACACGTGCGATATTACGACGCACTTGTTTCGACAGGTGAGTTTGTTGCAGCTGGCCACTAGCCGCCTGCATGCGCAAATTAAATTGCTCACGCAGCAGGTTGAGCAGCTCAGTGTTCAGCTCTTCAACGCTTTTTTCACGCAGCTCTTGTGCTTTCATTACATCACCGTCTTAGTTACAAAGGTGGTTCCTACAGGCAGTTTCGCTGCAGCGAGCTTAAATGCTTCGCGAGCAGTTTCTTCCGGCACACCAGCCATTTCAAATAAAACTTTTCCTGGCTGGATCAAGGCAACCCAATACTCTACGTTACCCTTACCTTTACCCATACGCACTTCGAGCGGCTTCTCGGTGATCGGTTTGTCCGGGAATACACGGATCCAGACCTTACCTTGACGCTTAATTGCACGTGTCATCGCACGACGGGCTGCTTCGATTTGACGAGCCGTCAGGCGGCAACGGCCACAAGCTTTCAGGCCGAACTCACCGAAGCTAACATCCGTACCTTGCGCAAGGCCACGGTTACGGCCTTTGTGCATCTTACGGAATTTTGTACGCTTTGGTTGTAACATCAGCGATTCTCCTTACTTGCGGCCTTTACGCTGCTGCTTTTTAGGTTGAGCAGCCGGTTCCGGTTGTTCAACAGCAGCCATACCACCCAAGATCTCACCTTTGAAGATCCATACCTTTACGCCGATTACACCATAAGTGGTGTGCGCTTCAGATGTGTTGTAATCGATATCCGCACGCAGTGTATGCAACGGAACACGACCTTCACGGTACCATTCGGTACGCGCGATTTCAGCACCGCCAAGGCGGCCGCTTACTTCAACTTTGATACCTTTAGCGCCAAGACGCATTGCGTTCTGTACTGCACGCTTCATAGCACGACGGAACATAACGCGACGTTCCAGCTGTGAAGTGATGCTGTCAGCAACCAATTTTGCGTCCAGTTCCGGTTTACGGACTTCGGCGATGTTAATCTGTGCAGGAACGCCAGCGATATCCGCTACGACCTTACGCAGTTTTTCGACATCTTCACCTTTCTTGCCGATAACGATGCCAGGACGAGCAGTGTGAATAGTCACACGGATGCTCTTCGCTGGACGCTCGATAACGATGCGAGAAACGGAAGCTTTCGCTAATTCTTTAGTCAAGAATTGGCGAACTTTAAAGTCGCTGTCCAGGTTGTCAGCGAATTCTTTGGTATTTGCGTACCAGGTAGAGTTCCAAGCTTTGACAATACCTAGTCGAATACCATTAGGATGTACTTTCTGACCCATTGCTAGTCTCCAGAGTCTCAGCGATCGGACACAACCACAGTAATGTGGCTGGTGCGCTTCAGGATGCGATCTGCACGACCTTTTGCACGCGGCATAATGCGCTTCATGCTAGGGCCTTCGTCTACGAAAATCTTCGTGACTTTCAGATCATCGATGTCAGCGCCATCGTTGTGTTCTGCGTTAGCAATGGCAGACTCCAGCACTTTCTTAACCAAACCAGCAGCTTTCTTGTTGGTATAGGCCAGAGTTTCCAGAGCTTGCGACACTTTCTTACCGCGAATCAGGTCCGCTACCAAGCGAACCTTCTGAGCAGAAGAACGAGCGTGGCGATGTTTAGCGATAGTTTCCATCTCTTCCTCCTACCTTAGCGCTTTTTAGCCTTTTTATCGGCCGCATGGCCGCGATAAGTACGGGTCGGCGCGAATTCACCCAATTTGTGACCGACCATTTCGTCGGAAACAAAAACAGGAACGTGCTGACGACCATTATGGACAGCGATGGTCAAACCGATCATATTTGGAAAGACCGTTGAACGACGGGACCAAGTCCGAATTGGCTTCTTGTCTCCGCTTTCCACCGCTTTCTCTACCTTCTTCAGCAAGTGCAGGTCAATGAAGGGACCTTTCTTGAGAGAACGTGGCATGGCTTATCCTCTAATTATTTTTTACTACGGCGACGTACGATGAACTTATCAGTACGCTTGTTGCTACGGGTCTTCTTACCTTTGGTCTGTACGCCCCACGGGGTTACCGGGTGCTTACCAAAGTTACGACCTTCACCACCACCGTGTGGGTGATCTACCGGGTTCATCGCCGTACCGCGAACGGTAGGACGAATACCACGCCAACGACTAGCACCTGCTTTACCCAGCACACGCAGCATGTGTTCAGCGTTACCGACTTCACCTAAGGTGGCGCGGCAATCAGCTAGAACCTTGCGCATTTCGCCGGAGCGCAGACGCAGAGTAACGTAGGAACCGTCACGAGCAACGATCTGAACGTATGCACCAGCAGAACGAGCCAATTGGCCGCCTTTACCTGGTTTCATCTCTACGTTATGAACCGTTGAACCAACTGGGATGTTACGCATAGGCAGGGTGTTACCCGCTTTAATTGCAGCATCAACGCCAGATTGGATCTGGTCACCAGCTTTCAGGCCTTTCGGCGCCAGGATGTAACGACGTTCGCCGTCTTTGTACAGAACCAGCGCGATATTCGCGGAACGGTTCGGATCGTACTCCAGACGCTCAACCACTGCAGGGATACCATCTTTGTTGCGTTTGAAGTCAACCAGACGATAATGCTGCTTGTGGCCACCACCGATATGACGGGTAGTGATACGGCCATTGTTGTTACGGCCACCGCTTTTGCTTAATTTCTCAAGCAACGGGGCATAAGGCTTACCCTTGTGCAGCTCAGGGTTAACCACTTTAACAACGTGGCGACGACCCGGAGATGTAGGTTTACATTTAACAATTGCCATTGTTTACTCCTCCGACTTACTCTGCGCCGCCGATGAAGTCCAGATTCTGGCCTTCTTTCAGGGTGACGTAAGCTTTTTTCCAGTCGCTACGACGACCAACACGCTGACCGTGACGCTTACTCTTGCCTTTAACCAGCAAGGTGTTAACGTCTTCGACTTCGACTTCAAACAGTTTCTGCACTGCAGCTTTAATTTCTGCTTTGGTCGCGTCTTTGGCAACTTTGAGAACGATGGTGTTATTCTTTTCCATCGCAGCGGACGCTTTTTCAGATACATGCGGCGCGCGCAGTACTTTCAGCAGACGTTCTTCACGAATCATGCCAGCATCTCCTCAACTTGCTTCACAGCATCAGCAGTCATAACCACCTTGTCGAAGGCGATCAGGCTAACTGGGTCGATACCAGCTACATCGCGAACGTCAACCTTGTACAGGTTGCGAGCTGCCAAGAACAAGTTCTCGTCCAGTTCACTCGTTACGATCAGCACATCTTCCAGAGCCATATCTTTCAGTTTCTGCGCCAGCAACTTAGTTTTAGGTGCTTCAACAGAGAACTTTTCGACAATGATCAGACGATCTTGACGTACCAATTCGGACAAAATGCTTTTCAGCGCGCCGCGGTACATCTTTTTATTTACTTTCTGACTGTGATCCTGAGGCTTCGCAGCAAAGGTCACACCACCTGAACGCCAGATTGGGCTCTTTACAGAACCTGCACGCGCACGGCCGGTGCCTTTTTGACGCCACGGCTTCTTACCGGAACCTGTTACTTCAGCGCGGGTCTTCTGAGCACGAGTACCTTGACGGGCACCTGCTGCATAAGCAACAACAACCTGATGTACCAGCGCTTCGTTGAAATCACGACCGAAGGTAGTTTCGGAAACAGTCAGCGCGCCTTGCGCGTCTTTCAATACTAATTCCATTGCTATCCCCTTACGCCTTCACAGCTGGTTTAACGATCAGGTTGCCACCGGTTGCGCCCGGTACAGCACCCTTAACCAGCAGCAGGTTGCGCTCAGCGTCAACACGTACTACGTCTAGGCTTTGAACGGTTACACGCTCGTCACCCAGGTGGCCAGCCATTTTCTTGCCTTTGAACACTTTGCCCGGAGTCTGGTTTTGACCGATAGAACCCGGAACACGGTGAGACAAGGAGTTACCATGGGTAGCATCTTGGGTACGGAAATTCCAGCGCTTAACAGTACCGGCAAAACCTTTACCTTTAGACGTACCTGTAACGTCGACTTTCTTAACGTCTGCAAAAATTTCGACGCTAATTTCTTGACCAGCAGTAAACTCTTGACCTTCTGGAAGGCGGAATTCCCACAGACCACGGCCAGCTTCTACGCCAGCTTTAGCGAAATGACCCGCTTCTGGTTTAGTAACACGGTTAGCTTTTTTAGCACCGGTAGTTACTTGCACAGCACGGTATCCGTCGTTCTCTAGGCTTTTGACCTGAGTTACGCGGTTCGCTTCAATTTCGATAACAGTTACTGGGATTGAAACGCCATCTTCAGTGAAGATACGAGTCATGCCCACTTTTTTACCGACTAAACCAATCATTGTTTCAACCTCTCAATCGCTCAATGACCTGATTAACCCAGGCTGATCTGCACGTCTACACCGGCAGCCAGATCCAGACGCATCAGAGCATCAACGGTTTTCTCGGTTGGCTCAACGATGTCAACTAGACGCTTGTGAGTGCGAATTTCGTACTGATCGCGCGCATCTTTATTGACGTGCGGAGAGATCAGAACAGTAAAACGCTCTTTGCGAGTTGGCAGCGGGATCGGACCACGAACCTGCGCACCAGTGCGCTTGGCAGTCTCGACGATTTCCGCAGTTGATTGATCGATCAAACGATGATCAAACGCTTTCAGGCGGATACGGATTCTTTGGTTCTGCATGAGACCAGAGCTCCAATTATTTATAAACGTAAATGATTACTCCTCGCACCCATTTCGATTGATGGGGGAGTGTAATCGTTCAACATATAACTCCCATATCGGGAGTATTGTTCAGTTGCAACACTAGGCTGCGACTGACAGATTAGTTTCAATCTGACCTATCAAGATTAGGTAGGCCCGCGCATTATACGTAAATACCAGCAGGAAGCAAGCCACTGTTGGAAATCTATGCGGAAACTTACAAATCTGATCAGATGACGTTAATTTGGTGGGATTATTTATTATCATGTGGAGTTAAAAATACGGTTCTGCTGCAAACTGATACTCAGAGTTTCCAAACTTTAAAATTTAAAAAGTGAGTACCTGACGGATACCCACTTTATTTTATGCTATGCAGGAGAATGGAGGATTATTACGTCAGTTGTGCCTGTGAGTAGTTTTGTATCCCCAAGCGCTCGATTAGGCTTAGCTCTGTTTCAAGCCAATCAATATGGCCCTCTTCTTCAGCCAAGATTTCTTTCAATAAATCGCGACTGACATAGTCATGGATTGAATCTGCATACGCAATACCTTCACGTAAGTCTTTCGCTCCAGATAACTCGAGAGCTAAATCAGATTTCAGTATTTCTTCAACATCCTCTCCGATATTCAACTTGCCTAGCTCTTGTAAGTTAGGAATACCCTCGAGAAATAAAATGCGCTCGATATATTTATCCGCATGCTTCATTTCATCGATGGATTCGCGATACTCCTTATCATTAAGGCGCATTAGACCCCAGTTTTTGAACATTCGAGCATGGAGAAAATATTGATTGATGGCAACCAGCTCGTTTCCGAGTAGTTTATTGAGATGTGCAATTATTTTTTTATCGCCTTTCATAGTTATACCCTCCGCTTCCAGTACTAAAAGTGTAGTACCAGATGGCAAAGTGTGGGGGAACTTATCCCTGCTAACTACTAAGCAACATCATTCATTTCTGGAATATTAGCGCGTTCCTCGATCAAGATTTCTCTGGCCTGTCGAATGCACTTTCCGCAGTCTGTACCGATGGGTACTAGTTGACGCAACTGCTGAATAGTATGTGGATGGTGCTGACGAACAGCTTTACGGATAACTTTGTCAGATACGGCATTACACAGACAAACGTACATAGAGAGACTCACTTCTTAACCAGTCTCTCAATTGTAAATAAGAATACGAGTTATTTCAATTAAGATTATTCGACGCGTCAATAAAAAAGGGTGCCGAGGCACCCTTTTTACTTGATCAATAAAGTAATTAATCAATAAAACAATTAAGCGATAACTTTAGCAACAACACCAGCGCCTACAGTACGGCCGCCTTCACGGATTGCGAAACGCAGACCGTCGTCCATTGCAATTGGGTGAATCAGAGTAACAACCATGTTGATGTTGTCACCTGGCATCACCATTTCAACGCCTTCTGGCAGTTCGATGGTACCTGTTACGTCAGTTGTACGGAAGTAGAACTGAGGACGGTAGCCTTTGAAGAACGGAGTATGACGACCGCCTTCGTCTTTGCTCAGAATATAAACTTCTGAATCAAAGGTAGTGTGTGGTTTGATTGAACCTGGTTTAGCCAGAACTTGGCCACGTTCGATGTCTTCACGTTTGATACCACGCAGCAGAACACCCACGTTCTCACCAGCACGACCTTCGTCCAGCAATTTACGGAACATTTCAACGCCAGTACAAGTAGATTTAACAGTATCTTTGATACCAACGATCTCTACTTCTTCACCAACTTTAACGATACCGCGCTCTACACGACCAGTTACAACAGTACCACGGCCTGAGATAGAGAATACGTCTTCGATAGGCAGCAGGAATGGCTTATCGATAGCACGTTCTGGTTCTGGGATATAAGAATCCAGATAATTGGCCAATTCGATGATTTTAGCTTCCCACTCAGGAACGCCTTCCAGTGCTTTCAGCGCTGAACCTTTAACTACTGGGATGTCGTCGCCTGGGAAATCGTAAGCAGAAAGAAGTTCACGAACTTCCATTTCTACCAGTTCCAACAGCTCTTCATCGTCAACCATGTCACATTTGTTCATGAATACGATCATGTATGGAACGCCAACCTGACGACCTAACAGGATGTGCTCACGAGTCTGTGGCATAGGGCCATCAGTTGCAGCAACAACCAGAATCGCGCCGTCCATCTGCGCAGCACCGGTGATCATGTTTTTAACGTAGTCGGCATGCCCTGGGCAGTCAACATGCGCATAGTGGCGAGCCGGGGTATCATATTCAACGTGAGAAGTGTTGATGGTGATACCACGTGCTTTTTCTTCTGGTGCGTTATCGATCTGATCGAAGGCACGAGCACTACCGCCGTAGGTTTTAGCCAGTACGGTGGTGATTGCAGCAGTCAGAGTTGTTTTACCATGGTCAACGTGGCCGATAGTACCGACGTTTACATGGGGTTTGTTACGTTCAAATTTTTCTTTAGACACGACTATATTCCTTACTCTTGTGCTCTCCCACTGATGAGAGAGCACTGGATCATTGTTTTAAACCCGAAAGCTTATTTGCCACGGGCTTCGATAACGGCTTTAGCGACGTTACTAGGTGCTTCAGCATACTCCAGGAATTCCATGGAGTAAGAAGCACGGCCCTGAGTCTGAGAACGCAGGTCAGTAGCATAACCGAACATTTCAGACAACGGAACCTTGACGCGAACGGTTTTACCGGTAGCAGTATCTTCCATACCTTCGATGATACCGCGACGACGGTTAAGGTCGCCCATTACGTCACCCATGTAATCTTCAGGGGTTTCGACTTCAACCTTCATGATAGGCTCAAGCAGAACTGGTTTAGCTCTTCTGAAACCTTCTTTAAAGGCGATAGAACCGGCTAATTTAAATGCCAATTCTGAGGAGTCGACGTCATGGTAAGAACCGTAGTGCAGACGCACTTTAACGTCAACAACCGGATAACCTGCCAGAGGGCCAGATTTCAGTTGTTCCTGGATGCCTTTATCAACAGCAGGGATGAACTCTTTAGGAATAGAACCACCAACGATTTCGTTGACGAATTCATATCCAGCGCCACCCGGTGGCAACGGAGACATGTCGATAACAACATGACCGTACTGACCACGACCGCCTGACTGCTTAGCGTGCTTACCTTCGACATCTTTAACGGTGTCACGGATAGTTTCACGGTATGCAACCTGAGGTTTACCGACGTTTGCTTCCACGTTAAATTCGCGGCGCATACGGTCAACCAGGATATCCAAATGCAACTCACCCATACCTGCGATGATAGTCTGACCAGATTCTTCGTCAGTCCAAACGCGGAATGATGGATCTTCTTTTGCCAGACGACCCAGAGCCATACCCATTTTTTCTTGGTCGGCTTTGGTTTTTGGTTCAACAGCAACGGAGATTACTGGCTCTGGGAACTCCATACGTTCCAAGATGATCGGATTAGCTGGATCACATAGAGTGTCACCCGTCGTCACATCTTTCAGACCGATCGCTGCTGCGATGTCGCCTGCATGAACTTCTTTGATCTCTTCACGTTTGTTTGCGTGCATCTGTACGATACGGCCCAGACGCTCACGCTGTGAACGTACTGAGTTCAGCACGGTGTCACCGGAATTTACAATACCAGAGTACACACGGAAGAACGTCAGGTTACCAACAAACGGGTCGGTAGCAATCTTAAATGCCAGCGCGGAGAACGGCTCTTTGTCAGATGAGTGACGAACTGCCGGAGTATCTTTACCGTCGTCCAGAATACCGTTGATTGCTTCAACGTCAGTCGGGGCAGGCAGATATTCGATAACCGCATCCAGCATTGCCTGTACGCCTTTGTTTTTAAAGGCAGAACCACAGGTAACCAGAATGATTTCGTTTTTCAGAACGCGTTGACGCAGAGCTTTTTTGATCTCTTCTTCGGTCAGCTCATCGCCGCCCAAGTACTTATCCATCAACTCATCAGACGCTTCTGCAGCAGACTCAACCAGATTCTGGTGCCATTCAGCAGCCAGTTCAGCCATATCAGCTGGGATCTCTTCGTATTCGAAGGTCACGCCCTGATCGGCTTCGTTCCAGTTGATCGCTTTCATTTTCACCAAGTCAATAATACCGGTGAATTTCTCTTCCGCGCCGATAGCCAGTTGCAATGGAACTGGATTCGCGCCCAGACGAGATTTAATCTGACCAACAACTTTCAGGAAATTCGCGCCCATACGGTCCATTTTGTTAACGAACGCGATACGCGGAACTTTATATTTATTTGCCTGACGCCATACGGTCTCAGACTGTGGCTGAACACCACCAACTGCACAGTAAACCATTACCGCGCCGTCAAGAACACGCATGGAACGTTCAACTTCGATGGTGAAGTCAACGTGCCCAGGGGTGTCAATGATATTGACGTGATGTGGTTCGAACTGTTTAGCCATACCAGACCAGAAGCAGGTAGTAGCCGCAGAAGTAATGGTAATACCACGCTCCTGCTCCTGTTCCATCCAGTCCATGGTGGCTGCGCCGTCATGAACTTCACCGATTTTATGGTTTACACCGGTGTAAAACAGGATACGTTCGGTAGTGGTTGTCTTACCGGCGTCGATGTGAGCGCTGATACCGATATTACGATAGCGCTCAATGGGTGTTTTACGAGCCATTTGATTCCTCTATTCCTAGGGCGTTCGATTAACCCATGCGGACGCTTCAAGAAGACAACCCGCATGGTTAGCATGACTACTGCGTGGTGATTACCAGCGGTAGTGGGCGAACGCCTTGTTAGCTTCGGCCATACGGTGAACGTCTTCACGTTTCTTAACAGCAGAACCTTTGTTCTCTGCTGCGTCAGACAGTTCATTCGCCAAGCGCAAAGCCATGGATTTATCACCGCGTTTACGAGCAGCATCAACGATCCAACGCATTGCCAAGGCATTACGACGAACCGGACGAACTTCAACTGGTACCTGATAAGTAGAACCACCAACGCGGCGAGACTTAACTTCGACAGTCGGGCGCACGTTGTCCAGAGCTACTTCGAAAGCTTCCAGAAAATCTTTACCAGAACGCTGAGCCAGGGTCTCCAGCGCGGTATAGACGATTGCTTCTGCAGTAGATTTTTTACCATCTACCATCAGGATATTTACAAATTTAGCCAGCAATTCAGATCCGAACTTAGGATCTGGTAAAATTTTACGCTGACCAATTACACGACGACGTGGCATGGAAATACTCCGTTGTTAATTCAGGGTTGTCCAAAACTCTAAGAGTTTATTTTGACATTAATGTGAAAATGTTTGGCCTTACTTAACGGAGAACCATTAAGCCTTTGGCTTCTTCACGCCGTACTTAGAACGTGATTGCTTACGGTCTTTAACACCTGAGCAGTCAAGCGCGCCGCGAACGGTGTGGTAACGCACACCTGGCAAGTCTTTAACACGACCGCCACGGATCAGGATCACGGAGTGTTCCTGAAGGTTATGACCTTCACCGCCGATGTAGGAGGTGACTTCAAAACCGTTAGTTAAACGCACACGGCAAACTTTACGCAGTGCGGAGTTAGGTTTTTTCGGGGTGGTTGTATATACGCGGGTACATACACCACGTTTCTGCGGGCATGCTTCCAGCGCAGGAACGTTGCTTTTAGCAACCTTCATGCTGCGTGGCTTGCGAACCAGCTGGTTAATCGTTGCCATTATTAGTAAAGCTCCTGGTTTTTTGCTTCGTAAACACGTGATAAATCCCCCTCGTTTGCACTACTGGCAGAGAACGAGGACGCAGAATTTTATGGCTGACTATCTAAGGTGTCAAGAAATATACAGCATTACTCGCATTACCATGCCAGTTGTTGCTGATGTTTTAGGGTCAAATCCACGAAGTGAGTATAGCCGATTAGTGTCGCGCTGTCTGAAATTTGACCGGATAAGCCGCGCGCAATAACGTCATCTTCCAACACAAAGAAAGAAGCAGGGTTATTTAACAATAGCTTAAGGCTTTCACTGTTTTTCAAAACAGCCATCACCCCATCTTGCAGAAAGAGAATCTCATCTTCAGATGAGACTAATCTCAATAACGCAGATAAATCGCAGCGATAAGGAGAATGACTGACGGTATAAAGCATTATAACGGCCCAAATCCCAATTAAAAAGTCAGCACAACATCATAAGTCGCCAGTTGACGACGAAAATCCACCGGAGGTAGCACCTCAACATCAAGAACCCAATTCGTGACTTCACTCAATCCACGATGCTGTAATGAGGCTTCGCAGAGATAGCAATTCTCGACATCGTACAAAGGTAAGACACCGAAAGTTGCAATATAGTTTCTGGCGAGAATTTTTTCCGGTTGCTGCTGGGGTAACAGTTGCAAAACGCCATCCGAGAGGAAGAATACGCCGATATTTTCGCTCAATGCCGAAGCGGCCAGCAATGCATCCAGCCCTTCCCGCCCTGCTGAACTGCCGTGCGGACCTTGGGTGAAAACGAAAGCAATACGTTTCATCGTCATTAAAATTGTACCATACGGTCACAGGTTAATGCCGCTTCAGCTAGTGCACCGAGGCCACTCAAGGTGAAACCCGGTTGCAGATTCGCCGCCGCCAGATTGAGTTGTTCTGCTTCGTGTTGGTCAGTGACCCCCCGTCGCAGCGCCGCCGCGACACAGACATTCAACGCCACAGCATGCTCGGTGGCCAATTGTTGCCACGCCCGTACCAGATCAAATTCATCGCTGGCTGGTGCAGTTAATTGGTTCGCATTCAGCACACCTTCACGGTAGAAAAAGATGCTGACCAAATTATGACCTGAATTAACAAGGGTTTGCGCAAATTGGTAAGCACTACTGGCCTGCTGTGTACCGTAAGCAGGCCCAGTGACCATTAGGCAATATTTTAGGCCCGACATTAACGATCATGCCCGACAAGGTCGCCACTCTTAAACTGGCGAATGTAGAGATAGACAGTGTGCTTAGAGATATTTAGCCGTTCAGCAACCTGATTGATAGCATCTTTGATATCAAAAATACCTTTTTCATACAGATTGAGCACTACCTGACGGTTCTTCGCATTGTTAGAAACGTTGCGATCGGCATTCACTTCTTCGATGGTAAATTCCAGCGTTTGCGCGACCAAATCATCGACCGATGAGGCAAAGTTAACCGAAGAGGCCACTTCTTGCGTTTCCGGCGGCATAAAAGTCTGAATGATTTGCGAGAAAGGAACATCCAGATTCATGTTGATACACAGCAGGCCAATAACCCGCTGATCACGGTTACGGATAGCGATAGTCACGGACTTCATCAGCACACCACTTTTGGCGCGAGTGAAATAGGCTCTCGATACATTGCTGTCAGCACCGGCCATATCGTGCAACATCCGCAAGGCCAGATCGGTTATCGGCGAACCAATCTGCCGCCCGGTATGTTCACCGTTAGCAATTCTTACCGCTGAGCTTTTCAGGTCTTCCAGTGAATGCAGCACAATTTCACAGTGGCTACCAATAAGCATCGCCAAACCATCGACGATAGCTTCGTATGATTTTAGTATTTCATGGTCCGTCTGACTGAACGGACGTTCATCCAGTAAATCCAGTTCACTGGTTTCGCTACTGAGAAGCGAATTAGACATCGAAGACACCATCCTCTAGGTAAAGCCTGTCTCAATATCGTTGGCAGACTCATAACTCAATATCTTAGATTTTAAGTCTAGCAAATATGCTGAGATAAAATCCTTGCGTTTGCGCGTGATATTGACGTTAAGCCCACAAGCCATAAACCGTCAAGTTATCAACGAGCAGAAGTGCAAATTGATAGCTGTATGACAAAAAAAACCGCCACGACAATTATCGTAGCGGTTATTCGTGGGAGCAGGTAACGAAGCTAAATTACTTCTTCGCTTTTGCGTCCACAGCAGCAGGTTGTTCTTCTGGTGCGTCAGCTTTAGGTGCCGCTTTCACATCCAGCAGCTCTACGTCGAATACCAGCGTAGAGTTAGCAGGGATGCCCGGGACGCCCGTTTTGCCGTAAGCCAGTTCTGGTGGGATAACCAGGGTGATCTTGCCGCCTTTCTTGATTTGCTTCAGACCTTCAGTCCAACCTGGGATAACGCCATCCAGACGGAATGAGAGTGGCTCACCACGTTTGTATGAGTTATCAAACTCAGTACCGTCAGTCAGCGTGCCTTTGTAGTTCACTACAACGGTATCGCTATCTTTTGGTGCATCGCCAGTGCCCGCTTTCTCAACTTTGTACAGTAGGCCAGATGCGGTTTTCTTCACATCTTTTTCTTTAGCGAAAGTCTCGCGATATTTAGCGCCTTTATCGGCGTTTTCTTTCGCATCTTGCTCCATTTTGGCTTGAGCAGACGCTTTTACGCGCGCTTCAAAACCTTGCAAGGTTTTTTCGATCTCTTCGTCGGTCAATTTGCTTTTGCTAGCGAAAGCATCTTGTACACCCGCGATCAACTGGTCTTTGTCCAGTTTAATACCCAGTTTTTCTTGTTCTTTCAGGGAGTTGTCCATATAACGCCCCAATGATGCGCCTAAAGCATATGCAGATTGCTGGTCATCATTCTTAAATGCGCTATTAGTCGTTGCTGGTGCAGCTGCAGTGGCAGTTTTTGCTGCTTCAGCAGCGAAAGCCGCAGAGGTATTCAGGGTTAGCGCCATGGTGGTAGCCAGTAGCGTTACTTTAAACAGTGATTTCATCCATTTCTCCATTGGCTTAAGGACTCTGGCCCCAAGCAACGATTTTTAAGAGTAGTTGGTACTATAACTGCCTGTGTGAACACAAAACAATCTCAGTACTCATGCTATTAAGTGATATTAAGACTTTTTTTACTACAAGAAGTTTCGTTTTTATAGATATCTTGACCCTCACAGGGTAATCATACGCTTTTGCAGGTAGAATCTAGCGCGTCCTGCTATTTTAGCTATACTGCCATCGAGCGGAAAATAACCAAAAGGTATGGTTTACAGCTATGCCAAGTGTAGCTGTATCGTTTGCAGTCATGAGAGGAAATAAAATGGAACAATCCCTGTTTGAGCAACGACTGGAAATGCTGGAAAGTCGTTTGGCATTTCAGGAAGTGACGATTGAAGAACTTAATGTAATCGTGACGGAGCATCAGATGGAAATGACCAAACTGCGCGAGCATTTGCGCCTACTGACCGACAAACTGCGGGCATCCCAGCCTTCAATGCTGGTAAATGAAGCGGAAGAGACACCGCCTCCACACTATTAATTCTAGGCGTAAAAACCCGTAAAATTAATAGCAAAAAGCCAGCCGCAAGGCTGGCTTTTGATTACTGACAGAGTCAAATGAAGGGGAAACGTGCCGTTGGGGTCGTAGTGGCGTAAGCCACCGGAGCGCCCCGAGGTGCGGTCACCCTTCAATTACTGAGCTATCAATAGCCGCAAGGCTGGCTTTTGACTGACAACGTCAGATTTTAGTGGCAACCACAGCCGCCTTTACCACAACCGCCTTTACCATGTTCATGACCTTCGTCATGATCACCATGGTCATGGCCGCCGCAGCAACCGTCACCGTGTTCGTGGTGATGATCATGCTCGCCATGGACGTGGCCATGTTGCAGCTCTTCTTCTGTCGCTTCACGGATAGCCACCACTTCAACGTGGAAGTTCAGATCCTGACCCGCCAGCATGTGGTTACCATCAACCACGACGTGCTCATCTTCAACAGCCGTGATTTCGACCGGTACTGGGCCTTGATCGGTATCTGCCAGGAAACGCATACCCACTTCCAGCTCGTCAACACCCATGAAGACGTCTTTCGGCACGCGCTGAACCAGATTTTCATCATAGCTGCCGTAACCTTCGTCTGCATTGACGCGCACATCAAAGCTGTCGCCAGCGGCATGGCCTTCAAGCGCTTTTTCCAGACCTGCGATCAAAGAACCGTGACCGTGCAGGTAGTCCAACGGCGCGCTCACCGGAGACTCATCAACTAAAACACCGTCTTCTGTACGTACCTGGTAAGCCAGGCTGACCACCAAGTCTTTTGCTACTTTCATGATATCTCCTACCCTTGGAACAAAAATTGGCACAGATTGTAGCGGAAATCTGCACCGCTGTACCCTCCAGCATAAAAAATCGCGAAGGATAACGCTACTTCGGATTGAAAATACCGATCACTTGTTCATTCTGACGGACATGTTGACTGACCTGCTTATCCGTCTGGCGCTGATGATGTCCGCACTTCACACACTCTACCACTTCAACCTGATCTTCACGCCACAAAGCCAGTGTATCCAATGCCTTGCACTGCGGGCAAACCGCACCGGCGATAAATCTTTTACGGGTATTTGACTTGTTATTTAGCGCCATTGTCATCATTTTCTCCGACATTATTCGTACTCATCCCACCCATCTAACTGCCGACTTTCATGCAGCATTTCCCGTTGGAAAATATCTTCCAGTTCACGGCGGGCCTCTTTAACGCGGGAAATTTGCGCCACATCGCCATGATGCTGTGGCACCAATTCACGGAGCATACGCATATCGAGACGCCGAAAATGCTGCTGTGCTCGGTACGCCTGATGGGGATGCATCCCTAGCCCCAATAGGGTTTTCCGGCCCAACTCCAGCGCACTGGAAAATGTCTCGCGAGTGAAGTCTTTGACCCCGTTTTGCAGCAACTCATGAGCTTCAACACGCCCTCTGGCCCGGGCCAGAATGTGCAAGTTCGGGAAGTGCTGCTGACACAAATGCACCAGCGTCATGGTGTCTTCCGGCTCATTACAGGTGATCACAATCGCTTTGGCTTTCTCCGCGCCAGCGGCCCGTAACAGCTCTAGCTCGGTGGCATCGCCATAGTACACTTTATAGCCATACTTGCGCATCACACTGACGGCACTGACGTCACGCTCCAGTACGGTAATGCGCATTTTGTTCGCCATCAGCAAGCGGCCAATCACCTGACCAAATCGCCCGAAGCCGACAATAATCACCTGTGGATCATTGTCCTCAACAAACGGCTTCTCGTCGCTCTCTTCCTGCGCGTTGTAACGGCGAGCCAAGATGCGATCGATACCTTGCATCAAGAGTGGCGTGGTCATCATTGATAGCGTCACCACCACCAGCAGCAAGGCCAGTTGCTCCGCATTAAAAACGTGCTGAGAGAAGGCCGCAGAGAACAAGACAAATGCGAATTCACCGCCCTGACTGAGTACCCCGGCGAATTGCAGCCGTACCGAGCGGCGCAAACCAAAGGTTCGTGCCAAGCCATACAGCACCGCGCCTTTGATAAAGACCAGCGCCAGCACACCCAACAAGACATCCAACAGATGAGTGAACAGCACGCCGAGATTCAACGCCATGCCAACAGAGATAAAGAATAAGCCCAGTAACAGCCCTTTAAAGGGTTCGATGGCAATTTCCAGCTCGTGCTGGAACTCACTTTCTGCCAGTAAGATACCCGCGATAAATGTCCCAAGCGCCATCGATAGGCCCAGCGCATCCATAAACAGGGCGGAGCCTAACACCACCAGCAGTGCCGCAGCGGTGAAAACCTCCCGCACACCAGAGGCCACAATGTAGCGAAACAGAGGCCGCAACAGATAACGGCCCCCAATCAACATGCCCGCAAAGGCCGCGACTTTGATGCCAATCTTGACCCAATCATTAGTCTCACCGCCGCTCCCCGCCAGAATCGGGATCAGCGCCAAGGCGGGGATCACCGCCATATCCTGAAACAGCAAAACCGAGAAACCGAGCTGCCCGCCCTCATTGCGGTTCATGCCCTTTTCGCGCATCAACTGCAAGGCCATCGCCGTCGAGGACATCGCCAACCCGATCCCGCCGATCACCGCCGCCTGCCAGGCGAATTGGGTGAAGTAGAGCAAGGCCCCAAGTACCGTGGCCGTGATCACCACCTGACCCGCGCCGACACCAAAAATCGAGCGCCGCAGTTGCCAGAGCTTGGCAGGATTCAACTCCAAACCAATGATAAACATCAGGAAGACGACACCCAGCTCGGAAAAGTGCAGAATTTCGTCTACATCACGAATAAAGCCCAAGCCCCACGGGCCGATGGCGATACCGGCGATCAGGTAGCCCAATACCGCACCGATCCCCAGCCGCTGGGCAATAGGCACCGCCACCACAGCGGCAAATAAGAAGAGTAAAATGGCAGTCAGTAGCGCCGAGCCTTCCATATATCAGTGCCCCCCTGTGGGCAATGGTGACTGCAACCACTGCGCGTAAGCTTGCGCATGGCTGGCGAGGACTTCCGGCTTCTGACGCCGCGCCCAGTAAATAATCATGGGATTCATCCAATGCATATGACACATAGCTGCCGTCAATTCGAAAGGACGCAGAATATCCTCCATCGGATAGCGGTTATAGCCCCCCACCCGATAAGCCCCTTCTGGCTCGCCCGTGGTAATCACCGAGCGCCAGTATTTGCCAGTCAAAGCATGTCCGCCGACGCCATTGGCAAAGCCACGCGCCAGCACCCGATCCAGCCACTCCTTCAGCAACGCCGGGCAGCTATAAGTATAAAGGGGGTGTTGGAAGACAATAATTTGATGCTCGCGCAGTAACTCCTGCTCATGGTGAATATCAATAAAGAAATCCGGATAATGTGCATAGAGATCGTGCACAGTGACATGCTCTAACTGCTGTACCGGTTGCAGCAAAACCCGGTTAGCGACCGAGTCCTGTGATTCCGGATGGGCATACAGCAGCAAAACCTTCGGCGGCTGCGACATCATTCCCCTCCAAAGCGTCGTCAGGGTGCGGTTTTTCCGTTACCATGCTTCGCAAAGACTAAAAATAGGGCATCAGATGCCCCGTTTACCCATGACAATAATTTAACATACCCTAAACATACGGCACTCTATGATTGTTTTTTCTTCGCTTCAAATTCGACGTGGCACCCGCGTCTTGCTGGACAACGCTACAGCAACGATTAACCCCGGCCAGAAAGTCGGGTTAGTCGGCAAAAACGGTTGTGGTAAATCCACCCTGCTGGCGCTGCTCAAAGGCGAATTGAGCGCCGATGGTGGCAATGCCACTTTCCCGAGCAACTGGGCACTGGCCTGGGTGAATCAGGAGACCCCGGCACTGGATATTCCGGCGATAGAGTATGTTATCGACGGCGACCGTGAATATCGTCAATTGGAGGCTGAACTTCAGGCCGCCAATGAAAAAAATGATGGTCATGCCATTGCCACCGTGCACGGCAAGCTCGACGCCATCCATGCCTGGACGATTCAATCTCGCGCCGCCAGCTTGCTCAATGGGCTGGGCTTCTCCCAAGATCAACTACAGCAGCCAGTGCGCTCCTTCTCCGGGGGCTGGCGTATGCGCCTTAATTTGGCACAAGCGCTGCTTTGCCGCTCTGACCTGCTGCTGCTCGATGAACCGACCAACCACTTGGATTTGGATGCGGTTATCTGGCTGGAAAAATGGCTGAAAAACTACACCGGTACACTGGTGTTGATCTCCCATGACCGTGATTTCCTTGATCCTATTATTGATAAAATTTTACATATTGAACAGCAGACGCTGAATGAATATACCGGCAACTATTCATCCTTCGAACGCCAGCGCGCCACCAAACTGTCGCAACAGCAGTCGATGTATCAGCATCAGCAAGAAAAAGTCGCGCATTTACAAAGCTATATCGACCGTTTCCGCGCGCAGGCCACCAAAGCAAAACAGGCTCAGAGCCGCATTAAAATGCTCGAGCGCATGGAGTTGATCGCCCCGGCTCACGTCGATAACCCATTCCACTTCAGCTTCCGCACGCCAGAGAGCTTGCCCGATCCCCTGCTGCGCATGGACAAGGTCAGCGCGGGCTACGGCGATAAAACCATCTTGCAATCCATCAAGCTGAATCTGGTGCCCGGTTCACGTATTGGCCTGTTGGGCCGTAATGGTGCCGGTAAATCGACCCTGATTAAGCTGCTGGCCGGTACACTGGAGCCACAAAGCGGCGAGATTGGCCTCTCCAAGGGCATCAAACTGGGTTACTTCGCCCAGCATCAACTCGAATTCTTACGCGCAGATGAATCTCCGTTACAGCATATGAGTCGCTTAGCCCCCAAAGAGTCAGAACAACAGTTGCGTGACTACCTAGGCGGCTACGGTTTTCAGGGCGATCAGGTGACTGACCCCACCGCTCGCTTCTCTGGCGGTGAAAAAGCGCGGCTGGTATTGGCGCTAATTATCTGGCAGCGCCCTAACTTGCTGCTGCTGGATGAACCGACCAACCACCTTGATCTTGATATGCGTCAGGCACTGACCGAGGCGCTGATTGATTTCGAAGGCGCATTGGTGGTGGTCTCCCATGACCGTCACTTGCTGCGATCCACCACCGATGACCTCTATCTGGTGCACGATGGCAAAGTGGAGCAGTTCGACGGCGATCTGGAGGATTACCAGCAGTTTCTGGTGGATGTGCAGCGCCAGCAAAGCCAGCAGGACAGCCCCGCCAAAGAGCTATCGGGCAATAGCGCCCAGCAGCGTAAAGACCAAAAACGCCGCGATGCCGAGTTCCGCAGCCAAACCCAGCCACTGCGTAAGCAGATCATGACGCTGGAAAAGCAAATGGATAAACTCACCACCGAGCTGGCCGCCATCGAAGAGCAATTGGCTGACTCTGCACTGTACGACATCGCCCGCAAGGCAGATTTGACCCAATGCCTACAGCAGCAGATACAGGTGAAGTCCAAACTGGAGGAGACCGAAATGCAGTGGCTGGATGCGCAGGAGCAACTGGAAGAGATCACCAAGCAATTTGAGGCGGAGTAATTGGAAGCAATGTAGCCTTAATGAGCAAAAATAACAGGTACAGCGTAGAGTTACGCTGCTACTCAATTGTCAACGTAATGTGGCTGATGTAGGTAGAAAGCGGCCCATGAGGAATGAGTATCAATGCAGCGCATCTTGGTGATCCGAATTGATTTTCTCGGCGATATGATTTGCACCACGGCGCTATTACATGCGCTGAAACAACGTTGGCCAGCAGCAGAAATCCACGTATTAGCGAATAAATATAATCAATCAGTGCTGGCACGTAATCCTGATATCAGTACGGTCCACACTTATGTTTACAGCAAACAATGTGAGAGAAACCAGCGGCCAGGCCGACTTATGGCCCTTTTTGATCGGCTAGCATTAATTCGGCGGCTACGGCGTTTAGGTTTTGATCTGCTGCTTATTCCCAATGGTGGTATGAACAAAAACAGTATTCAGTTTGCCAAACAGCTAAATGTGACGGATCGCCGTTGGCATACGGCTGAAACTGAGTTTGACGACCGTAATCCTGAACATGTCGCCACGCGGCCAATACGTCACGAAGCCCTCTCGGGCTTTGCATTGATGCCTGAGTTGGGGCCAGTGGCCATTGAAACACTTAAGCTGCATGTCTACCCGGAGCCACAATTGCAGGCAAAATGGCAGGCAGAGCTTGGGGAAAAAAGCCGGCCACGCGTCGGGCTGTTTATCTCTAATAAATCAGCACAACGGCGCTGGAGCTGGGATAAGTGGCATCAATTGTCACTGAAACTCAATGCACAGGCTGAATTGCTTATTTTTCATGATCCAGCAGAACAGCCAACCGAGCAACAATTAGCGGGTCTGACCGCCCGTTGTCTGTCAACGCCATCCATTGACGACCTGGTGGCGGCGATGAGTCAGTTGGATTTGGTGATTTCCGCAGATAGCGCACCGGTACACATCGGCTCAGCATTGCAAATACCTGTGGTGGCCTTGTTTGAATCCCGACCAGAGAAGTACCTGCGCTGGTATCCGCTAGGTACTCGCCATGTGGTCGTCCATTCTGGGCCGCAGGTTGGAGACATCAATGTTGATGCTGTCGAATCTGCCGCCAGTTCACTGTTGACCACAGACCAATGACGCCATTGATTAAGGCCGGAATATCGGCCGATCGCCTAAAATTGTCGCGCGGTGCATCACCCGCCGCTGCGGCAGATAATCCGCATTAGCATAGTGTTGGGTGACACGGTTATCCCAGATAGCCACGTCATCCTGCTGCCAGCGCCAGCGCACTTGAAACTCCGGTTTGGTGGCATGGGCAAACAGGAAACGCAGTATCGCGTCGCTCTCTTTCGCGCTCAAATCAACAATACGCGTGGTGAATCCCTCATTGACGAACAATGCCTGACGCCCGGTGACCGGATGGGTTCGCACCACCGGATGCAGCAGCGGCGGATTATTCTCTTTTGCCAGTAACCAGCGCTGATGCTCCTCCGGCGTCCCACGATTTTTGTGCTCCGGGAAGGAGTGCGCAAAATCGTGCTCGGCCCGCAGCCCCGCGAGCAGTTGCTTGAAGGGCGCAGAAAGTGTCTCATAAGCCGCGATACCACTGCTCCATAAAGTATCACCGCCCGTGGCGGGGAGCTGCTTGGCCGCTAAAATTGCACCCAACGGCGGATTCTCGATAAAAGTTACGTCAGTGTGCCAGTTGTCATTGTCCGGCGGATTATTGTCGTGGGTATCCAGCACGATAATCTCTTCGCACTCTTTGGTGTGCGGATAGACCGGGTGAATATGTAAGTCACCAAAGCGCCCCGCCAGCTCGCGCTGCTGCAATGGCGTGATGGGCTGATTGCGGAAAAATAGCACCTGATGCTTGAGCAACGCATGATAAAGCTGCTCAAACTGGCCGTCGCCGAGCGGGCGGGCAATATTGATGTTCTCGACCACCGCGCCAATATATGGCCCCAAAGGGGTCACGACTAAACGTTCATTCATTGATCTGCTCCATACCAAGGCGTTAACCGGCGTTGAATCGCCCGTAAACTTAATTCCATCCCAAAAGCGATAATGGCAATCACACTGATGCCGGCAATCACGACGTCGGTGGCGAGAAACTCACCAGCGGATTGCACCATAAAGCCCAATCCCCGCGTGGCGGCGATCAACTCTGCGGCGACCAAAGTTGACCAACCGACCCCCAAGCCAATACGGATGCCGGTTAAGATTTCGGGCAGTGCGCTCGGCAGCACCACGAAACGTAACACCTGCCAGCGGCTGGCCCCCAATGCCCGCGCCGCTCTCACGCGTACTTGTGCCACACTGCGCACACCCGCGACGGCGGCCAGTGTCACCGGGGCAAATATCGCCAGATAAATCAGCAGAATTTTTGAGGTTTCACCGATGCCAAACCAGATCACCATCAGCGGTAAATAGGCTAACGGCGGCACCGGACGATAGATTTCGATCAGCGGGTCCAGCACCGCGCGCACCCGAGGGCTGAGGCCCATGGCGATCCCCGTCGGCACCCCCAGCGCCACGGCGGCGAACAGGGCAATTAAAATGCGCCCCAAACTGGCGGCCAGATGCTGCCATAAGGTGGCATCCATAAACCCCTGCGGGCTGGCAATCACCCATAATTGATGCAACACCTGTTGTGGCGCAGGTAAAAACAGCGGGCTAATCAGTTGCAATGCTGTCACCGCCCACCATAGCGCCACTACGGTAATCACCGTGCCAATACTGAGCCACAAACCCTTCACTAATGATGCACGGCGGCGCGGCCTCTGGGGGTGTGAGCTAGCCACCTGCGGCGCGTCGGAAGCTAATGAATGAGGTAATGCACTCTCTCGCAATGAACTAGCGCGTAATGAATTGTCGCGTAATGTCCCGTGTAAACTCATACCAGCGCCTCCCGCTGTTGGAAGACTTTACCCAGCACGTATTCGCGACGGGCGATAAATTCAGGATCAGATTTGATGCTGCGGCAAGGTTCGCCGTCGGCATAGCGCTGACCAAAGTTCAGTGATAGCCGTTCGACCACCTGCCCCGGCCCCGGAGACAGCAGCAATAGCTCGCTGGCCAGAAACACCGCCTCTTCAATATCGTGGGTAATCAACAAAATTTGTTTGCCGGTATCACGCCAAATGGTCAGCAACAGCTCTTGCATCTGTTCACGAGTAAAGGCATCCAGTGCGCCAAATGGCTCATCCAGCAGTAATAGGCGCGGATCGACCGCCAATGCGCGGGCAATCCCCACCCGCTGGCGCATACCACCAGACAACTGCCAGATGTGATGATGCTCGAAGCCCGCCAATCCAACGCGGTTGAGCATTTTCAGTGCCGTCGCTCGCCGCTGTGCTTTGCTTAGCCCCGCCAGTTGCAGGCCAAACTCCACATTGCTCACCACATCGCGCCACGGCAGTAAACCCTCATGCTGGAACACCACTCCCCGCTCGGCACTTGGGCCGTGAACCGGTTTGTCATCCAGAGTGATGCTGCCAGCTGAAGGCTCCATAAACCCGGCAATCAAATTCAGTAATGTGGTTTTGCCGCAACCTGATGGCCCCAATACCACGACCAACTGGCCCGATGCGATCTGTAGCGACACATCCTGTAAGGCAGGTTTGCCCTGATATTCGGCCCACAGGCCGCGCACATTTAGCATGATGGCTCCTAAGACTGCGGCGTGGCCTGAACTTCTTTCACAAAGCGGTCAGTAACGAAATCACGATAGTCACTCGCCACTTGCGGGATCTTGCCTTGCTGTTTGAGGAAGGCGGCGGTATCGCGGATCGCCTGATCCACGGGCTGGCCGAGCTGTGTTATCTGCTCAGCGACCGGCAGATAGGTGTTGCCCTTCACCAGTTCCGGCACTTGATCCGCTGGCACGCCACTTAAGCGCGCAAGTTGGCTGAGATTCTGCTGATTCTTCAGCCACTGATCCGGCTGTGCCAGATAAGCCCCTTGTGCAGCTAAGGCGCTGCGGGCAAAAGCGGTGACCACTTCAGGATGGGCTTGGGCGAAGTCTTTGCGCACGACCCAGACATCCAGTGTGGGTGCGCCCCATTGGCCCACTTGGGCGGAGTCGGTTAGCACAGTACCGGTTTTAGCGAGTTCGTTGACGGCAGGTGCCCAAACATAAGCGCCATCAATATCACCGCGCTGCCAAGCGGCGGCGATAGCGGGCGGTTGCAAGTTGAGGATGGTGACCTGATCCGGCTTGATGCCCCAATGCTTCAGAGCGGCCAGCAGGCTGTAATGGGTGGTGGAGATAAAGGGCACAGCAATGCGTTTGCCGATTAAATCTTGTGGCGTTTTGATCTCTTTTTTCACCACCAGCGCTTCAGAGCTACCCAACTGTGAAGCCAGCAGGAAAACTTCTATCGGGACATTTTGGCTTGCGGCAACTGCCAGCGGGCTGGAGCCGATATTGCCGATCTGCACATCCCCGGAAGCTAATGCCCTGACCACACTGGAGCCGCTATCAAACTTGCGCCAATCGACCTTGGCACCGGATAGCTTGGCAAAACTGTTATCCGCCTGAGCGACTTTGGCGGGTTCCGCCGACGTTTGGTAGGCCACCGTGACATCGACCGCATGGGCAGTGGTCGCCACCAGTGATAGCGCCAAGAGTGCGCCCGTGGGCCGTAAGAAACCGCGAATTGCGGTGGCAAGGCTTGCAGAAGAGAAGGTTATCGCCATGGGTTGACTCCGCTCAGTTAACTGTCTTATTCGCTGTTGTTGCGACCCGAAGCGCACACGGCGCTGTGAGATGACAGTGTTACCTGAAGGAGCAATACGACAAAAGGAATAAAAAAATATTCTTTATTCCTTTTGGTGATAACAAATTGGCTAAAAAATGAATCCCTATGGGCAACAAATAGTTAACTAAAGTGTAATTTCGCCCTTTAGGAAAATATGTGATTCTCCCGCAATCAGGGTGCGATCACCCGCTAACGTGCAAAACAACTCACCCCCTCGCGCGGATATTTGGCGAGCATGCAGTGACGCTCTGCCCAGTCGGGCCACCCAATAGGGCATCAAGGTGCAATGTGCTGAGCCAGTGACCGGATCTTCATTGCTGTCGAGGGTAAAATAGCGCGAGACAAAATCCACCTCATCGCCGGGTGCAGTCACTATCACGCCACGGCCCGTATAGGCAATCAGCGCGGCGATATCGGGCTGCAACTGCCGCACCTGTTGCTCACTTTCCAGTACTACCAGCAGGGATTTCGCCTGCCATAACTGCTGAATATCCGCGCCGATCAGGGCGGGTAGCACGGCCGGAATGGCGATTTGCTCAGGGGGTAGTGCGGGGAAATTCAGGGCCAATCGACCAAAGTTATCAGCATCGCGCTTGACGTAGAGATCACCGCTGGCGCTGCGAAAGCAGATATCATGCAGACCGGGGTTCACCATGCTGAACATCACGTGCGCGGCAGCCAAGGTGCCGTGACCACACAAATCGACCTCACGTTCTGGCGTAAACCAGCGGATCGCCGATTTGTCCCCCTCATCCCAGACAAAGCTGGTCTCCGGCAGGTTGATCTCGGCGGCAATGTGCTGCATCTGCTCAGCAGAGAGCGGTTTTTTCAGCAGATAGACGCCCGCCGGGTTACCGGAAAGCCCCGCGCCAATAAACGCATCAACATGGAAATAGTTACAGGCCATCAATTAGCTCCGGTGATTATTCAGTACTCGATCAGCAATCGGTCAATACCAAATCAACGATCGATTCAGTGCCAAATCAACAACACACAGGCTGCCGTCAGCAAACCCATCGAGATATTAAAGGTAAACCAAGCGCGGCGGCTGCGCAGCAAGCGGCCAATCAAAGTCCCAAAGCCCAGCCAAATAATACCCGCCACCAGATTCACCATAAACATACCCAAGCTGATCATCACGATGGAGTGGTTATAGGCCGCGCCCGCTAGACTGAAGCTGGCGACGGAGCCTAATCCCATCAGCCACGCTTTTGGATTGAGGAACTGCAATAGCCAGCCCTGATACAAACGCAGTGGCTTTGGCGGCACGACATGGGTTTCCAACTTTTCATAGGCGGAAGTGGCAATTTTCCATGCCAGCCACAACAGATACAGGCTACCCAGAATTTTCAGCATCAGGTGAATAGAGGGGTAGATCAAAATCAGGCCACCGACACCAAAAGCCACCAGCAGCAACATACTCTGCATACCTAACATAATGCCTAACATCAGCCAGATAGAGCGCATAAAGCCAAAATTGGCCCCAGCGGAGGTAAGCAACATATTATTCGGGCCGGGGGTAATAGCAGCAACCCAGAGAAAACCTACCATTGAAAGAAATAAACTCAGTTCCATGAGACGGGTGCCTCTCACCCAAAATGATGCGCGATATACCCATGAAGCTAACAGTGTGTTATTGATCACACAAGAGCAACAACATGATTTCCATTCATCTTATGCATGAGTTATTTCGTCCGCTGGCCGGAGCCAGTAACCCACATCTACAAACGCTACTGCCACGGTTAGTCAGGCGGCGTGTGCAGTTGCAACCTTTTTGGCAACGGCTGGAATTGCCCGATGGCGATTTTGTCGATTTGGCTTGGAGTGAAAACCCCGAGCTGGCGCGGGATAAGCCCCGCGTGGTGCTATTCCATGGTCTAGAAGGCAATTTTTACAGCCCCTATGCCCACGGTTTGCTGCGCGCATGGCAGGCCAAAGGCTGGCTAGGGGTAGTGATGCATTTTCGCGGATGCAGTGGGGAGCCGAATCGTAACGCACGCATTTATCATTCCGGTGAAACAGAAGATGCACGCTTTTTCCTGCGTTGGCTGCGGGAAACTTATGGTCAGGTACCTACCGCTGCCGTGGGGGTCTCTTTGGGTGGCAATATGCTGGCCTTTTATTTAGCAGAGCAAGGGCAGTTGGCAGAGCAAGGGCGATTAGCTGAACAAGGGCGGTTAGCCGAACAAGGGCAGGAGAGTCTGTTGCAAGCTGCCGTGGTGGTTTCAGCACCACTGATGCTGGAGCCTTGCGCGAACCGCATGGAGCAAGGTTTTTCGCGGGTCTATCAGCACTATTTGCTGGGGCAGCTAAAATTAAACGCCACCCGTAAGCTGTTGCGTTACCCCGACAGCCTGCCACTGGCACTTTCGCAGTTGAGGGCGTTGCGCCGAGTCAGAGATTTCGATGAAGCCATAACCGCTAAAATACATGGCTTTAATGGTGCGCTGGACTATTATCGCCGATGTAGCGCCCTGCCGTTATTACCGCAGATTAAGATTCCACTGCTGATCATTCATGCCAAAGATGACCCCTTTATGACGGCTGAAGTCATTCCCAACCTCAATACATTGCCGAGCAATATTGATTATCAGTTAACCGAGCATGGCGGCCACGTCGGTTTTGTCGGCGGTTCACTGAAACACCCACAAATGTGGCTGGAACAACGTATTCCCGCCTGGCTTTCCCCCTATCTGGAGCAACAGTAATGATCATTCCTTGGCAACACGTCGACAGTGAAACGCTGGATAATCTGCTGGAAGCCTTCGTGCTGCGCGAGGGCACGGATTATGGCGAACATGAGCGCTCGCTGGCACAAAAAGTCGAGGATGTCCGCCGCCAGTTGGTGAGCGGTGATGCCGTTTTAGTCTGGTCGGAGTTACATGAAACTATCAATATTATGCCTCGGGGTTCATTCCGCGCCGATGCAGAAGAGCAGCCTTAATTCTCCTCTTGTCGCAAGAACATTTGATGAAAATCAAGGTGACAAGCTGAACACTTTGCCTTAAAAATAATCCGTATCGATTAACGAAAACAGGCCAATGCCGCCCCGGCCACTGAGAGACCCACTCCATGGAGTTACAGCTAATATGTCAACTAAACATCCGGTTATAGCCGTTACCGGCTCAAGTGGCGCAGGGACGACGACCACCAGTCTGGCATTCCGCAAAATATTTCAGCAGTTGAATATTCGCGCAGCAGAAATTGAAGGTGATAGCTTCCATCGCTATACCCGCCCCGAAATGGATGCCGCCATCCGTAAGGCGCGGGATCAAGGTAGACATATCAGCTATTTTGGCCCAGAAGCCAATGACTTTGGTCAGTTGGAGCAGAGTGCGTCGGAGTATGGCAAGCATGGCACGGGGCGCTCACGTAAGTACTTACACACTTATGATGAGGCGGTGCCTTATAACCAGATTCCGGGGACATTCACCCCGTGGGAGTCACTGCCAGAGCCTACCGATGTGCTGTTTTATGAGGGGCTGCACGGCGGTGTCGTGACCGAGCATCATGATGTGGCAAAGCATGTCGATTTATTGGTCGGCGTAGTGCCTATTGTCAATCTGGAGTGGATTCAAAAACTGGTGCGCGATACCGGCGAGCGCGGCCACTCCCGTGAAGCAGTGATGGACTCCGTGGTGCGATCTATGGACGATTATATTAACTACATTACGCCACAGTTTTCTCGCACCCATATTAACTTCCAGCGTGTGCCGACCGTCGATACTTCCAACCCCTTTGCGGCGAAAGCCATTCCCTCGCTGGATGAAAGTTTTGTTGTCATTCATTTCCGGGGTTTGGATCAGATCGACTTCCCCTACTTGCTGGCCATGCTGCAAGGGTCATTTATCTCCAATATCAACACATTGGTGGTGCCGGGTGGGAAGATGGGACTGGCGATGGAGCTGATTATGGCACCGCTAGTGCAGCAGTTATTGGAAGGGAAGAAGATCGGATAATCTCCTTCTTTCTTGGCATGGCAGCGGTCACGCCCCCGAATCACTGACGACAAGTTAGTGATTCGGGTGAGCGAACCTAGCTAACAACCCTGCAGCTTCAAGCACGAAGGGTTTAGGCGATTTCGCGGATTTCAAAACTATGAGTGATGGTCGCGGCTTTCCCTAACATCAGGGAAACTGAGCAATACTTCTCTGCGGATAACTCAACGGCACGCTCAACAATCTTGTCGGTGAGGCCCTTGCCGCTGACGATAAAATGCAAATTGATTTGCGTAAACAGGCGCGGTGCTTCTTCCCGGCGCTGAGAGGTTAAGGTGACCTCGCAATCGCGCACGTCGTTACGCCCTTTTTGCAGAATCGACACCACATCAATCGCGCTACAGCCACCCGCTGACATTAACAACATCTCCATTGGGCTAGGTGCTTTGTCGCCAGCATTTCCATCCATCAAAACTTGATGTCCTGACGCCGATTCACCCAAAAATGTCAGCCCCTCAACCCACTTTACACGTGCCTGCATAACACTCACTCCCAGTTAAATTTCCTGATCCAGACTACCCTTTCATTTAGAAACTGGCAATGTAACCCGATGTTCATCATGCTGAAGCGATACAACACAAGACACTGACCTCATCCTGTGCTACAAACAGAACCGAAAGTGTTGTTTCTAGAATTAAATAGGGTAGTGATCAATACTCAGTGAAGGGTTTCTATCCGGTACGTATATTGGCTATACCTTTCGGCAGTTGAGCAAATTAATATGCTATACCCAATAGATTCCAAAAAATGTCGGGTATAAAGAAAGTGTATTTTATAAGCACGCCGTACAGGGAACTCTGAGCCCTGTTAAGTTAGGCAGCGATAACAACAGAGGATAACAGCGAATGGTTCTCGGCAAGCCACAAACAGACCCGACTCTCGAATGGTTCCTGTCTCATTGCCATATCCACAAATATCCATCGAAAAGTACGCTAATTCACCAAGGTGAAAAGGCCGAAACGCTTTACTACATCGTGAAAGGCTCCGTTGCGGTGCTGATCAAAGATGAAGAAGGTAAAGAGATGATTCTCTCCTATTTAAACCAAGGGGATTTCATCGGCGAGCTTGGATTATTTGAAGAAGGCCAAGAACGTAGTGCCTGGGTTAGAGCAAAAACCGCCTGTGAAGTGGCTGAAATTTCTTACAAAAAATTCCGTCAGTTGATTCAGGTAAATCCAGATATCTTGATGCGCCTGTCTTCACAAATGGCGAACCGCCTTCAGATTACATCCGAGAAAGTGGGTAACCTCGCTTTCCTTGATGTCACTGGGCACATTGCACAAACGCTGCTTAATCTGGCAAAACAGCCTGATGCCATGACCCACCCAGATGGGATGCAGATTAAAATTACACGCCAGGAAATTGGTCAAATAGTGGGTTGCTCCCGCGAAACTGTGGGGCGGATACTCAAAATGCTGGAAGATCAAAATCTGATCTCCGCACACGGTAAAACGATTGTCGTTTACGGCACCCGTTAATTCCCTATAAACCGGTGCCGATACCCTCGGCATCGGTTTTCTCAATCTTTTGTGATCAATAAATTTCTGGGGCCTACATGAAGTGGCAACGGGTTATTTATCATCCTGAAGTAAACTACGCATTACGCCAAACATTGGTTCTCTGCCTTCCAGCCGCCTTGGGATTTGTCATAGGCGAGCTGCGACTTGGGCTGATGTTCTCCCTGATACCCGCGTGTTGCAATATTGCCTCGCTGGATACCCCACACCAACACTTCTTCCGACGGCTGATTATCGGTGGTGCGCTCTTTACACTGAGCAGTTTCCTGACCCAACAGCTGTTGCTGTGGCACATTCCCCTGCCGTGGATCATGCTCGGATTGGCACTGGTACTGGGTGTCAATGGCGCGATCAGCCCCCTCCATGGCCGCTTATTGCCTGCCGCGTTAATCGCCGCAATATTCAGCCTCAGCATGGTTGGCCGTGCACCTATCTGGCAAGCCCCCCTGTTGTGCGCCGTGGGGACACTCTGGTATGGCGTATTTAACTGGCTATGGTTCCGGTTATGCAAAGACCAGCCGATCCGCGAGCCCTTAAGTCAGCTCTATCATTTGCTGGCGGATTATTACGACACCAAATACACCCTATTCTCCCAGCATCTGCCGCCCGAAAAGAGTCTCCCCCCACTGCTCGATCGTCAACAGGGGATAATGGATAAGATTAATCAGCTTTATCAACAATTTAACTTAATCAATAATGCCACTAAAAAAGAGCAAAAGCGGCTACTGGGGCTGTTTCAGATGGCGCTCGACCTGCAAGAGCACATTACTGCGGCGCTGAATCAGCCGGAGAAAGTGCAAGAGTTGATGGAGCAGGGCCAATTCGAGGAGGTCATTCGCCGCAATACTCAGGTTATCTCGGCTCAGATACGCGTTATTGCCGATGATATTCTCTACCACCACCATGCTAAGACCAATTTTACCGCAGGTGATGCACTGATTGAGCTGGAAGAGATCGCCCAGCAGCACCCCGATAATCCTGTCGCGCAGTTTAGCTACTACCATGTCAGCCATATTGCCCAGTTGCTGAGCAACCGACGCCCGCTGTATGACCGCGAGTTGATGTCTAGTCAGCAACAGCAGCCGCTTTGGCCCGCCTTTGTCAGCTATCTGTCGTTTAACTCTGGAGCACTGCGCGATGCGGCACGACTGGGGGTGACGCTGGCCGCTGGCAGCTATATTGGGGCTTTGATGCAACTGCCAAAACCTTATTGGATCTTGCTCACCGTGATGCTGGTGACGCAAAACGGCTATAACGCCACCAAGGTGCGCATCCATCACCGCGCCCTTGGGACACTGTTCGGGCTAGTGTTGGCGGCGGGTTTGCTGCATTTGCAGATGCCAGAAGGGGCCACGCTGGGCATTATGTTGCTCATCACTCTGGCCTCCTATCTGGTTCAGCGCAAAAACTACGGGCTGGCGGTGATCGGCAGAACCATCACTGCGGTGTATATCTTGCAGCTATTAACCGGCGATGGCGCTGACTTTTTAGTGCCGCGTCTGCTGGATACCTTAATCGGCTGTGCACTGGCCTTTGCCAGCGCCTTGTGGTTATGGCCACAGTGGCAAAGCGGTTTGCTGCGTAAAAATGCGCATCAGGCGCTGGGGGCTTACCAGAAAATCCTGCGCTTGCTGCTAACGCCTCACCCTGATATCACCCAACTCGCCTATGAGCGCCTTCAGGTCAACAAAGCCAGTAATACCGTTTTAAGCTCACTGAATCAGGCGATGCAAGAGCCGGGCTTCAACTCAAAATATTTGGCGGATATGCGGCTGTGGGCGACCCATAGCGAGCTGATTGTGGGGCATATCAACGAAATGACTATTCTGACGCGAGAGCATCCATTAACTGAATCAGCCACACCAGCGGAGGATCATCATCATCTGATGAGTGCCACACTGGCGGCAGAATATTTGCAGATCTGTGAGATGGCAATTCAGCAGTGCCAGCAGCGGCTGGAGTCAGATAGCATCGAGGGGAATAACGATTTTGTGCAAGTGCCAGATGTCGCGCCTGATACACAAATCTCTGAACTGGAACGTAATTTGCGCCGGATTTTGTCACATTTAAGTGTCATGCACACGGTTTCGTCTATGGCTTGGCAGCAACAACCCCACCACGGTATTTGGCGTAGTCGGAAGTGGCGAGATAAGGCGTAAAAGAGGAAAAAGGGAGGCCAAACGCCTCCCGTTGATAACATTACTCAATAGTCAACTTAGCGCCCATTCACCAGACTGGCGATGGCATTTTCCAAACGCGCCATTCCTTGCTGGATATCCTCCAACTCAACCACCAGCGAAGGCGCTAAGCGCAACACATCGGGTCCAGCATTGAGAATCATCAAACCGTGCGCCGCTGCTGCCGTCAGAAACTCCCGCGCGCGGCCACGGTATTGTGGCGCTAACTCAGCCCCAATCAGCAGCCCCATTCCACGGATATCACTAAACACCGCATACTTGCGGTTAATGACTTGCAGCGCCTGCACAAACAGGCCATGGCGCTGTTCAATACCCTCAAGAACCTCTGGGGTATTAATCACATCCAGCGCAGCTTCAGCGACCGCACAAGCCAGCGGATTACCGCCATAGGTGGTGCCGTGAGTGCCCACAGACATCACTGAGGCAATCTCTTCCGTGGTGAGCATCGCACTGATCGGGAAGCCCCCTCCCAACGCTTTCGCTGTGGTGAGAATATCGGGCGTCACGCCATAGTGCATGTAGGTGAACAACTTGCCGCTACGACCCATGCCACTTTGCACTTCGTCGAACACCAACAGCGCTTTGTGTTGGGTACAGAGATCGCGTACACCTTGTAGGAACTCCGGTGTCGCGGCGGTAATCCCGCCCTCACCTTGAATCGGCTCCAGCACCACCGCGCAGGTGTGGTCATCCATCACCGCTTTCACGGCAGCCAGATCATTAAAGGGGACATGAATAATGTCGGCCGGTTTCGGGCCAAAACCATCGGAGTATTTTGGCTGACCGCCGACCGATACGGTAAACAAGGTGCGACCATGGAATGCATTGTGGAAAGCAATGATTTTGGTTTTATACGGGCTATGGCGTTCAATGGCGTAATGACGAGCTAATTTGAATGCCGCTTCATTCGCTTCGCCGCCCGAATTGGCGAAAAACACCCGATCGGCAAAGGTCGCGGCAATCAGTTTTTGCGCCAAACGTAGCGCTGGCTCATTGGTGAATACATTGCTGGTATGCCATAACGTCTCACCCTGCTGATGCAGGGCCGCCACCAGCGCCGGATGACAATGACCGAGTGCAGTCACCGCAATTCCACCCGCAAAATCAATATATTCTGTGCCTTGCTGATCCCATACGCGGCTACCTTTCCCTTTTACAGGGATAAACTGCGCGGGTGCATAAACAGGCAGAATGACCTGATCGAATGTACTGCGATTAACTGCTATTTTATCTGCCATTGCACTGCCCACCTTTGATTAACCATTGAGCCGCCAACTACTGACGAGTGAGAATATAATCACAAAATATGCATAAAAAATCACAACCAAGCAAACAAAATGATCGCTTTATTGATATGACAATCTCAACCCGTTAATTCTTAAGGAAATTAGCCAATAACTGATGGCCCTGCTCGCTGAGGATGCTCTCTGGATGAAACTGCACGCCCTCCAGTGGCAGTGTACGATGGCGAATGCCCATAATCTCATCCATCACGCCCGCTTGCTCCGTCCATGCGGTCAGCTCAAAACACGCGGGCAGTGAATCGGCGTCAATCACTAACGAGTGATAGCGGGTCACGGTCAGCGGCTGATTCAGCCCTTGGAAAACCCCCTGATGATTGTGGCAAATCGCTGTGGTCTTGCCGTGCATCACCTGCCGCGCCCGCACAATGCGCGCGCCAAAAGCTTGCCCCAGCGCCTGATGGCCCAAGCAGACCCCCAGTATCGGCAATTTATCGGCAAAATGGCGGATAGCCGCCAATGAGATCCCGGCTTCATTTGGCGT